>DASZKN010000054.1:0-14890 GCA_035552855.1 Trebonia sp. | reverse complement strand
CTGCTCCTGCCTCTCCTGCCCCTGCTGCCCCTCCTGCCCGGCGATGAACGTGACGGCACAGTTCGCGCAGGCGAGACCCCGCACGTTACACCGGTCGCAGTCGATGATCATGTCTCTCCTCCGCGGGGTCGCGGTTACCAGGGCTGGGTTGCGGGTGACAGCGCGTTGCCGTACGGACAAAAGACACGGTAAGCGGGACCTCTGACATTCGAGCTTCCCCGGAAATGTCGGTGCCCCGCTTTACGGTGGTGCACATGACCGAGTTGCAGAGCCCCAGCGCGACGGCGGACGTTCCCGGTGCCAGGCATACGAATGTCCCCTTCGCCGATCTGGAGTTCGCGGTCGTCGATGTGGAGACGACCGGCTGGTCGCCTGACGAGGCCGGCATCACCGAGATCGGGGCGGTCCGGGTGCGGCGAGGCCGGATCGTCGCGGAGTTCACGTCGCTGGTGAACCCGGGGAGCCCGGTGCCCACGGACATCGAGGAGCTGACCGGGATCAGCGACCAGATGCTGACGCTGGCCCCGCCGGTCGCCGCCGTGCTGCCCGGACTGCTCACGTTCATCGACGGGTGCGTGCTGACCGCCCACAACGCGCCGTTCGACGTGGGGTTCCTCCGCGCGGCGTGCGCGGTCGCCGGGCTGGCGTGGCCTGGTTTCGCGATCGTGGACACGGTGCGGCTCGCCCGGCAACTCGTCATCACCCCCGAGGAGGTCCCTGACCGCAAGCTGGGGACGCTGGCGGGGTTTTTCGGGACGCCGGTGCGGCCGTCCCATCGCGCGCTCGCCGACGCCCAGGCGACCGCGTCCGTGCTCAGTGAGCTACTGCGGCGCCTCGCCGACCGCGGCATCCGCACGCTCGGCCAGCTAGAGCCGTGGCTGGCGGAACTCGAGGCCGCCCAGGCCGCCGCGGCAGCGGAGGCGGCTGAGGTAGCGGAGGCGGCTGCGGCGCGAGCGGCCGCCGCACCCTGCGCCACGCCTGCCCCGCCAGATCGATAAGGTATGGCCTGGCATTATGCCCAGCGCACCGGAGGCAGCACATGGTCACCGCCATCGTCATGATCAAGGCCGACGTACACCGCATTCCCGAGGTCGCCGAGGTTATCGCGCAGTTCCCGGAGATCAGCGAGGTGTACTCGGTCACCGGTGAGTTCGACCTGGTGGCCATGGTCCGGGTGCGCGCGCACGAGCAGCTCGCGGACGTGATCCCGGGCAAGCTCAACAAGGTGCCCGGCGTGACCGCGACGGAGACCCACATCGCGTTTCGTACCTACTCACGGCACGACCTTGAAGCAGCCTTCGCGATCGGCCTTCCCGAGTAGCGCCGGCGATCGGGGCGGGCCGCAGCGGCCGAACGTGGCGGTTCCCGGCACCGAAAGCACCGGGAACCGCCATGTGGCAACTAATGCGAGCCGGGGTTATTCGTCCCCGTGGGGCGCTTCGGCCGGCTCCGAGCCGATCACGGCGTGCTCCCCGCCCTCGACCTCGTCGTGACCGTCGTGACCGCCGTGGCCGTCGGCCGGGGCCTCCGCCGTCTCCAGGAACGCCCGGTTCGCGACCCCGCGCGCCCAGCCCTTGACGCCGCGGGCGGCCGGCGCGGGGATCCCGTTATCGTCGGGCCGGGCCGCCGACGGCAGCATGTCCGGCAGCGCCTTCGCCCTGAGCACGGCCAGTTCCTCATCCGACGCCGGGGTGTGGACCTCGACGAACTCACCGTCCGGCAGCTGCTGGATGATGCCGCTCTCCCAGCCGTGGGCGGCGGTCTCGGCATCCTTGCGCTGCAGGCCGAGGCAGACCCGCTTGGTCACGAAGTACGACCCGATCGGCACCACGAACACCGCGATCCGCGCGATCCACGTGATCGTGTACAGCGGGACATGCAGCTCGTAGGCGAGCACGTCGTTCGCGCCCTCCAGGAGCAGGACGATGTAGAAGGCGACCGCCGCCACCCCGGTCCCGGTGCGCACCGGCGCGTTGCGCGGCCGGTCGTTGACGTGGTGCTCGGCCTTGTCCCCGGTCGCCCACCGCTCGAAGAACGGCCACAGCGCGGCGCCGGTGAAGATGATGCCGAGCGGCACCGCGAACGGGATCAGCACCGACAGCGTCAGCGTATGCCCGAGGAAGTTGATCTCCCACGCGGGCATGACGCGCAGCGCGCCTTCGAGCAAGCCCATGTACCAGTCGGGCTGAGACGCCGACGAGATCGCCAGCGGCGTGTACGGGCCGTACAGCCACACCGGGTTGATCTGCGCGAACGTCGACAGCACGACCAGGCCGCCGAAGATGAAGAAGAACCACGCCTGGCCCTTGAGCAGGAAGTACGGCCAGAACGGCGCCCCGACCACGTTCCGCTCGGTGTTCCCCTTGGCGGGCATCTGCGTGTGCTTCTGGTGGAACATGATGAACAGGTGCGCGGCCACCAGGGCGAGGATGATGCCCGGGATCAGCAGCACGTGGACGATGTACATCCGCGGCACGATCGACGTCCCCGGGTACTGGCCGCCGAACAGGAAGAACGCCAGGTACGTGCCCACGATCGGGATGCCCTGGAGCACGCCCTCGAAGATCCGCAGGCCGGCGCCGGACAGCTGGTCGTCCGGCAGCGAGTAGCCGAACAGGCCCTCGAGCATGCCCAGAATGAACAGCACGATGCCGATCAGCCAGTTGACCTCACGCGGCTTGCGGTACGCGCCGGTGAAGAACACCCGCAGCATGTGCGCCATGATCGCGACCATGAACAGGTCGGCGGCCCAGTGGTGGATCTGCCGGACCAGCAGCCCGCCGCGGATGTCGAAAGAGATCCGCAGCGTGGACTGGTACGCCTGCGACATCGTGATGCCGTCGAGCTTGGTGTAGGAGCCGTGGTACACGACGTCCGACATCGACGGCACGAAGAACAGCGCCAGGTACGTGCCGGTCAGCAGCAGGATCACGAACGACCAGAGCGCGATCTCGCCTAGCATGAACGACCAGTGGTCGGGGAAGACCTTCCGCATCAGCACGCGGACGCCCTTGGCCCCGTGGAACCGGTCGTCCAGCCACCCGCCGACGCCGGAGACCGCGGGCGGGATCTTTACTGCGTCGCTCATCCGCGCTCCCAGAAGCTCGGGCCGACCGGCTGGGTGAAGTCGCTGAGAGCCACCAGATAGCCGTCGGCGTCAGTGCCGAGCGGCAACTGCGGCAGCGGCCGCGCCGCCGGGCCGAAGACCACGTCCGCCCCGTGCGCCGCGTCGAACGTCGACTGGTGGCACGGGCACAGGATGTGGTGCGAGGTCTGCTCGTACAGGGCGACCGGGCAGCCGACGTGGGTGCAGATCTTGGAGTAGGCGACGATGTTGTCGACCGTCCAGTTCATGCCGTACAGCTGGACTTTGCCATTGTAGACAGTCGGGACGTCCAGTTGCCCGTCCTCGAACTTGATCAGGATCACGCCCGCCTTGGCCAGCGCGTTCTGGTCGTCCTCGTATCCCTCGGGGATCACCGTGATCAGCGATCCCGGCGTGGCGATGTCGGCCGGCCGCAGCGGGTGCTGCGACCCGTACGTGACCGCCCGCAGCCCCTTGCGCCACACGGTGTGCCGCAGCGAGGTGCCGGGCAGCGGGCCGAGGTCGCGCAGCAGGAACAGCGGGGCGATCGCCAGCGGCGCGGTCGCGAGCAGTAGCGTGCGGCGCAGCAGCGGCCGCTTGGTGACCTGGCTGATCGCGGCGCCCTCGGCGAACTCCCGCTGGAACTCCTTGCGGTCCTCGGCCTGGGACCGCAGTTCGTGCCGCTCTTCCTCGATCTCGATGTCCGGCGTGAGGTGCCGCACCCAGATCATCGACCCGGTGCCGAGCGCCAGCAGCACCACCGACATCGAGGTGCCGAGCGCGAGGTTGGACCTGAGCACCGCGATGACGTTGTTCGCGCCTTTGGGGATCGCCGACGTGCCGACTTCGAGCCCCACGTAGGCGGCGATGAAACCGCAGCCGGCCAGGAAGGCGAGGACGAACAGCGCCGCCACCAGCTTTTCGGCCCGCTTGGCGTGGACCGGGTTGTCCGGGTCCAGGCTGTAGCCGGCCTCGGTCGGGGTCGGCGGCTCTTCCGTCTCCGTGTCCACCGCGTACGGGGTGGGCGGCGGTGTGCCCACCTTGCGGTGCGAGCCCCTCGGCTCCGCTACTTCGTCACTCATGACTACTCCGATCCAACCCTGTTCGTGCCACGCCGCTTGGCGGTGAGCCACATGGCGATGAGCACGAGGAAACCGAGCCCGGCGAGCCAGGCGACAAGGCCCTCGGTGACCGTCCCGGTCCGGCCGAGGGAGAATCCGCCAGGGTTGGTTTCGTTCCGCGTGTCGATGACGTAGGTGATGATGTCCTTCTTCTCGGCCGGGGTGACGGTCCCGTCGCCGAAGACCGGCATCGCCTCCGGGCCGGTCAGCATCGCCTCGTAGATCTCAGTCGGCGTCGACGCGGTGAGCGGCGGGGCGTACTTGCCGTACGTCAGCGCGCCGCCGGCGCCCGCGAAGCTGTGGCACTGCGCGCAGTTCGTGCTGAACAGCTCCTCGCCCAGCGCGGTGTCGCCATTGGCGGCGACCTGCGACGCCGACGGGACCGCGGGGCCGCCCCCGAGCGACGCGATGTACCCGGCGATGTCGTAAATCTGCTGCTGCGAGAAGTGCACCGGCTTCCGCTGAACCTCCGCGGTCGTCTCCTTGGCCGGCATGCGCCCGGTCGACATCTGGAAGTCGACGGCGGCCGCCCCGGCCCCGACCAGCGACGGCGCCTGCGACGTGCCCTGGGCGTCCAGGCCATGGCATGTCGAGCAGTTCTCGATGAAGAGCGAGTGCCCCTGGGCGATGGAGGTGGAGGCCTGACTGGGCGCCGCGGCCGAGGCGCCGCCTCCGGACAGCGCGCCGTACAGCACGCCGACCACGACGAGACCCCCGGCGACCGCGGCATAGCCGGCGGCTGGGCGCCTGCGCCGAGCGATGTTCCAGCTCACTGGTGTCCCTACTAGTGGATGAGGTAGATGGTGGTGAACAAGCCGATCCAGACGACGTCGACAAAGTGCCAGTAATACGACACGACGATCGCGCTGATCTGCTGTTCCCTGGTGAAGCGCTTGGCGGCATACGTGCGCCCGAGCAAGAAGAGGAACGCGAACAGACCGCCGGTCACATGCAGCCCGTGGAAGCCGGTGGTCAGGTAGAACACGGACCCGTAGTTGCTCGAGGAGAGCGTCAGGTGGTCGATCTTGACGAGGTTCCACCACTCGTAGGCCTGCCCGAGCACGAAGTACAGGCCCATGACGAACGAGAGCACGTACCACTCGCGCAGTCCCCAGCGCCGGAAGTTGAGCATGTTCCCAAGGCGCCCGATCTGGCCGCGCTCCACAGCGAAAACACCCATCTGACAGGTGACGCTGGACGCCACCAGGACGAGCGTGTTCGCCGTCGCCAGCGGAAGGTCAAGGTGGGCCACCGGCCACTGCAGGCCCTGGCCCTTATCGACCGAGCGAATCGTGAAGTACATCGCGAACAGGGCAGCAAAGAACATCAGCTCACTGGACAGCCAGATGATGGTGCCCACGCTGACTAGGTTCGGTCTGCTGGCAGGGCCGCGCGGTACCGTCGGTGTCTCGGTCACGGATGCTGTTGCCACGGAGCTATTATTACGACATCGCGTAGGGGATGCGCACCCGACCCCCCGACTTCACCCCGGCTTACTTGACGCCGGAGTCCGGTATGGTGCGCGATTCAGTAGGATGAGCAGCCATGAAGGTCGTTGTGTACAGTCACGACGCCGATACGCGGGCCGAGATGAAGCTCGCGATCGGCCGCCGCCCGGCCCCCGACGCCCCCGACGCGGAGATCATCGAGGTCGCGACCTCGCCCGCGCTGTTCCGCCTGCTCGACGCGGGTGGTGTTGATGTCATGGTGCTCGACGGCGAGGCACAGCCCGCCGGCGGCATGGGCGTGAGCCGCCAGGCCAAGGACGAGATCTACAACTGCCCCCCGGCGCTGCTGATCATCGGCCGGGCCGATGACCGCTGGCTCGCGGCCTGGTCACGGGCGGACGCCGTCATCAGCCACCCGATCGACCCAGTGGCGCTCGCCAGGGAGCTAGCGGGGCTGATGCGGTCCCGCGCCGCCGCCATCGCCGCGGGCTGAACCCCGTTATTTCCCCCTAACGCGCCCTGCCGCCTCCCTAGCGTCCGTGTCTGTCCCCGATTGGTGCCACCGATGAACAGGCTCACCTGGCCCGCTCTGCTACGCACGCTGATCCGGGGCGAGGCCCTGAGCAGCGAAGAGACCGCGTGGGCGATGAACGAGATCATGGACGGGGCGGCGTCCCCGGCCCAGATCGCCGGGTTCGGGGTCGCGCTGCGCGCGAAGGGCGAGACCCCGGCCGAGATGGCCGGCATCGCCGAGGCGATGCTGGCCCGCGCGACCCCGATCTCGATTGCCGGCCCGGTGACCGACCTGGTCGGCAGCGGCGGGGACGGGGCGCACACGGTCAACATCTCGACGATGGCGGCGATCGTGGCCGCGGCCGCGGGCGTGCCGATGGTGAAGCACGGGAACCGGGCCGCCTCGTCAGCGTGCGGCGCGGCCGACGTGCTCGAGGCGCTCGGCGTGGTGATCGACCTGCCCGCGGAGGCGTCGGAGGCGCTGTTCGCCGAGACCGGGATCGCGTTCTTGTTCGCCGCGCTGTATCACCCGTCCTTCCGGCACGCCGGGCCGGTACGGCGTGACCTCGGGGTCCCGACCGTGTTCAACTACCTGGGGCCGCTGACCAACCCGGCGCGCCCCACGTCGCTGGCGATCGGCGTCGCCGACCCGGTGATGGGGCCGGTGCTCGCGGGCGTGCTCGCCCAGCGGGGCAACTCCGCGCTCGTCTTCCACGGCGGCGGGATCGACGAGCTCACCACGACCGCGCCGTCGTCGGTGTGGCTGGTCGCGGACGGGACCGTGACCGCGACGGAGTTCGATCCGCTCGCGGCGGGCCTGCCGCGGGCGACGCTCGAGCACCTGCGCGGCGGCGAGGCCCCGTTCAACGCGGACGTGGTCCGCTCGGTGCTGGCCGGCGCCGCCGGCCCGGTCCGCGACATCGTCTTGCTGAACGCCGCCGCCGCCATCGCCGCCAGCGAGGGCCTGACGTCCGCCGTCGGCGCTCCCGACGTCGCCGAGGGTCTGGTCAAGACCCTCACAGACGGCATCGCGCGCGCCGCCGAGGCCGTGGACGCGGGCGCCGCCGCCGATCTGCTGGCCCGCTGGACCGCCACCAGCAACCGCCTCGCGACTCCCCGGCCCCGCTAGCGGACCGCGCCGCCTCCCCCACCCCGCCTCTGTCACGATTTGATTGCGATTTCTAGCCGGTCCTGGCCGGTAATCGCAATCAAATCGAGATGGGGTGGCGGAGGGCAGACACCGGTGTCGTTAAGGAAAAAAGGTTTTCAGGTTGTCTCGCCCTTGATCGCGAAGGCGGCGAGGCGGCGCGCGGCGAGGACCAGCGCGCCGATCGTCACGACCGCGCCGAGTACCACCGAGGTCGTGAGCGTCAGGCCGGCCCCCAGGCTGGGATCGTGGTCGATGCCGTTCGCGACCCCGAGCGAGTAGTGCGCGACGGACAGGATGCGCGCGCCGCCGACGAGGTTGGCGAGCAGCCCCTCCCAGATCAGCACGTACAGCAGGCCGAGGGCGATCGCCCGGCCGGTCAGCACCGACGCCATCACGAACACCGCCGCGTAGATCACCGCGCCGGCCAGGGCGCCGGCGAACAGCGCGACCGCCAGCTTCCCGGAGTGCGGGGCGATCAGCCCGGCGATGAGCTCGGGCAGGGCGGCGAACACCGCGGTCAGCGCGGCCGCCACCGCGAACTTCGTCATGATCACCTCTGTGCGGCGGACCGGCGTGGCCAGCAGGTGGACGGCGCTGCCGTCGTCGATCTCGGCGCCGAGGACGCCGGTGCCGATGATCAGCGCGGTCAGCGGCAACAGCACGGAGAAGCCGAAGTCCCCGAGGACGTGGGCCTGCCACGCGGCCCCCGCCGGATGGGAGGTCCGCAGCACGAGCGTGAGGACGATCAGGACCACGGCCGGGATGGCGAACAGGAACGCCCGCCTGCGGCCGAGCGTCGCGCGGAGCGTGATGCCCGCGACCGTCGGATTGAACACGATGACAGCTCCTAGTTCGAGATCAGGTAGCCGAAGACGCTTTCCAGCGACTCGTCCGTCGGCCGCAGTTCGCGCAGCGTGATGCCGTGCTCGCGGGCGACCGGCGCGATCCGCGCGCAGAACGCCCCGAAGTCGGACGCGCGCACTTGCAGGCCCTTGGCGGTCAGTTCGACCGCGTTGGTGTACGGGTGAGCGACCAGCGCGGCGGCCAGCCGGCGGTCATCCGACGACGTCACGCTGAACACGTGCGGGCGGCTGGTCATCAGCCGCCGGATCGCGCGGAAGTCCCCGCTAGCCGCCAGCCGGCCCGCCACCATGACCTGGATCGTGGTGGCCAGGCGCTCGACCTCTTCGAGGATGTGCGAGCTGAAGAGGATCGTGCGGCCTTCGGCGCCCAGCTTGGCGAGAAGCTCCATCATGTGGATGCGCTGCCGGGGGTCCATCCCGTTGAACGGCTCGTCGAGCAGCAGGACGCGCGGGTCATGGACGAGAGCGGCGGCGACCTTGATCCGCTGCCGCATCCCCTTGGAGTAGGTGCTGATCCGGCGGTCGGCGGCGGCGGACATCTCGGTCATCTCGATCGCATGCCTGGTCGCGGCGGCCACGTCGGGCAGCTTGTGCAGCTTCGCGGTCGACCGGACGAACTGCTCGCCGGTGAGGAAGGCGTAGACGGAGTCGCGTTCGGGGACGAGACCGAGCGTCCGGTACGTGCCCGGGTTCCGCCAGGTCGCCGCGCCGTCGACGGTCAGCTCTCCTTTGGACGGCTCGAGGAAGCCGGAGATCATGTGCAGGATCGTGGACTTGCCGGCGCCGTTCGGGCCGAGCAGGCCGGTGACGCCGGGGCCGATGGACATCGTGATGTCGTTGACGGCCACCACGTTGCCGTACCAGCGGCTGACGTTGGTGAGCTCGATCGCGGCGGTCATGACAGCCTCGCCTTCCGGTAACGGGCGGCGAGACCGGCGAGGCAGGCCGCGAACAAGGCGACGAGCACGAGCGCGTAGACGGCGCCGAACGTACCGACCTTGGGCACGTTGTCCCCCGGGTCGGTGGCGCCGAGCCACATGCGTACGCCGTCGAACAGCGTGAACGGGCTGAACAGGCCGGACACCTTCTCCGCGAGCGACGGGACGGCCGCCGAGAGCGTTCCCGGCGGCCCTTTGGGCCCCGGGTGGCCGCCCGCCATGTTCGTCTCCACCTGCAGCAGGATCTCCGCCAGCGTGTACGTGAGCAGGAAGAAGATCGCGACCGCGCCGGTGGCGAAGCCCCGGCGGCCGGTGAGGCTCGCGAGCAGCAGGCTCACCGCGGCCAGCACGAGCGCCCACATCAGGCCGACGAGCAGGCCCGCGATCAGCGCCCTGGTCTGCGCCCAGACCTGCGCGCCGCCGTGCACGTTGGCGATACTGCCCGCGTAGAGCAGGAGCAGCGGCACCTCCAGCATCACCAGGCACGCCGCCGTGAAGCCGAGGAACTTGGCCAGCGGGTAGTCGATCGCCTTGATCGGGCGGGAGAAGTACAGCGGGAGCACGCGGCTGCGCAGGTCGCGGCTGACCAGTTCCGGCGCCTGGACGGCGACGAAGACCATCATCATGAGGTTGCGCAGCACCGGGATGTAGGTGTCGTAGTCGACGACGCGCGTCTCGCCTCTGGACATGATGTACGCGTTGATCGCGGCCGGCAGGCAGAGCGCCGCCAGCACGACCGCCGGCACGATCTTGGCCTTCGCGCCGCGGCCGAAGCCGAACGCGGACCGGAAACTGTGGCCGGTCAGGGCGGCCACGATCTGCCGCCGGCCCAGGCGCGCGCCCTCATACCGGCGGTAGCCGAGGTCGTGGATGACCCCGGCCGGTGACGTCTCAACGGACATTGACGGCCTCCGCGTGGTCGCCTTGTTGGCCTTGTTGGCCTTCTTGGTCCTCGTCCCGGAAGATCTCCTCGACCTGATGGCGGCGGCGTTCGACGCGGCTCAGCGGCAGGCCGAGGGCGGCGACGCAGTCACGCACGGCGTCGAACGTGGCGTCCGCTGTCTCGGCCGCGGCGTCGGCAGGGGTGGCGGCCGGGGTGGCCGGGGCGCCGACCGCGACGAGCAGGGCACGCTGATACGGCCGGGCGGCCAGGCCCTGGCGCCTGAGCTCCGCCAGCAGTTGCGCGGTGCCCTCCTCGACCTCGATCAGCAGCGTCTGGCTGGCGGTCGTGAAGCTGTCCAGCGAGTCCGCGCGCAGCAGGCGGCCCGCCTCGATCGCCACGATGTTGTCGCAGATCCGCTCGATCTCCCCGAGCAGGTGCGAGGCCACCACGATCGGGATGCCGAACTCGGCGCCGACGCGCTCGATCAGCTCGAGCATGGCGTTCCGCCCGGCCGGGTCGAGGCCGTTGGTCGGCTCGTCGAGCAGCAGCAGCCGCGGGTCGCCCGCCAGGGCCTGCGCCAGCTTCACCCGCTGCTTCATGCCGGTGGAGTACGTGCCGATCTGCCGGTAGCGCTCCTCGTGCAGCCCGACGTGACGGAGCGCCTCGGCGGCGCGCTCCTTCGCCGCGGTCTTGGGGATGCCGGACATCCGGCCCATGTGGGTGACGAACTCGGTCGCCGAGACATCCGGCGGGAGGCAGTCGTGTTCGGGCATGTAGCCGACGAGCTGCCTGATCCGCTCGCCTTCCGTGACGCTGTCACGGCCGAGGACCGCCGCCGTGCCGCGCGTCGGCTCGATCAGGCCCAGCAAGATCTTGATCAACGTTGATTTGCCGGCGCCATTCGCGCCGATTAGCCCGGTAACGCCAGGTGCCACCGTGACGGTCAGGCCGCCAAGCGCGGTGACACCGCCCGGGTAGACCTTCGTCAGCGCGTCCGTCGCGATGACGGGCGGCGGCCCGGTTCCGGTTGTTCCGGTTGGGTGATCCATGCTCCGTAGCGTGGCAGGGCCCCTCGTACGCGCGCGTCCGCCGGCGGGATGATAGCCCAGAGGTTGACGCCGTACGCCGCGCGGCCGGTTACCGTGGACCTGTGGGGTACCTGCCAGATCGCGACCGCCCGCGGCCGCCGCTCACCAAGCGCATGCGGCGCGGTCACTGGATCGTGCTCGACTGCGCGGTCTCGGCGGTGGCGGGGCTGGTGGTGTCGCTGTCCGCGCTGGTGTCACCAACGCCGCTCGCGGTGGGGCGGGTGCCCGAACTGCTGCTGTTCGCGGCCGTGATATTCGTGCCGGTCGGGTTCCGCCGGCTCCGGCCGGTACCCGCCTACGGAGCCCTGCTCGTGCTGGCCGCGCTGACCTGCGAGGCGATCTCGGTGCAGGCCGCGACCGCGGTCCTGCTGCCGGCGGCGTACGTGCTTTACACGGTCACGGTCACCACGGCCCGGCGGACCGGGGCGGCCGCCCTCGGGCTGGCGCTCGCGCTGGCCGTGGCCTTCGGGCTGCTCTTCCGCGAGGCGGGGCGGTCCGCCGGGGGCGGGGCGGCGATCCCGGTGGCGCTCGCGCTCGTCCTGTCGTGGATGATCGGCTACTCGGTCCGCCAGCGGCGGGCGTACTCCGACATGCTCCAGCAGCAGGCCGCCAGCAGTGCCGTCGCCGAGGAGCGGCTGCGGATCGCGCGGGAACTGCACGACGTCGTGGCCCACAGCATGAGCGTGATCGCGGTGCAGGCGGGCTACGGCCAGTACGTCATCGACAACAGCCCGTCGGAGGCGCGCGAGGCGCTCGGCGCGATCCAGGCCACCAGCCGGGACGCGCTGGAAGAGATGCGGCGGATGCTGGGCGTGCTGCGTCAGCAGGACGCGCGCGGGGGGCAGGCGGGCGCGCGGGGCGCGGGCGCGGCCGGTGGTCTTGGGCCGGCCGGTGGTCTTGGGCCAGCCGGTGGTCTCGGGGCCGCCGGTGGTCTCGGGGCAGCGGCGACCAGGGAGGCTGCGTCCAGGGCGGCTGGGGCCGCTGGGGCCGCTGGGGCGGCGTCCGGGCCCGCCGCCGCGATGGCGGCCGGCCGGCTTGGGCCGCCGGACAGGCCCCCGGCGCCGCTCGCGCCCGAGCCCAGCCTCGGGGACCTGGAGCGACTGATCCAGCGCACCTCCGGCACCGGGGTGTGTGTGACGCTCGAGGTATCCGGCGAGGCCCGGCCGCTGCCCGCCGGCATCGACTTGTCGGCCTACCGGATCATTCAGGAAGCGCTGACGAACGTGGTCAAGCACGCCGGTAGCGACGCTCGCTGCACGGTCCGCGTGCGCTACGCGGCCGAGTCGGTCGGCATCGCGGTGACCGACGACGGCGGGCACGCCCTGGTGCCGTCGAGCGGCATGCGCATCGTGAACCCGGTGGATTCCGGCGGCACCGGGCACGGCATCATCGGCATGCGGGAACGAGTCAACTTGTGCGGCGGCGAGTTCAGCGCCGGGCCGCTACCGGACGGAGGCTTCCAGGTGACAGCCATGCTCCCGCTGCCTGGCGGGCGAGCGACCGGCGGCCGGCTCGCGTGACGATCAACGTGGCCGTGGCGGACGACCAGACGCTTGTCCGCGTGGGATTCTGCGGCATCATCGCCGCGACGCCTGGCTTCGCGGTCGTGGGCGAGGCCGCCAACGGCGAGGAAGCGATCAAGGTCGCGCGCGAGGCCAAGCCGGACGTGATGCTGATGGACGTCCGGATGCCGGTGCTCAACGGCATCGAGGCGACACAGCGGATCAACGCCGAGCCGAAGACGGCGGGCGTGCGGACGATCATCCTGACCACGTTCGACCTCGACGAGTACGTGTTCGCCGCGCTGCGCGCGGGCGCGAGCGGCTTCCTGCTCAAGGACACGCTGCCCGCCGACCTGCTCACGGCGATCCGGGTCGTCGCGGCCGGTGAGGCGCTGCTCGCGCCGAGCGTTACGCGCCGGCTCATCAGCGAGTTCGCCCGGATCCCGGGACCGAAGACGCCCATGTCCGCCGCGTCGAGGCCGGCGATGCCAGCGGCCCCGGCGGCTTCCGGGACCGCGGGCACTTCGGGGCTACCGCGGTACCCGCGCGACACCGGTGCCGTGACGAGCGTGCTCACCGAGCGCGAATGCGAAGTGCTCCGCCTGGTGGCGACCGGGCTGTCCAACGCCGAGATCGCCGAGCGGCTGTATATCTCCCCCGCCACCGCCAAGACCCACGTGGCGCACCTGCTGACCAAGCTCGACGCGAGGGACCGGGTCCAGCTTGTGATCATCGCTTACCAGGCCGCACTCCCGCTGGCCGACTAGGCGCACTGGCCGACCAGGCGCGCTGGCCGACCAGGCGCACTGGCCGACCAGGCGTTCGCCGCGCCTGGATACTGGTGTCCATGCGAACTCCCGATCCAGCGCGCACTGTTGTCACCGACCTGGCACCGCGCGGCGTCCTGCGGGCGTCGATCAACCTCGGTAACCCGGTCCTCGCGCAGGGCACGCGAGCCGACCCCGCGGGCGTCACGGTCGACATCGCCCGCGAACTGGCCGCCCGCCTTGACCTGCCGCTCGAACTGGTCTGCTTCGACGCCGCCCGCCGGTCGCTGCAGGCGATGGTGAAGGACGAGGCGGACATCTGCTTCCTGGCGATCGAGCCGGCGCGGGCCGCCGAGGTGGCGTTCACCGCGCCCTACGTGCTGATCGAGGGCGTCTACGCGGTCCCGGCGGACGCCTCGTTCGCCACGGCCGCGGATGCCGACCGTGACGGCGTCCGCATCGGCGTGAAACGCGGATCGGCGTACGACCTGTTTCTCACCCGGAGCCTGGCACACGCGACGATCGTGCGCGGCGAGGACAACGCGGACATGTTCCTGGACGTAGACGCGAACGTGGTCGCCGGGATACGGGAGCCGATGACCGGGCTCGTCCGCGCTCACCCGGGCTGGCGGCTCATCGACGACCGGTTCATGGAGATCCGGCAGGCCGTCGGCACGCTCAAGACCAAGGACGCCACGACGGTGCGGTTCCTGTGCGACCTGGTCGAGGAGCTGAAGGCGTCCGGCTTCATCGCCGAGTCCCTCCGCCGCTCCGGCCAGTCCGCCCCGGTCGCCCCGCCGGCGTAACCCCACATGGGTCCCGCTGTGCCACACGGACCACAAAATGACGAATGCTTGTTTTATTAGTGGCTGAAGTGGCCTCGGTAGTACTCGAAGACGAAGCCGATCGACGCGAACAGCACCGCGAGCATGCCGATCAGGAAGAGCCACCAGCCGATCGCGATGCCGGCGAACGCCACCGCCGCGGACAGGCCCAGCCAGAACGGCCACCAGCTGTGCGGGCTGAAGAACCCGATCTCGCCGGTGCCCTCGGCGATCTCGCCCTGGTCGTTGTCCTCGGGCCGCGGCGGCAGCCGGCGGCCGGTGAACAGGACGTAGAACCCGACGAGCAGCGCCAGGCCCACGGCCAGCGCGAGCGCCGTCGTGCCGGTCGGGTCGTATGAGGTGTACCAGTAGACGATGTCCGCTCCGCCGAAGAACATACCGCAGCCCAGGAAGAGCCAGCCTTCAACTCTCATGTGAGTATCCCTTACTTCTTCGCGGCGCTGAGCTCGGGGATCTTCTGGTCAATGTCGCGCGAGGCGGCACCCGCCTGGATGTGCGGGTAGTGCAGGTCGAACGCGGGCCGCTCGGAGCGGATCCGCGGGATCCGGTAGAAGTTGTGCCGCGGCGCCGGGCAGGACGTCGCCCACTCCAGCGACGAGCAGTAGCCCCACGGGTCCTCCTCGGTGACCTTGGCGCCGAACCGCGCGGTCACGTACACGTTCCAGATGAACATGAGCACCGAGATCG
>DASZKN010000053.1:0-6931 GCA_035552855.1 Trebonia sp. | reverse complement strand
GGCCGACATCGAGGGTTACCCGCTGACCAAGCGGCCGCTCGACTACTTCAAGATGATGTACGCCGACACCGCGATGTTCGGCGCGGCGCACGCGCTGCGCTGCGTGGTCGACTTCTATGGCAGCGACCACGTGCTGTTCGGCTCCGACAGCCCGTTCGACCCGGAGAAGGGGCCCGGCTACATCCGCGCCACGATCAAGAACATCCAGGAGATCGGCCTGTCCGAGGCCGACCAGGACGCCATCTTCCGCGGCAACGTCACCCGCCTCCTCGGCCTGAAACCGCGCGCCTGAGCCGATCCGCCCCGACGCCAACTACGTGACTGCCACAACCACGTAGTCAGCACTACATCGCTGCCACAGTCATGCAGTTGGGTGGCGCGTGCCGGGGGTCAACAGCCGCGCTAGGGGCTGAGGTGCGCGGAACGTGCACGCGGGCGCACGGGGCCGGTGATTAAGTAGCAGAACGGCGTGGCGGCCGGCCGGTTGGCCGATCACGCGGCGCCGCGACACGGCTGGTCAAGCACCGGCGCCGCAGAGCGCGAGAGTGTGCGGGGCGGCGCGCGGGTTCAGCGCGGGCGACGGTCCGGCCGCGGGCAAACACGAAATGTCATCGACAGTTCGCGGAACGGTTACGGCGACGTGCCCTGTGACGGAGCCAGGTTAGCCACCTTTGGGGCATGCGGATCGCGATCATTACCGAGTCGTTCCCGCCCGACGTGAACGGCGTCTCGCACTGCGTGCTTCGGGTCGCTGAGCATCTCGCCCAGCGCGGCCACCAACCGCTGGTGATCGCGCCGACACCCTCTCCCTACAACATCCCTCCTGTGACAGCTGATGCCTTTCCCTACCCCGTCGTGCGCGTCCCATCCGTCCCGCTGCCGGGATACCCCAGCTTCCGGCTCGGCCTGCCCAGCCGGCGGATCCGGAAGGCGCTGACCGATCACCGGACCGATCTCGTGCACCTGGCCAGCCCGTTCGTGCTCGGCGCGCGGGGCAGCGCGGTCGCGCAGCACATCGGGCTGCCGATGGTCGCCGTTTACCAGACCGACATCCCCTCCTACGCCCGCGCCTACCGGTACGGCGGCCTCGGCGAGGCCGCCGCCTGGCACTGGATCCGCAACGTCCACAACGGCGCGGAGCGCACCCTCGCGCCATCCACGGTCAGCGCGAGGACGCTGCGGGAACACGGCATCGCCAACGTCTGGTGGGCATGGGTGACCCGGTGCCGGGACCCGGCCCACGCTGGCGCGGCTGGCCGGCGCTGCTGGCCGAGGGGCTGCGCGAGCCCGGCCTGTACAACCTGGCGACTGCCGGCGCGCAGACCGCCGACGTCGCCCGCGACCAGCTTCCCAGAGCGCTGGCACTGGACCCGGACGTCGCCAGCGTCGTGGTCGGGACCAACGACACGCTGCGGGCGAGCTTCAACCCCGGCCGCATCGCCGAGGCGGTCGCCCATACCGTCGGCACGCTGCGCGGGCACGGCACCGTCGTGCTCACCATGCGGCTGCCGGACCCCGGGCGGATGTTCGGCCTGCCGGATTCACTGGCCCGGCCGCTGGCGCGGCGGATTCACGCGGTCAACTCGGTGCTGGACGACGTGGCGGCGAGCCACGGCACACTCCACTTCGACGCGGCCGGCGACCCGGCGACCTACGACCGCCGGATGTGGGCGGCGGACCGGCTGCACCCGAACGAGCGTGGCCACCGGCGGATCGCCTGCTGCTTCCACGATCTGCTCGCCGCCGCCGGGTTCCCGGTGGGCCCCCGCCCCGACCCGGAGCCATCCAACCCGCCGCCGACCCGCCGAGCCGAGGTCACCTGGCTAGCGACCCGCGGCCTGCTCTGGCTGATGCGCCGCTCCACCGACCTGGTCCCCTACCTGCTGGCGATGGCGGTCCGCGAATGGTGGTCGGGTCCCGAGCCGGTCCCGGCGCTGTCGGCTTGGAGCAGGGGCCCAGGCCTGCAGTGGCCAGGCCCGGAGGGTGCGAGTCGCGAGGCGGAGGCGCCGCTTAGGCCGTTATGGAACTGAAGGCGTGCGGTCCTGCCAGGGGCGCGCTTCCTCGAATGCCAGGCAGGCGGCCAGCACCTGGGCGTCGCCGTGCCGCGGCCCGACCACCTGCAGCCCGACCGGCAGGCCGGCCGCGGTGAACCCGCACGGCACGCTCGCCGCGGGCTGCTGGGTCATGTTGAACGGGTAGGTGAACGGCGTCCAGCTTGTCCACCGGGGCGCCGGCCAGCCGTCCGGCACCTCCGCCCCGGCGTGGAAGGCCGGGATCGGCATCGTCGGGGTCAGCAGCAGGTCGTAGTCCTCGTGGAACCGGCCCATGATCCGGCCGAGCTCCATCCGGCGGGCGGTCGCGGTCAGGTAGTCGATCGCCGAGAACCGCTCGCCCTGCTCGCTGATCTCCAGCAGGCCGGGATCGAGCTGGGCCCGCTGGCCGGGGTCCAGCGGCTCGATCGACTTGGCCGCGCCCGCGAACCACAGCACGTGGAAGTCCTCGACCGGGTCGCCGAACCCCGGGTCCTTCTCCTCCACGTTCGCCCCGAGGTCGGCGAACACCGCGGCGGCCCGGGCCACGATCTCCGCGACCTCCTCGTCCACCGATGCGAACCCGAGGGCCGGGCTGAACGCGACGCGAAGGCCGGCGACCCGTGGCTGCAGCGGAGCCAGCGGAGGACTCGGCGGCAGCGCCGACCAGTCGCGGCTGTCCGGCCGGGAGATCGCATCGAGCACGAGCACGGCGTCCCGCACGCTCCAGGTGATCGGGCCGACGTGGGCCAGCGTGCCGAACGGGCTCGCCGGGTAGTGCGGCACCCGCCCGTAGGTCGGCTTGTGCGCGAAGACCCCGGTGAAGCTGGCGGGAATGCGCACCGAGCCGCCGCCGTCGGTGCCGAGCGCCAGCGGCGGCATGCCCAGCGCCACCGACGCGGACGCGCCGCCGCTGGAGCCCCCCGGGGTGCGGGAGGCGTCCCAGGGGTTCCGGGTTACCCCGGTCAGCGGGCTGTCGGTCACTCCCTTCCAGCCGAGCTCCGGCGTCGTGGTCTTACCGATCAGCACCGCGCCCTGCTCACGGAGCCGAGCCACCGACGGCGCGTCCTCTTCCCGGGGCCCGCGTGGATCGGTGCTGCGGGAGCCGCGCATCGTCGGGTGCCCGCGCATCAGCAGCACGTCCTTGACCGAGACCGGGACGCCGTCAAGCTGCCCGCGCGGTTCCCCCGCGTTCCAGCGCTGCTCCGACTCCCGCGCCGAGGCGAGGGCGTGCTCCGCGTCGACGAGGATGTAGGCGTTGACGGCGGGGGCGGCCCGCTCGATGCGCCCGAGCACGTCCTCGGTGATCTCCACCGGTGACAGCCGGCCGGCGCGGAAAGCGTCGGTCATCTCGGTCACGCTGAGGTACGTCACGAAGGCCCTCCCTGGGGCTCGCCGGCGCCCGGGCCGGAGCTGGAGCTGACGTAGCCGCGGTGCTTGTCGACGACGTTGAGCAGGGGTGCCCCCTCGCGGTAGCGGCGCAGGTTCCTGACGAACAGCTCTACCAGTTCTTCCCGCCACCCGGTGACGTCACCGGACATGTGCGGGGAGACGATCACGTTCGGCATCTCCCACAGCGGGGACGATTCCGGCAGCGGCTCGTCGGCGAACACATCCAGCGCCGCACCGCCGATCCGGCCCGCGGCCAGCGCCTCGACCAGGTCCGGCTCGACCACCAGGGCGCCGCGCCCGACGTTGATCAGCCTGGCGGCCGGCTTCATCCGCCGCAGCGCGGCGGCGTCGATCATGCCCTCGGTTTCCGGGGTCAGCGGGGCGGCGAGCACGACGTAGTCGACCTCGCCGAGCATCTCGTGCAACTGGCCGAACGGCCGGATGTCGTTCAGGTCCGGGTCGCCGGCGCCGGCGGTACGGCCGATCCCGCTCACCGAAATGCCCGCCGAGGACAGGCGCCGGCCGATCGCGCGGCCGATCGGACCGGTGCCGACGACAAGCGCCCGGGCCCGCAGCAGCCGCTCCGTCTCCCGGTGCTGCCAGCGGTGCTGGCGCTGCAGCCGGATGGTGGTGTGCAGGTCCTTGGCGAAACAGAGCACCAGCGCCAGCACGTACTCGGCCATCGGCTCGTCGAAGACGCCGCGTGAGTTGGTGACCACCACGTCGCTCGCGGCCAGCTCCGGGAACAGCACCCGGTCCACCCCCGCGCTGGCGACATGCACCCAGCGGAGCGCATCGGCGTGCGGCCACTGTCCGGCCAGCGCCCCGGAGACGAAGTCCCACACGAACAGCACATCGGCACCCGGCAGCGACGCCGCCAGCCCGTGCTCGGTGGTGTAGCGGATGTCGGCCATCGTGCCGGCCGGGATCATGCCCGGTGGCCGGTCCTCACCGTGCAGGACCACCACGACCGGTCGGTTCCCATTACCCATAAGCCGTCCACCACGCTAGTTGACCCAAGCTAGATGTCGCTCTTATGATTGTCAACAATCGGCAAGGCTGCTGCCGCGGATCCGCGGCCGGTTAACCATGCTCGTCTTCTGCTTCTAGCAAGCATTTCCACATCGGGTGCGTGTCTCATCCACCCTTCTGCGCACGGGAGGTATCAGCATGCCCAGACGCCTCACAATCTCGCTGGAACGCCGCGGCGTTTCCTGTGTCGCGGAACTGCTGGACAAGGACGCGCCGCGGACCTGTGAGGCCGTCTGGCAGGCGCTGCCGCTCGGGGGGGACGCGTACCACGCCAAGTACGCGCGTAACGAGGTGTACACCATGGTCGAGCGCTTCGCCGGCACCGAGCCGGGGCTGGAGAACCCCACGGTGACACCGATCCCCGGCGACGTGGTCTACTTCTCGTTCTCCGGCGGGATGCTCGACCGGGCGTTCAAGGAGGAGAAGGGCATCGCGGCGCTGCCCGGCGTGATCGACCTCGCGATCTTCTACGGCCGCAACAACCTGCTGCTCAACGGCGACGTCGGCTGGGTTCCCGGCAACGTCTACGCGACGATCACCGACGGGCTGGACCGGATGGCCGAGGCGTGTAACGACGTCTGGCGTTCCGGCGGCGCCGGGGAGCGGCTTGTGTACCGACGCCTCGACGAGTCTTAGCGGGGCGGGGAGATGGCACCAGACGTCGAGGCGCGCGACAAAGTGAGCATCGTAGCGAGCGATAGCGAGCGAGGAGCGGAGCCCTGCCCTCTTCGGACGGCGCCGGGAAAGACTGCCGAGGTTGTGATCGGGCCGGAACTGATCGCCCAGCACGGGGTCGGCGTGGTCGCCCCGTTCGACTTCGCACTCGACCGTGAGCTGTGGCGGTGGGCGCCCGACAACGTGTCGCTGTACCTGACCCGGCTGCCGTACGTCCCGGTGCCGGTGACGGTGGACATGGCGGCGGCGCTCGCCGACGGCGCGAACGTCCGCCGGGCGGCGCGCGACGTGCTGGCGCCGGAGCCGCTGGTCGTCGCGTACGGCTGCGCGTCGGGCAGCTTCGTGCACGGCGCCGCGGGCGAGCGGGCGCTGACCGCGGAGATCCTCGCCGCGGGAGCACCGGCGGCGGTCACCACGTCCGGCGCGCTGACGGAGACCCTCGCCCTGCTGGGCATCCGCCGGATCGCCGTGGTGACGCCGTACATCGACAGCGTGACGGAGCGGCTGCTCGGATTCCTCGGCGAGCACGGGGTCGATGTGGTCGCCAGCGTCGGCCTCGGCCTGCTCAGCCACATCTGGAAGGTCGGCTACGAAGAGGTGGTCGCGGCGGTCAACATGGTTGACCGGCCGGACGCCGAGGCCGTGTTCGTGAGCTGCACCAACGTCCCGACCTACGACATCATCGCGCCGCTGGAGCGGAGGCTGGGCAAGCCCGTCCTGACCGCCAACCAGGTGACGATGTGCTCGGCGTTGCGGGCGATCGGTCTCACCGCCGCCGGAGGAGAGCAATGGCTCGTGCAAGCGGCCCGGCCGGACGCGGCGTGACCGGCCGTCATTACGCTGCGGTGGTAAGTTGTTGACAATCTGCTGATACGGAGCGAAAAGGCGATGGGCCACACGGTCGGGTTCCTGTATCCGGGCCATAGCGCGGAGGACGACTACCCGGCGATCGAGCGGCTGCTGGGCGGCGTCCGCCTGCCGGTCGTGCACACGACCATGCGGGAGGACGCGCACCGGATCGACGCGCTGCTGGACGTTGGCAGCGCCGGCGTGCTGGCCGAGGGGGCGAGGAAGCTGCGCGCGCTGGGCGTCCAGGCCGCCGTCTGGGCTTGCACCAGCGGCAGCTTCGTCTTTGGCTGGGATGGCGCCGCACAGCAGGTCGCCGGGGTCCGGGCCGCCACCGGCGTACCGGCATCGAGCACGTCGTTCGCGTTCGTCGAGGCGATCCGGCAGGTCGGCGCGCGGCGAGTCGCGGTCGCGGCGACCTACCCGGCGGACGTCGCCGAACGGTTCACCACATTCCTCCAGTCCGCCGGCGCCGAGGTGGTCGCGCTGTCGTGCCGCGGGATCATCACGGCGGCCGAGGTGGGCACGCTCGGCAGGGACGAGGTGCTCGGCTTCGCCGCCGCGAACGACGATCCGCGCGCCGATGCGGTTCTGATTCCCGACACGGCCCTGCACACGGTGGCATGGCTCGACGACCTGGAGGAACGGCTGGGCAAGCCGGTCCTTACCGCCAACCAGGTCACTGTGTGGCAGGGCCTCCGCCTTGCAGGAGACCGCCGGCCCCGCGCCGGCCTCGGCACGCTGTTCCGCCTCCCGGCTCGGTCAGCGTCCGGCGACATCGAGGAGGCGGCGCCGCATGGGCGAACAGGGTGAGCTGGAACCCGTTCCGCGCAGGTCCACCGTCGAGATCATCTCCGACGAACTGCGCTCGGCGATCCTGTACGGTTCCCTCGCGCCGGGGACGCAACTCGGCGAGGCGGACCTCGCCGCGCGGCTGGGCGTCAGCCGCGGGCCGC
>DASZKN010000052.1:0-2742 GCA_035552855.1 Trebonia sp. | reverse complement strand
GGCCCTCGCCCGAAGCGGTGCCCTGGCTGACCACCGCCCGCATCTCCTTCTTGAGCTGGGAGTCGACCGAGGACGGGATCGGCGTGGCGGAGATCTGCTTGGTGCCCGGCACTAGGATCGGCTGCTTGAACGAGCCGTTATCGACGGTGGCCGCGACCGAGGCCATCGCCAGCGGGGAGGCCTGCAGCGCGCCCTCGCCGAAGTTCTCTTCCGCGAGTTCGGACCCGGACGCCGACGGCGGGGCGTTGAAGTACTGCGCGCTCTCGCCGCCGATCCCGATGTCCCACTTCTTATTGAGCCCGTAGTACTTCTCCGCGGTCGCGGCCAGCTTGTTCGTCTTCGAGGAAGAACCGGCGGACAGCTGCGGCCACCACTGGGTGAAGGCGTTGTTGCACGACTGCGCGAAGTCGTACCACAGCGGCGTGCTGGACGGCTCGGTCTCGTTCTGGTCGTTGTGGATCGTGATGCCCTGCACCGTGTACTGCGCCGGGCACCCCACGCCGGCGTCCGCGTTCGTGATGCCGAGACTGTACAGGGCCGTAGTGGTGATGATCTTCATCGTCGAGCCGGGCGCCACCGCGGCGGTCAGCGCGAAGTCGTTGTAGCCGTCGTTGTTGGCGATCGCGAGGATGTGACCGGTCGACGGCTGGATCACGACCATCTGGCTACGCGGCTTCTGCTTGACCGCCGTCCGCGCGGCCTGCTCGGCCTGCGGGCTGATCGTGGTGGCCAGGTCGGCGATGTTGCTGGGCGAGACGACCACGGCCTGGCTGTTCGGCACCGCCTTGCCCTTCGCCGTCTGGATCTCGACGTACAAGCCCGGGTGGCCCTGTCCCGAGGGCGCCTTCTGCATCAGCAGGTTGCCGATGTTGGTCAGCCCGGCGTCCTTGTAGGAGCTGAGGGCGCCACCGCCGCTGTCAGTCACGGAGACGACCTGCGGCGCGACGGTGACGGCCGCCAGGTGCTGGCTCGCCGTGAGGTTCGGCGCGACGACCGCCGGCTTCCAGTTGACGTACCACGACGACGAGTTCGGCTGCTGGTAGGCGACCAGCGTCGAGTGGTACGTCCAGCTGCCGGACAGGGCCGACGCCGTGTCGGCCGCGGCCACCTTGGCGTTGAGCTGGAACGTGACGGTTTCCTTGGTCGTCGCCGCGCCGACGCCCGTGGTGGGGGTCGCGCCGCCCGCGCTCGAAGAGTACGCCGCCGACGTGCTGGTGTCCGCGATCGCGCTGGCCACCGTGCCGGACAGCTTTTGCAGGTGCAGGTACTCGCGGTACTTGGTGAGCGCGGCGCGCGCGGCGGCCGGGTTGTCGGTGTAGGCGGCCGCCTGCTGCAGGTTGCCGCTGTCCCACGCTTGCAGGAACGCGCTGGTGAGCTGCTCGGCGTCACCCGACGCGGATCCGGCCGTGGGCACGAACCCGCCCGAGCTCGTCTTGCTACCCGGCTTGACGACCACGATGACGACGACCGCGGCGATCACGACGACGGCGGCCACGCCCGCGATCAGCGCGATCAGGCCTGTCCGGCGGCGCTTGGGCGCCCGGCCGTGTCTAGCGGGCCCGCCGCTGTCCGGCGGCATGTAGTCGAAACCGGGCACCGACGAGGCGCCGCTCTCCGACGCGTAATACGCACGCGATACCCTGCGGCGGCCATCCGAGTCGCTAGTCACGCTAGCGAAGGTACCCAGCGCTCAATTTCGCGGCAAATGACATAGCTCTTTTTCCGGACTCACTTTGGTCAAGGTCGGGTCCTGCCCAGGCGCCATGGGCAGGACTGGCCGCAGGCAAGCTGCGGACGAGCTCGCCAGTTGCCCGACGGACAGCTCCCGGGCGCCCTGATCGATCGTCATACCCCGACGCTAAGCCCTGGACCGGGGTCCAGGTTCAAGTCCGCACCCGACACGCTCCGGGGCGGAGGCATCGAGCGGGATCGGGCGGAACATCTTCGGTTCTTCCGCGGGCACCAGGGCCGTCGGGCCGTACAGCCAGTCGACGAAGCTGTAGTCGCAGGTGTCGCGGGCACGCAGGATCTCGTTGCGGCGCAGGCGCTTGTCCCCGTCCAGATGCCACAGGTCGCCCCACGCCCGGGACGCGAGCACGACGCGGCGGCAGTGCTCCGCGCGCACCGCCTCGTACGCGGAAAGAGCCTCGTCCCAGGCGGCGCCAGCACCGCAAGCCCCGGCCAGCTGCCCGGCCAGTTGCTCGGCCAGCACGTAGCCGTCCTCGATCGCCATGATCGCGCCCTGGGCGATGTACTGCAGCGGCGGGTGGGCGGCGTCGCCGAGCAGCGCGATCCGGCCGTGCACCCAGGCCGGGATCGGGTCGCGGTCGAACATCCGCCACCACCGGTCGCGCCACATCAGCGGCAGCCCCGCGCGCACGTCGGGGCAGGCGCGCGCGAACGCCGCGTCGAGCTCGTCCGGCGTGCCCCAGTCCGGCGAGCCCGCCCGGGCCTTCGGCGACTCGAAGACGGCGACCTGGTTGAACATCTCGCCGCCGCGCAGCGGGTACTGCACGAAGTGACAGCGCGGGCCGACGTAGACGACGACATCGGTCTCGGACACGTTGTTTCGCCGGACCAGGTCGATCGGGACCGCCCCCCGGTACGCCACGTACGCGGAGTTGACCGGAGCGTCGCCGACCAGCAGCTGCCGGGCCGCCGAATGCAGGCCGTCGGCGGTAATGACCACGGCCGCCTCGTCGCCCTGGCCGTCCGTGAGACGGACGCGCGCCCCGCTGTCTG
>DASZKN010000051.1:0-6807 GCA_035552855.1 Trebonia sp. | reverse complement strand
CCGACGCCGTCTCCTACGCCGCCTCGTTCGGGACGGTGAGCCGGATCCGCGGGCGATTCCGGCCGGAGAGCGCGGCCGGGCGCAAGGCTTTGTGGCGGGAGGTGGCCGACGGCCCGGAGCTCGTCTGGCGGGTGCCGATTCTGCGCGCGGTGGTGATCCAGGTCCCCCTGGTGAACTTCGCCTTCACTGGCGTGATCTTCACGGTCACGCTCGCGCTGCGTCAGCACGGTACCGCCACCGCGGTGATCGGCTTGGTGCAGGCGGCCATCGCGGCCGGCGGGCTGGCCGGCGCCGTGGTGGCACCCCGGCTGCAAGGGCGCATGCGCCTGGCGACCCTGGCCACCACGATCACCCTGGCCGGGGCCC
Source organism: Trebonia sp. (assembly GCA_035552855.1). Lineage (GTDB taxonomy): Bacteria > Actinomycetota > Actinomycetes > Streptosporangiales > Streptosporangiaceae > Trebonia. Next base: position 6,441 of record DASZKN010000051.1, on the reverse strand, counting down.
TGCTGTTCGCCGCCGCGGCCCTGCTTTTCCCGTCACCGCTGGTGGCGGCGCCGGTCGCCCTAGCGCTGCTGCTCGCGCCGGCCGCGAACGCCGCGCTGGTGGCCGCGGTGCTTCGCAGCGCGCCGGAGGACATGCGCGGCCGGGTCACCAATACCGTGATCATGGCAGCCACCGCGCTGGCCGCGCTGGCGCCACTGATCGCTGGCCTGCTTGTCCAGCACCTGTCCGGCGCCTGGGCGGTAGGCGCCTTCGCTGCCACGATGGCCGCCGCCGCCGTGCTATGCCTGGCCCTGCCGGGTTTGCGGCCGGCGCCGGGCGACCCGCGCAGCTAGGCCGCGTCGCGGGCGCGTCCCGGTTGGCGGGCTAGCGGGCAGGCTCGGTCGCGGGCGACGCCCAGGCTGCTAGCTGGGCGACGAAGGCGGCGGCGTCACGTTGCCAGCCGAGGGAACGGCGCGCGTACTCGTGACCGCGAGCGCCCATCGAGGCGCGCAGGTCGGGATCGGCGTCGAGCTTCAGGACCGCTTCGGCGGCGGCCCGCGCGTCGTCGAACGGCACCACGAACCCGCAGTTCGCCGCGTCCACCAGTTCGACCGGCAGCGGGAGCGGCGTCGTGATCACCGGGAGCCCGCGCGCCATGTACTCGTGCACCTTCGTCGGCATCGAGACCCGGAAGTTCGCCTCGTCGCGCAGCAGCGACAGGCCGGCCAGGGCGCCTTCGGCGACGGCGAGCGCCTCCTCGTTCGGCAGGAAGCCGTGCCAGTGCACCGCGTCGTCGGCCGCCTCGATGTGCGCTTGCGCCGCCGCGTCGGCCGGGCCCACGAGCTCCACCGAGATCCCGTGCGGCGCCAGCAGCCGGCCAAGCTCCGTCATCTCGGCGCTCCCGCGGTCCGGCGAGATAAGCCCCACGTACACCACGCGGCGCGGGCCTGACGGCGGCGCGACCGCGTCGGGGACGTAGGTCGTGTTGGGAACCACCGGGTGCTCGCCCGCGAAACGGGCGTTGTACCCGTACTCGGCCAGCATCAGGTGCAGCCGCCGCTCGGCGAGGCGCTCGGCGAACCGCACTCCCCCGGCCGCCGCCGGCCGCAGGAAGACCGGCAGCCACGCCTTCGTCGTCAGCGCGGCGGCGGTGTCCTCGTGCACGTCCCACACGGTCGGCGGGCGCTTGCCCCGGGGCGGCAGCACGAGCAGCAGTTCCGGGTCGTGGACAACCAGCAGGTCCGCGCCGGCCATGTTCGCCGCCAGCGCCGCCCGCGCGGCCCGCAGCGCCCCCAGTCGCCGCCGTCCGACCGCCCGGGGGATGGTGATGGCGGTGAGAGTGCCGGGGCCCGGGGCGGCCTGCTGGGGTGCGGCGGGCTGGCGGGGTGCGGGGGGCGGGGGGGTGCCCGGTTCGCCGAACGGCGCGATGTACGTGACGCGGTGGCCCGCGTCGAGGAGCGCCCGGATCTGGCGGAAGTAGATCCGGGCGTCGGCCGGGTGGTGCACGACCGTGCACACCACGACGTGCATCGCGCCTCCTGAAGAGCGAAGAGTTACAGCGGGTACACCGTCTCGCCGGCCAGCTGGCCGCGGGTGTCGAACAGCAGCCGCGACCGCGCCGCGATGTCGGCCAGGTCGTAGGACGAGTGCGCCTGCAGCAGGATCGTCAGGTCCGCGTCGGCGACCGGCTCGGCGGCGCGCGGCACGTCCTTGCCGTCCACCTGCCAGCTGTCCACGAACGGGTCGTGGTAGGACAGCGCCGCCCCCCGCTGCAGCAGCTTGCGGGCGATCGGCCGGGCGGGCGACTCGCGCTGGTCGGCGATGTCCCGCTTGTAGGTCACGCCCAGCAGCAGCACGCGCGCGCCGTTCAGCGGCTTGGCGGCGGTGTTGAGGATCTCGGCGGCGCGGTCCACCACGTAGCCGGGCATCCGGCTGTTGATCTCCTGCGCCAGTTCGACGAACCGGAACGGGTACGACAGCTCCGTGCGGACCTTGTACGACAGGTAGTTCGGGTCGATCGGGATGCAGTGCCCGCCCACCCCGGGACCCGGATAGAACGCCTGGAAGCCGAACGGCTTCGTGGCCGCGCACCGGATCGCGTCCCACAGGTCCACGCCCAGCTCGTGGCAGAAGATCGCCATCTCGTTGACGAGCGCGATGTTCACGTGCCGGTAGGTGTTCTCGAGCAGCTTGGCCATCTCCGCCTCGCGCGCGGACTTCGCCCGCACCACGGTGTCGCAGACCCGCTCGTAGAACCGGGCGGCCGCCTCGGCGCACTCCGGGGTGATTCCGCCCACGACCTTGGGCGTGTTGCGGATGCCGTAGACGGGGTTGCCCGGGTCGATGCGCTCCGGGGAGAACGCGAGCGCGAAGTCGATGCCCGCGCTGCGCCCGGAAACCTTCTCGAGGATCGGCCTGGCCACCTCGTCCGTCGTCCCCGGGTACGTCGTCGACTCCAGGACGACGGTGGTACCGGCCCGCAGCAGCCTGCCCGCCGACTCCGTCGCCGCCTTCACGGCCGTCAGGTCCGGGCCGTCGGACTCCGACAGCGGCGTCGGCACGCAGATCACGATCACGTCGGGGTCGGTGATGTCCGCGAGATCCGCGGTCGCGCGGAAGCCGCCGGCCACCATCCCGGCGATGTCGGCGTCGCTCAGGTCGTCGATGTGCGACCGGCCGGCGTTCAGGCCGTCGACGGTGGCCCGCTTGACGTCGAACCCGGTGACGTTCAGCCCGACCCGGACGGCTTCCTGGGCCAGCGGCAGACCCACATAGCCAAGCCCGATGATGACGACGTTCACGTAACCAGCCTCCTCCTGGAATGACCCTCCATCGTATGAGGTCACCAGCTCAGACCGCGCCCAGACGCGCGTACGCGTCACGGTATCGCTGCGCGCCCCGTTCCCACGTGCGATCTTGCGCGACCGCCGCGCGGGCGTTTTCCCCCAGCTCATGGCGCAAGCCCGGGTTCTCGAGCAGCTCCTGGAGGCAGTCGGCGAGCGCCGGGGCGTCTTCCGGCGGCACCTGACTGCCGGTCACCTTGTCCGTGATGATCTCACCGAGCGCCCGGACCGCGCTCACGACCACGGGCAGGCCGCTGGCCATGGCCTCGACCGGCTTGAGGGGCGTGACCAGCTGGCAGACCCGGTCCGGCGTCCGGGGGACGACGAACACGTCGAGCACCGCGTGGTAGGAGCGGACTTCCGCCATCGGCACCCGGCCGGTGAAGACCGCGTCGAGGCTCAGGTCGGCGGCGCGCCGCTGGAGGGCGCCGCGTTCCGGCCCGTCGCCGACGATCAGCGCCCGCACCGGAAGTCCCCGGTCGCGGAGCAGCCGCACCGCGTCCAGCAGCGTGCCGATGCCCTCGTGGGCCACCAGGCTGGAGACCAGCCCGACCACGTGCTCGCCGTCCGCGATGCCGAGCGACCGGCGCAGTCCGGCGCCGTCGGGCAGCGGCCGCAGGAACTCGGCGCTCACCCCGTTCGGCACGATCACGATCTTGCCGCCGGGCACGCCGCGCTCGATGATCTCCGCCCGCATCGCCTCGCCCAGCGTGACCACCAGGTCCGCGGTCAGCATGCAGTGGCTCTCCAGCTCGCGGCTGCGCCGGTAGCGGTCGCTGCGCTCCAGGTTCGCGGTCGCCGCGTGCCGCGACAGCCAGGTGTCCTCCCAGAAGCCACGGACCTCGTACACGTACGGCAGCCGGTAGGCGTCGCGCAGGGCGATCGCGATCAGCGCGTTCTGGTAGTTGCTCGCCGCGTGCAGCACCGACGGGCGCAGCCGCTCGGTCAGCCGGGCGGCGTGCCGCAGCCCGGCCTCCGCGATCGTGTCCACCCGCCCGGGCATGACCCATGGCAGCAGCCGGTGGTACGGGACGCCGTCGACGGTGACCAGGCTCCGGCCGTCGACCGCCCCGGACGTGACCGGGAACCCGACCCGGGTCACCACGTGCGGGTCAAGGCCAGCGCCCCGCTGCGCGAGCGCGATCTCCTGGGTGCGGATCGTGTAGCCCGCGCTCGTGCTCGGCAGCGCGTCGGTGACGATGTGCAGGACCCGGCCGCGCATCGGCGCCCCGCCACGCTCGGCAGCGGGCCGGGCGGGGGGCAGGCTGCCATGTGCGTTAGGGGAAATGTGGAGCGTTCCGGGGGTGAGCATGTCGATCTCGGCGACGAGGGTGCGGCGCAGGCGGCGCGCCCGGCCGCCGCGCGCGCCGTCGAGCGCCCGCACCGCGTCGGCGAACCGGCCCTCGCGGTAGGCGAGCCGCGCGGCGAGGACCGGCCGCGCCGCCGAGCCTTCCGGCAGCCGCGCCAGCGCCGACCTGGCGACCTGCGGCTGGTCCACGGCGAGGCTGAACGCGGCTAGCCGGGCGGGCCGCGCCTCGAGCGCGGTCAGCGCCGCGCGCCGCTCCCCCGCGCCCCACAGGGCGGCCGCGCGCCCGTACGGGCCGGCGAACCGCACCCAGTTGCCAAACGGGGCCGGCAGTGCGCGCCAGGCGAGCGTCAGCGCGCGCACCGGGTCGTCGGTTACGTGCCGCACCGCGACGGATGCGGCGAGCATGAGCGCGCGCGGGGAGGGGGCTACGGTCACGCGGACGGAGACTAGTGCACTTGCGTGTGCCGCCGGGGGGCAACTTGCCGATTACGCAGTCGACTGTCCGCGTGGCCGTCCAAATATGATGAGCAGCAACGGCAGCGGCCGGCAGACCGTAGTCTCGTCCACGAGCCGCTTTCGCGGGCTCACCCATGAGCGCCGGCTACCGGGTCGCGACCATGACGGCGAATCACCGCGGCAGACACACCTCCAGGGAAGGCGATGCGCGCGTCCATCACGCATGTACTCGGGGCCAGGCCGAACTTCGTCAAAGCGGCGCCGGTGATCCGGGCCCTTGCGGCGCTCGGCCATGAGCAGCGGATCATCCACACCGGCCAGCACTACGACGAGCGGATGTCGGACATCTTCTTCGTACAGCTCGGCCTGCCGGAACCCGACGTGAACCTGGGGGTCGGCTCGGGCACGCAGGCCCGCCAGACCGCCGAGATCATGGTCGGCCTGGAGCAAGAATTCATCGAAAGTTCACCTTCGCTCGTGGTGCTCTACGGCGACGTGAACTCCACCGTGGCCGCCGCGCTGGCCGGCGCCAAGCTGGGCGTGCGGCTGGCCCACGTGGAGGCGGGGCTGCGCAGCTTCGACAACTCGATGCCGGAGGAGATCAACCGGCGGGTCACCGACCAGCTGTGCGACCTGCTGTTCGCCACCTCCCCCGAGGCGATCGGGTACCTGGCGCGGGAGGGACGGCCGGTGTCCGCGGTCCACTTCGTGGGCAACCCGATGATCGACACGCTGGTCGCCAGCCTCGACAAGTTCGACGCGTCCTACGGCACGACCGCCTACGGGCTGGCCGGCGACTACGTGGTCGCCACCCTGCACAGGCCGGCGAACGTGGACTCGCCGGCGCGGGCCGCCGACCTGGTGCGGGCGCTCCACGAGGTCGCGGCCAAGCTCGACGTGATCATTCCGCTGCATCCCCGCGGCCGGGCGACGCTGACCGCGGCCGGCCTGCTCGACGCGCCGCGGGTGCGGGTCGTCGACCCGCTTGGCTACATCGAGTTCATGTCGCTGGTGCGCGGCGCCGCCGCGATCGTCACCGATTCGGGCGGCGTGCAGGAGGAGACTACGCTCCTTCGCGTGCCGTGCCTCACTCTCCGGCCGAACACTGAGCGGCCCATCACGATCACCAGCGGCAGCAACCGCCTCGTGACCATCGACGATCTCTCCGCCGCGGTCCTCGGGGCGGTGGCGGACGGCCCCTACGCCGGCGAACTGCCCCCGCTGTGGGACGGTCAGGCGGGACCGCGCATCGCGCGGATCATGACGTCGTGGCTGGCGTCCGGCGGGCCATCGGCGGCGACCGGCGGGCCATCGGCGGCGACCGCCGCCGGCGAGAAGGGCGGCCAGGATGACTGACGTCACGCCGACCGGCGGCGGCAGCGCCGGCGGGGGCGCTACCGGCAGCGCCGGCGGGAGCGACACCGAGGGCGGGCTGCCCGGCGGCCCGGGCGAGGACGCGGGCCTGGCCGCCGAGCGCGAGCGGCTCGCCCGCCAGCTTCGCGACACCCGGATGCAGCTGGCGATGACCCAGGCGCGGCTGAGCGCGCTGGAAGGGTCGGCGTCGATGCGGTTCGGCCGGACGATCGCGAACGCCGCCCGGAAGCCGTGGCCGCGGGGCGCGCTGCTGCCCAGGGACCTGTACCGGCTGTGGCGCGAGCGCGGCACCGCCCCCAGCGGGTCCCAGAACGTCGCCACCGCCCTCGCCAGCGCCCAGCTCACCGACCTGGCGGGGACCGGTGAGCGGTTCCTGTCCGCGCTGACCGCGCCCGGCGCGCTGACCGTGTCCGACCCGGCGCTCACGCTGGCCGGCTCGCCCGCCAGCGCCGGCCGCACGCCGGCCGGCCTGGTGATCGC
>DASZKN010000050.1:0-3818 GCA_035552855.1 Trebonia sp. | reverse complement strand
GCTCGCCGAACTGCTGACGGGCAGCACACGGCTTGACGAGCGTCAGCGCTCCGAGCGCCGTGATCAGCGCCGTCACGGCGAGCAGCACCGGGCTGCCCGCGGCGACCAGCTCGCCGAACACCACGAGCAGCAGGATCAGCGTGACCGGGACCGACGCCTCCTCTGCACGGCCGCGACCGCGCGCTCGTCGGCGAGCACCGCTCCGTACTCGTTGCCGACGTTGCCGGGAATCGCGAACGTGACGCCGCCCGCCCGCGCCTGGATGAGCACGGTTTCGGCCGCCGACTGGTTCTGCGCGGGCGCCACCCGGTTAAGGGTCTGCTCCGCCTGGCCGGACTGACCGGCGTCGAAGTCCGGCAGGCTCCGGGAACCGGCGCTGGCGGTCGTCATCATGAACTCTGCGGCTATCCCATCGCTGCCTCTCTCGGATGGCTCTATGCGGATGGCCGGATGTCGCTCCTCGCCCGCGAGCTGGGCCCTCACGGGGAGGAGTCGGCATGGATCGTTAAGGATAAAAGGATCTGCTGAGCGGCCCCGGACGACGCAGCACCGCCTTCGCCTCGCGGAGCGGGTCGTCGTGGGTGCCCAGCAGGGCGCGGGCGATCGCGCGGCCTGGAGGCGGGCCGTGCGCGAAGCTGCCGAACGCGATGCCGTCCTTGTCCTCGGTGTTCGCCATGATTTCCGTGTCTTTCATGGCTCTTGCCGGTGTGCTCGGTCATCGCCGGTGCGGGCGGCAGGGTCTTCGTCGTGCTCCTCGTGCTCGTCGTGCTCGTCGTGCTCGTCGCGGTGGAGCGCGTCGATGATCGCGCCTACCGTGAGGCGCAGGTCGAAGGGCGCGACTTCGAAATACTTAAGCGCCTTCCCGTCGGAGGACAGCTCCAGGCTGCCCGCCACCAGGCCGGCCTTCTCCAGCCGGTCGAGGTGCATGTAGAGCAGCGGCCGCGACATCCCCAGGCGCCGCGCCAGCTCGCTCACGTGCACGCGACCGCCGGCCAGCTCCGCGATGATCCGCAAGCGAAGCGGGTGCGCGATCGCGGTCAGCACGGCGAGCAGTTGCTCACTCGTCAGGGTCTTGTCCCCTATCCCCATCGCCTGTCAGAGCATACTTACATATGAAGAATAGGACTGTCAAAGCCCTTTTCGTTTGCCGGTGGACAGCACGCGATATATCGTGGATCCCATCAAGCGTGACCAGGCGGTGGAGGAATCGATGGCTGCTGAATTCGAGATGCGAGTGGGGCACGCGGAACGGGAAGCCGTCGCGACGGAGTTGCGTGAGCATTACGCCGTCGGCCGTCTCACGCTCGACGAACTGAACGAACGGCTCGACAAGGCGTTCGCGGCGAAGACCCGGGCCGACCTGAACGCGCTCATGACGGACTTGCCGTCGGCGTCGGGGACGGCGGCCGGGACAGGCGGGGCGGCCGGTCCTGCCGGTAGCGCGGGCGCGGGCCGTGACTGGAACACCGGCGGCGGCTGGAGTCCGGGCGGCGGACCGGGCGGCGGCTGGGGACCGGGCGTCGGGCCAGGCGGCGGCGGACGAGGGGCCGGACCAGGCGCCGGCGGGGGACCGGGCCGCGTGATCGCCCCGATGTTCTTCGGCTCCCTGGTGCTGGCCGGGCTGCTCATCGCCGGCGGTCTGTCGCTGTTCGGCATGGGAGGGACCAGGCCGTTCGGGATCGTGCTGATCATCGCGGCGCTGAGCGTTCTGCGGCGGCTGTTCTTCCGCCGGCGCGGCACGGTACGCGGCTGCGGGCCGCGACGCCGCCACTGGTAGCACCTGGCCGCGGCGCCATCTTTGTTAAGCCGGGGGCCAGCCTGGGTTCCCTCAGCGGCTAACCGGGACTTATCGTGGAGGGGACCTATCTCTCCAGCGAGCACCGGAAGCGCGATGGCGATGCGTTACTACGCTCCCTTTCCCGACCGGGACAGGGAGCCGTACAGGCCAATGCCACGGCACGTGCTGCGCATCGGGGACGCGGAACGCGACGCGGCGGCGGCGGACCTCGGCGAACACTATGCAGCGGGCAGGCTCACCCTCGACGAACTCCACGAACGCCTCAGCCAGGTATTCGCGGCCAAAACGCACGGACAGCTGTGGAAGGTCATGGCTGACTTGCCCAGCCCGCACGGGCCCGCGCCCAACCCGGTGATTCCGCAGGGGCTCGCACCGTACTGGCAGGCCTGGCCGGGCTGGCAGCGGATGGGTGGCGCCTCGGTTTCCACCGGCGCCGCGGAGCCGGGCGACTCCGTACGGCTACCGCGGGCGCCGGCCGTGGAGGGCCGCAAGCACAACACGCCGTCGGACCGGGCCGGGAGATACGCGGCGCTGTCGCTGCTTATCCTCGCGATGCTGATCTGGCTGTTCACCGCCCTGCTGTTCACGCGGCACGGCTACTACTACCAGCCCGGTCCCTGGGGGCACTGAGCCACTTCTTACTTCAGCAGGCGCTGCGGGACGACTAGATAGCGGAAGACAGCATTGGTGCCCGCGTCGGCGGGCTCCGCCGCATTGCCGGGCTCCGCCGCATTGGCGGGATCGGCGAGCTCCGGGCTGCGGGTGATGACGGCCGGCTTGGTCGCGCTGGTGAACTGCAGCCGCACCCGGGCACCGCCGGGCACATCGGCCTGCCCGCCGACAGCCGCGATCACCCCGTCGAGCAGGTAGTGCGGGCTGAACGCGATCATCGGCTCGTCGCCGGTGAAGTCCGCCGGCACCGTCTCCCTGGCCCGCGCCTGCCCCTGGGTGGCGGCGCCGACCGTGACGCGGTCCGGCCCGAACGACAACTGCACCGGCGTGCCGCGCTCGGCCACGAGCGATACCCGGCGCACCGCCTCGGCGAACGCTTCCGCGGGCAGGTCGGCCGTGCAGCCGAACTCCGCGGGGAAGCGCGACCGGTACCGCACAAAGTCCCCGGCCAGCAGCCGCGTGGTGAGCCGCCGCTCGCCGGTCTCGAACCCGATCATCGCGTCCTCGCCGTCCCCGTCACCGCCGTGCCGCAGGAAGATCCGCACCGGCTCCCCCGCGGTCATCATCCGCGCCGCGTCGGCAATCGTGCGGGCCGGCACCAGCGTCGAGACCGGGCCGTGGTCGAGCGTCCCGGGCGCCGCAGTCCAGCCGAGCTCCCTGACGGCCAGCCGGTACCGGTCGGTCGCGGCCAGCGTCATCGTGTCCTCGCCCAGCTCAAGGCTCACCGCGGTCAGCATCGGCAGCGTGTCGTCCCGGCTCGCGGCCGGGGCGACCTGACCGATGGCCGCCGCGAGCGCGCCCCCGTCGGAGGTCCCTGCGAGCTGCGGCAGTTCCGGCAGCTCCGGGTACTCCTCGGCGGGCAGGGTGGCCAGCGTGAACGCCGCCTCACCGCAGGTCATGCTCATGCCCTCGGGGTCGGGGCCGAACTCCACGGGCCGCGCCGGCAAGCTCCGCGTGATCTCCACCAGCAGCCGGCCCGGCACCAGCGCCGCCCCCGGCTCGGACACCTCGGCGGGGATCCGCATCCGGGCCGATACCTCGTAGTCGAAGCACGACAGCGTCAGCCCGTCGTCCGCCGCCCGCAGCAGCAGGCCCGCGAGCACCGGGATCACGGGCCTGGTCGGCAGCGCCCGCGCCACCCACGTCGCCGCCTCCGCCAGCGCGTCGCGCTCAACCGTGAACTTCATTGCCTCGTACTCCATGTCATGCAGCGTGCCCCGCCCGCGAAAGTTACTCATGGCATATTGGCACGCCCCCCTGACATTCGACACCAGTTACGGTTCGCGTCGCCATAACCACGGAAAGCGAAAACGGCGTGCCGCCAGCCGGTTGACCGGGCTGGCGGCAC
>DASZKN010000049.1:0-1898 GCA_035552855.1 Trebonia sp. | reverse complement strand
TGCCGGGCCATTATCCCGCCGGCCGGCCGGCAGGCGCAAGAGTCGAGTAAGCGGCGATTCACGCGCCACTCGAACGGCTTTTCCCTTTCCTGGAAAGGCTTATCGGCCGGTCCACTGCGGGCGCCGGCCGTCCCGAAAGGCTGCCGGGCCCTCCTGTGCGTCGGCGCTGCGGTAGACCGGTTCCCAGAGCCGTTCGGCCTGCGCGTAGGCCTCGCGCATGGACAGTTCCGCGCACAACCGAACCGTGGCCTTCGCGGCACCCACCGACAGCGGCGCGTTCGCCGCGATCCGCTCCGCCAGCTCCTGCGTGGCCGGGACCAGTTCGTCCGCAGGCACGACCCGGTTGACCAGGCCCACCTCGTACGCCCGGCTCGCGGAGATCGGGTCGCCGGTCAGCAGGATCTCCATCGCGATCCGTGGCGGGATCAACCAGGGCAGTGGCGCCGCCCACGGCGACCCGCGGCCCACCTTCGCCTCCGAGACCGCGAAGCGCGCCGTGTCGGCGGCAACGACCAGGTCGCAGGTCTGTGCCAGCAGGAAACCACCTCCGTAGGCGATGCCGTTCACGGCGGCGATCGTCGGCTTGGCGATCTCGATGTTGCGGCCGAACTGGGGCACGAAATCAACGGGCGGCACGGTGAGCGCGAGATCGGCCATCTCCTTGAGATCACCGCCGGCGCAGAACGCCTTCTCCCCCGCGCCGGTCAGCACGAGAACCTGCGCCGTGGCGTCCTCGTTGAATCGAGCGACACCGGCCCACAGCCCGTCGCGCACCGCCTTGTTCAGCGCGTTGCGCGCCGGTTCCCGGTTGATGGTCAACCAGGCGACTCCGCGTTGCACGCGATAGGTGACTGCCGCGTCGGTTTCCATTGCGGTGCTCCGTGATTTCTCTCCGGGAGATGCCGGCGGCCATTCCTGGCTTTAGTGCATGATGATTCCCTAACTGTCGGGCCCGCAAGACATGGCGCACAGCCACGCTGTCGACGGGGAACGGAGTCGACGTCCTTGCCCAGGATCAGCACCACGGCAACCCGGGAGACGGCAGCGCGGGGTACGGCGACGAACCGCCCGCGAGGCCCTCGGCGACGCGACCCCGAGCGGAAGGACCGCATCCTCGAGGCCTCCGCCGAGTTGATCGCAGGCCGCGGTTACACCGCCGTCGGAATGGCCGACATCGGCGCGGCGGCGGGCATCGTCGGCTCCGGCATCTACCGGCACTTCCCGAGCAAGTCGGCGATTCTGGCGGCCTTGCTGGGCAAGGTCATGGACAACCTGGAGGCGTCCGCGGCGGGAATCGCCGCCACCTGCACCGGCGACCGCGAAGCCTTGACGGCACTGGTCGCAACCCACGTCCGGGTGACGATCGCCGACCGTCCCTTGATGAGCGTCTACCACGGCGAGACGCACAACCTCGACGCGGACGACCTGCGCAAGCTGCGCCGCATGCAGCGGCGCTACATCGAGGAATGGGTCTCGGTCGTCGCCCCGCTGCGGCCCGACCTCGCCGATGCCGAGGTCCGTCTCATCGTTCACGCGGCGGTCGGCGCCATCCAGTCGATCCTGTTCCACAACAGTGGATTGCCTGCGGCGCGCCTGGCCGAACTGCTCGAGACCGCGGCTCATGCCTGTCTCGGCGTGCCGGCCGCCGCCGGGGTGGCGCCCTGGCCACCGGACCCGAATGTCGCTGGTTGAACCGAGGAGGCGGACATGGCCGACAGCTTCCCTGAGCTGGACGTGACCTCGCTGCGCGGTCGGCGGGCGGTGCACCGGTGGGAACGCACGTCGGTCGGAGACGTCTTCGAACGGCTCACCTGGAGCTACCCGGACAAGACCGCGCTGATCGGCCACCCCGGTTCGTTCGCCGACGAGCGGTACCGGCGGGTCAGCTACCGACAGGC
>DASZKN010000048.1:0-22479 GCA_035552855.1 Trebonia sp. | reverse complement strand
TCCACGCGGATGACGAGCGGCAGCGCGTACTGGGGCGCCGCGTCGCGGGGGTCGTCGGGGAGGTACGGTGCGGTCACCTTCGTAGGATCTCAGCCGGCGGGACCGGGTCCGGCGCCGGCTCCCGCCCGGGCGCCGCGCGTCGCGCGCGGCGGCTGATCAGCCAGTAGGCGCCCCACGCGAGGAGCGCGCCGGCCAGCGTCCAGCCGAGCGCGCTGGTGCCGAGCCCGGCATACTTCAGCCCGGAGGCGAAGATCACGAACGTGATCACCGGGCGGATGAACTTGTCCGGCGCCCGGGACGAGAGCAGCGAGCCGATGAGCACGGCCGGGACGCTGCCCACGATGACCGCGGTCGTCAGCCCGAACTGCACGTGCCCGAACGCCAGCGCCCCCAGCGCCGCCGCCGCGGTGAGCGGGACGGCCTGCGTCAGGTCGGTACCGACCAGCTCGCCCGCCCCGAGCAGCGGGTACGCGAACAGCAGCAGCACGATCATCAGCGAGCCGGAGCCTACCGACGTCATGCCGACGACCAGCCCGCCGGCGGCGCCGATCAGCAGCGTGACCGCCGGCCGGACCTGGAGCGCGCCGATCGCGCCGGCCCGCCGGTTGCCGGACCGGCGGTCGAGCCAGGACCGCAGCAGCATCGCGGCCGTGCCCGCGAGCAGCGCCGCGCCGAGCGCGGTCTCGACGTTGTCCTGGCCGCTGCCCGACCCGCCGAGCACGTGCAGCAGGTACGCGCCCAGGAACGCCATCGGCACCGAGCCCAGGCACATCCACTGGACGAGCCGCCAGTTCACCGTGCCCCGGTGCACGTGCACGAGCGATCCGACCGGGCGCATGACGACGGCGGCGACGAGGTCGCTGTAGATCGCGGCGCCGGGCTTGACGTTGAACAGCAGGATGAGCATCGGTGTCATCAGGGCGCCGCCGCCCGCGCCGGTCAGCCCGACGAGCAGCCCGACGACCGCGCTGCCCAGGACTACGTACGGGTTCAGGTCCATCCGCGTGGCACTCCGATCACTTTGCGTTCGTGGCGCTTGGTGGCTGGTGCACCTTCGCGGCTTCCCACCAACCCGATCGTAAAACTATCTCTTCTAACCGGATTGTAAAAGTGAGAAGTTACATCTTAAGCCGGAACCTGAATCTCGGGCCGCTCCTGACCGGGCATCAGCCCGGCCGCGGACGGCGCGGAAGCCAGTGCCGGCGGGGCTTGCAGCGCCTCGGCCGACGCCTGCGCGAACTGCGTGTAGCGCCTGACTTCGAGCGCGCGCCGGCGACGGCCCCAGCCGAGAAGGCCGCCCATAATCGCGCCCGTCTCGGCCGCCGCGGACACGCCGGCGTCGGGGGACTCGATCAGCAGCCGGATCCGCCGGGCCAGCACGTCCTCGATGTGCAGGGCGCCCTCGTGGGTGACCGCGTAGGCGGCCTCCGCGCGCAGGTAGGGGTGGCCGGGCACGAGCACGCGGCCCATCGACGGGTCGCACCTGACGATGTCGAGCACCTCGGTGACGAGCGAGCCGTACCGGCCGAGCAGGTGCTCGACGGTTTCCCGGGACAGGCCGTGGTCCTCGGCGAGCCGCCGCGCCGCGGCCCGCACCGCGGGCAGGCCGTCCGCGCCGAGCAGCGGAAGCTGGTCGGTCACGGACTCCGGCACCGGCTGGCCGAAGCCGGCCACCGCCGCGTCGATCACGTCCCGCGCCATCAGCCGGTACGTGGTGAACTTGCCGCCGGCGATCGAGGCGAGCCCCGCCAGCGGCGTGTCCACGATGTGCTCGCGGGACAGCTTGGTGGTGGGGGTGTCCGCGGCCGCGGCCACGAGCGGCCGCAGGCCGGCGTAGACGCCGGTAACGTCGGCGCGGGTGAGCGGCCTGGCCAGCACCCGGTTGGCCTGGGCGAGTATGTAGTCGACGTCCGCGGCCGTCGCGGCGGGCTCGGCCCGGTCGCCGTCCCAGTCCGTGTCGGTCGTCCCGACGATCCAGCGGCCGCCCCACGGGATGAAGAACAGCACGCTCTTCTCGGTCCGCACGATCATCCCGGTCGAGGCGTCGATCGCGGAGCCGGGCATGACCAGGTGCACGCCCTTGGACATCCGCACCTGGTAGCCGGCCTTGACCGCGCCGGCCTCGTGCACCAGGTCCGTCCACACGCCGGCGCAGACCACGACCGACTTGGCGGCGACGTCGAACTCCCTGCCGGTCTCGGCGTCGGCGACGCGCGCGCCGGTGACCCGCTTCCCGTCGGGCGAGCGCAGCAGCCCCGTCGCGCTCGCCCGGGTGGCGATGATCGCGCCGTGCGCGGCGGCCGTGCGGGCCACGGTCAGCGTGTGGCGCGCGTCGTCGACCTGCGCGTCGTAGTAGATCATCGCGCCGGCCAGCCGCTCGGGCCGGAGCGCGGGGGCCCGGCGGAGCGCGCCCCGGATGGTCAGGTGCCGGTGGTGGGGCACCGGCCGCCTGGTGCCTTCCATCGCGTCGTAGAGCACGAGGCCCGCGCCCACGTACGGGCGTTCCACGACCTTCTTGTACAGCGGGTACATGAACGGCACCGGCTTCACCAGGTGCGGCGCCAGCTTGCTGACCAGCAGGTCACGCTCGCGCAGGGCCTCCCGGACGAGCTTGAAGTCACGCTGTTCCAGGTAGCGGAGGCCGCCGTGGATAAGCTTGCTGCTGCGGCTCGACGTGCCCGCGGCGAGGTCGCGGGACTCCACGAGCCCGACCCGCAAGCCGCGGGCGGCGGCGTCGAGCGCCGCGCCGGCGCCGGTGATGCCGCCGCCGATTACCAGGATGTCGAGTGGTGTCTCGGCCAGCTTGCGCAGTGCGCTGGTCCGGTCGGTCGCGTCGAGAACGCCGGGCATGGGCAAGTGCTCCCTCCCGAGTCCCAGCCGTGCGCCGGGCTCGTCTTCCATGGTAAAAGACCCGCCCCTAACCGTCTCATTCCCGGCAGTGCCGGCTCGCCGGCCGCCCGCGGTCAGCATGCCGCCGCCGGAACCCGGGTAGACCTGCCCGGTACGCCGTATTGTGGCCCTGCAGCCGATTAAGGAGCACCCTGGATGGTTGACGTGCGAGCCGGCGGCGCCGAGCCGGTCAGCGATGTGCGCGCGATGCTCGGGGAAGGGCCGTACTGGGTCCCCGAAGACGACAAACTGCTCTGGGTCGACGCCGAGGACGGCCTCCTGCACAGCACGGACGTCGTCACCGGCGGCACGGAGTCCACCGGGCTCGACGCGGTCACGGCCGTCTTCCCCGTGCTCGGCGGCGGCCTCCTGACCGCCGGAGGGAACAAGCTGACCAGGCGGTTCCCCGGCGAGGGGCGGCCGGACGAGGTCGTCGCGGAGGCGCCGGCGCTGCCCGGCGTGCGGTTTAACGACGGCGCGGTCGACCCGGCGGGACGCGTGTGGGTCGGCTCCATGCATATCGGCGAGACAGAGCCGCTCGGCACGCTGTACCGGCTCGGCCCCGGCGGCCAGCTGACCCCGGTCGCGCCGGGCGCCACGGTCTCCAACGGGATCGGCTGGAGCCCCGACGGCACCCGCATGTACTACTCGGACTCGCCGCTGCGGCGGATCGACGTGTTCGACTACGACCCGGCGACCGGCGACGCGTTCCAGCGCCGGGTGTTCGTGGACCTGCGTGGTTGCGAGGGCGTGCCCGACGGCCTGACGGTCGACGCGGACGGGTGCGTCTGGGTGGCGATGTGGGGCGGCGCCGCGGTCCGCCGCTTCACGCCGGCGGGCCAGCCCGACCGGGTGCTCGAGGTGCCGGCCGCGCAGCCGTCGAGCTGCGCGTTCGGCGGGCCCGGGCTGACCGAGCTGTACGTGACCACGGCGCGGGTCAGGCTGAGCGAGGCGGAACTGGCCGCGCAGCCGCTCGCCGGCCGGCTGCTCCGGTTCCGGCCCGGCCCGGTCGGGCTGCCGTCGACGACCTCGCGGGCGGCCATCCCGTCGTGAGACGCTAACGCCATGACTGGTGTGCGGCGCGTTGTCCCGCTGACGCTCGGCTGGATCGACCTGCCGGAGCATGTCCTGATCCGCGACGGTTCGGCCGCGGAGGTGCGCGTGCCCGTCCCCGGCGTGCTCTTGCAGTGCGACGGCGGCTGGCTGCTGCTCGACACGGGCTTCGGCCGGTCATCGCCGGCCCCGGCGAGCCGCTGGACGAGGCGCTGGCGGGAGCCGGCATCGACATCGGCCAGGTTTACGCGGTCGCGGAGATCGCAAGCTCAAGCTCCTAGCCGCGGCCCGCGGCTACGAGCTCATCCCGGGCCACGACCCGGTCGTCTGGTCCCGCCTGACCGGCCGCCTCACTTCCCCCGCGGCCTTACCTGCCCCCGCCGCCCGGCGGTCCCGTGAAGCCGGCCCACGGGTCGTAGTCGACCTCGAGCGGCTCCTGCGGCGGGCGCCGCTGCTCCGGCACGTGCTCGAGGTTGAGCCTGATCCGCGTCCACGTCGAGCTGCGGCCGCGCATCGAGTCGACGAGGATGTCGGCCGGCCGCAGGTGCGGGCACACGTCGGCGTGCCGCTCCTTCCAGCGGTCGAGCCCCGCCAGCGCCTCCGCCTTCGTGGCCGCCCGGGCGATCTCGATCAGCGGTTTAGTCGGCTGCCGCCGCCCGCTACTTCCGTCACCGCGGCGCTTGGACGGCTGCACTCGGGACTGTTCGCCGGCCTGCTTCTCGTAGTGCGGCGGCCAGGGCGCGTCCGGCAGCCCGGCCGCATCGTCCCGGGCGGCGAGCTCGAGCAGCCCGTCCAGCGAGCCGACGGCCTCGTCCATGCCCGCCCACGGGTCCCCGATCCGGGCGAACCGCTCGGGCACCGTGTCGACGGTGAACGCGGCCGGATCGCAGCCGGGCACCTCGTCCCAGGTGAGCGGGACCGACACCCGCGCGTCAGGCAGCGGCCGCACCGAGTAGGCGGACGCGACCGTGCGGTCCTTGGCGTTCTGGTTGTAGTCGACGAAGACCCCGTGCCGCTCTTCCTTCCACCACTTCGACGTGGCCAGGTCCGGCACCCGCCGCTCAACCTCGCGGGCCACCGCGACCGCCGCGCGCCGCACGTCACCGAAGGACCAGCGCGGTTCGATCCGCGCGTAGATGTGCATGCCTCGCGAGCCGGACGTCTTCGCCCAGCCCGTAAGCCCGAAATCCTCCAGAACGGACCGTGCCGTCTGTACCACCGCCAGAATCTGCCGCCACTCGATGCCCGGAACAGGATCAAGGTCCACCCGCAGTTCGTCGGGCTGGTCGAGGTCGTCCGCGCGCACCGGGTGGGGATTGAGATCGATGCAGCCCAGGTTCACCACCCAGGCGAGCCCGGCCGCGTCGCGCAGCACGATCTCGTCGGCCGTCCGCCCCGAGGGGAACCGCAGCTCGGCGGTCTCGATCCAGTCCGGGCGCTTGCCCGGCGCGCGCTTCTGGAAGAACGGCTCGCCCTCGGCGCCGTTGACGAACCGCTTGAGCGCCATCGGCCGCCCCGCCACGCCGCGCAGCGCGCCGTCGGCGACCGCCAGGTAGTAGCGGATCAGGTCCAGCTTCGTATGCCCGGTCCGCGGGAAGAACACCTTGCCCGGGTTCGAGATCGCTACCTCGCGCCCGGCCACCTCGATGACCTGCTTGGGGTCCGGCATAATGCCAGCTTACGATGCACCCTCCGGATTGGGCAGCGATGACCCCTCCGGCACGTCACCGGGCACCGCGTTCCAGGCGCATTCCGACAATGGGTAAGTTTCACGTGTATATAGCACCCGGAATTAACCCAGTGAATAAAGCCTTCGCCATGCTGGGGCGCGTGGGACTGGTGGTGCGCGGCTGCCCGCGGCGCAGCCCTGGATTATCGCAGGATTTTGGCCAGGTCGAAGTTGACCGGCTCCTCCAGCTGGCTGAACGTGCACGACCCGGGCGACCGGTCCGGCCGCCAGCGGACGAACTGCGCCGTGTGCCGGAAGCGGGTGCCCTCCATGTGGTCATACCGCGCCTCGACCACGCGCTCGGGGCGGAGCGGGACGAACGACAGGTCCTTGCCGACGTTCCACCGGCTGTACTCGGAGCTGCGGGGGGTGCGGACGCCCTCGGCGGGCGGCTTCGCCCAGTTCCACGGGTGCTCGTCAAACGTCGTGATCAGCGGGGCGAGCTCCGCCCGCAGCGAGCGGCGGACCGCCATCGGGAACGCGCCGATGACCCCCACGCTCGCGAGCCCGCCGTCGTCCCGGTACAGCCCGAGCAGCAGCGAGCCGATCGCGTCGTCGCCGGTCTTGTGCGGCCGGTAGCCGGCGACGACGCAGTCCGCGGTCCGTTCATGCTTGATCTTGAGCATGACCCGCTTGTCCGGCTCGTACACGCCGTCTGGTGACTTGGCGACCAGCCCGTCCAGGCCCGCGCCCTCGAACTGGCGGAACCACGACCCGGCCACTGCCTTGTCCGTGGTCACTGGCGTGAGGTGCACGGGCGGCGACGCGCCGGCCAGCGCGGACTCCAGCGCCTGGCGCCGCTCCGCGAACGGCCGCCCCGTGTAGTCGGTGCGGTCCAGCGCCAGCAGGTCGAACGCGACGAAGTGGGCGGGCGTCGTGGCGGCCAGCAGCTTCACCCGGCTGGCGGCCGGGTGCAGGCGAAGCTGCAGCGCCTCGAAGTTCAGCCGGCCGGTGCCGAAGTCCGGCAGCACGATCTCCCCGTCGACCACGCACCGCTCCGGCAAGTTCGCGAGAAACGCGTCCACGAGCTCGGGAAAGTACCGGGTCATCGGGCGCTCGTTCCGGCTGCCCATCTCGATCTCGGCGCCGTCGCGGAACACGATCGAGCGGAATCCGTCCCACTTGGGCTCGAAGACGTAGTCCCCGTCCGGGATCCCGCCGACGGGCTTGGCCAGCATCGGCGCCACGGGCGGCGGCACGGGAAGGTCCATCAGGCCGTTCCTACCCACTGAGCACTCCGTGCTGAGGTCACCAGGCCATTATCCGCCCGCCATCGCCCCGACCACCATGAACGGCTCGCGGCCGGCTGCTAGCGAGGCGGCCACGTCCGCGGGCAGCGGCGCGTCCGGCGGCTCGTTGGACAGGTCCTGCTCGCACGCGTAGAAGCGGATGAACGGCCGCCGCTTCGCGGTCGCCCGGTCGCGGATCGTGCCGCGCAGCACGGGGAACCGCTCCTCGATCGCGTCGAGCACGGCGCGCTGGGTCAGGGCTATCCCGGCCGGGACCCCGTCCGGCACCCCGTCCGCCACGGTCACCGAGACCTCGCCGTTCACGCGCGCGAGGTTCTTCAGATGCGCGGGCAGCACCACGCGGACGGCCGTCATTCGATCACCTGCACCTCGACGGACATGACGGCGGGCAGGTCACGTGCGATTGGCGCCCATGCGTCGCCCGAATTCGCGGACACGTACACCTGCCCGCCCGTCGTACCAAAGTAAATACCCGCTTCGTCCAGAGTGTCCACGGCCATCGCGTCCCGGTAGACGTTCACGTAGCAGTCCTGCTGCGGCAGGCCGCGCGTGAGCGGCTCCCACTCGTTCCCGCCGGACCGCGACCGCCACACCCGCAACTGGCCGTCCGGCGGGTAGTGCAGGCTGTCGGACGTGATCGGGACGACGTAGATCGTCTCCTCCTCGTGCGGGTGCACCGCGATCGGGAACCCGAAGTCCGTCGGCAGGTTCCCGCTGACCTCCGTCCACGACCGGCCCGCGTCGTCGGACCGCATCACGTCCCAGTGCTTCTGCATGAACAGCGTGTCCGGCCGGGCGGGGTGCGCCTCCACATGGTGGACGCAGTGCCCGACCTCCGCGTCCTCGTCCGGGATGCCCTCCGAGGACAGGCCCTTGTTGGCCGGCTGCCACGTCTCGCCGCCGTCGTCGGACCGGAACGTCCCCGCCGCCGAGATCGCCACGAAGATCCGCGGCTCCTGCAGGATGATCGTGTGCAGGCACATGCCGCCCGCCCCCGGCTGCCACCGCGGCGCGGTGGCGTGCTGGCGCAGGCCGGTGAGCTCGGTCCAGGTGCGGCCGCCGTCGGCCGACTTGAACAGCGCCGCGTCCTCCGCGCCCGCGTACACCACGTCCGGGTCGGTGCGCGACGGCTCGAAGTGCCAGACCCGCTTGAACTCGAACGGCCGCGGCGTGCCGTCGTACCACAGGTGGCTGCCGGCCTCGCCGGCGTAGGAGAAGTCACTCCCGACGGGCTGCCACGTCCTGCCGCCGTCGTCGGAGCGCTGCACGACCTGGCCGAACCAGCCGCTGTTCTGCGACGCGTACAGCCGGTCGGGGTCGGCGGGGGACCCCTTCATGTGGTAGACGTCCCAGCCGCCGAAATGCGGCCCGCTCACCTCCCATTTCTCCCGCTTGCCGTCGGAAGTGAGCACGAACCCGCCCTTGTGGGTCCCCGCCAGTACCCGTACCTGAGTCATTTTGTCCCGCCTCTCCGAGTCGGTCCGCCGCTGCCTTCACCACGAACGGCACGCCACCCGGTAGGACTCAGACATCACGGCAAAATCATCGCTTCTGTCGTAAGCTTCCCGGCGGCGAGGAGTGTGACACGATGAGATTCCTTGCCTTACCAGCCCGAACCAGGAGCAGACCTTGGCCGGACAGCCACAAGAACCCACCTGGTCGCCGCATCCGCCGGCGCCGGGGCAGTCGCAGGGACAGCCGCAATCCCCCCCGCCACCAGCCTCTCAGCATCCCTCACCGCCGTACGGCTACCCGCCGCCCGGTGCCGACGGGCCCGGCGCTCCGGGCTACGGTCCGGGTTATCCGGACCAGACCCAGCCGGCGTACACCCAGCAGGGTCAGTCCCACGAGCAGCCCCCGCAGTCCTACGGGCAGCCGTCGCCGGCGTACGGCGAGCAGACGCAGGCCTACCAGCAGGTTCAGGGCTATTCCCAGGACCAGGGCTACCAGCAGAACCAGGCCTACCAGCAGAACCAGGCGCAGTGGCACGAGTCCGCGAACTGGCAGCTTCCGTCGGCCGGCCAGCCGGGCAAGGCGGCCCGCCCGCCCAAGGCCCCGAAAGCCCTGAAGGCACCGAAGGCGCCGAAGGCCCCCGGCCAGGGGAGCGGCTTCGTTAGCTCGCTCTTTGACTTCGGCTTCACGTCGTTCGTGACCCCGAAGATCATCAAGGTCCTCTACATCCTCGTCACAGTCTGGACGATCCTGTGGGCCCTGGCGTTCCTCGACATCGGCTTCAAGTACGGCGGCGTCAGCGGCGGTCTCGCCACGCTGATCATCGTCGACCCGGTCATGATCCTGCTGTCGCTTGGCGTGCTACGTGTGGTGCTCGAGTTCTTCATGGTGTCGTTCCGCATGCAGGAAGACCTGAAGGCGATCCGCGAGCGCCAGGAGCGGAAGGACGCCACCGCCGCCCCGCTGAGCTGAATCACCGTAATTCTTTTTCCGGGCCGGCCGTCCACACCCCGGGGACGCCCTCCACAGTGCGCAAAGCCTGGGAAACCAGGCTTGCCGGCGGCGGCCGTCCACAGCCCGGCCCCGTATCGACGGTCACGATCCACAGCGCGAGCGGGCTTACGCACATGGCGATCCACAGGTACCGGGGAGTACGTTTTCTCTCTCGGGGGACCCGCGGGGGCAGCAGCGCTGGTGCGGCCGCGGGACCGGGGAAAAATGATGGCGAGCCGGGGCAGGACATCGAGCCATGATCAACACGCTTACGAAGACGCCAGCCGACCACCTCACCACGCACAGCCGCCACTTTCAGATCATCGTCGACGTGCACCTGCTGCTGGTGCGGGACGGCGAGATCCTGCTGGGCAGACGGGCGAACACCGGTTACGGCGACGGGGCCTACGAACCGCCGTCCAGCCGGCTCGACGAACGGGAGACGATCGTAGAGGCCGCGGTCCGGGTCGCGGCCGAGCGGGCGGGGCTCGCACTGGACCCGGCGCAGGTGTCGCTTGAGCACGTGATGCACGACGTTTCGGGCGCGGGCCGGATCGCGTTCTTCCTCGGCGCCGACGGCTGGGACGGATCGCCCGCCGCCACGGAGAGCTACAGCGACCTGGGCTGGTTCACGCTCGGCGACATGCCCGCGAACATGATCGACAGGGCGCGGGTAGCGGTCCGCAACTTCGCCGCGGGAGCGCGGTTCTCCACCTATCCGGCCTTCGGCATGTGATTTTCCTAACGCGCCCTGCTGACTCGCCAGCTAAACTCGCTTCCTGATGCTGCTGGTGAAGACCCACGGGTCACTCAACGAGATATTCGCCGCCGACGCGACGCCCGCGTCATTCGGCTCCGATGCCGCGCTGCGCGCGTTCGTGAGGTCGGTCTGCGACCGGGATTCGTGGACGGGGGGCAGCGACGGGATCTATTTCTACGACGCGTCGGCGGCGGACGCCCAGGCGTGGTTCTTCAACCCGGACGGGACGTCGGCGGAGTTCTGCGGCAACGGGATGCGGGGCCTCGGGCGGCTGATCCTCGACCTGCGGGGCACGGACACGGAGGACATCGCCAGCGGCGGCCGGTCCTACACGGTCCACCGCGCGCCGTCCACGCCGGAAGGCGTCCGCCAGGTCCTCCTCGAACTGCCCCGGCTGTCGTTCCCCGACAGCCCGCTGCCCGCGCCGTTCACCGGCTTCACGGCCGTCACCGTGCCGAACCCGCACGTCATCGGCATCGTCCCGGAGTACTCCGAGCCGGACCTGATCGAGAAGGGACGGCTGGCGGATGAGGTGTTCGCGGCGGGCGCGAACGTGTCGTTCCTGCGGCCGCTGGCGGACGACGAGGTGTTCGTCCGCACGTTTGAGCGCGGCGCGGGCCTCACGCCTTCGTGCGGCTCCGGCGTGGTGGCGTCCCGGGCGGCCTACTCCAAGGTGACGGGCCTGGATCCGGCGCGGCGCCTCGTGGTGCGCAACGCGGGCGGCGTCGCCGCCGCGTCGATGCGGGTCCGCGCCGACGGCTGGCACCCGGTCCTGGAGGGCAACGCGACCGTGATGTACCGCGCCGAGGCCGGCCTCGCGGGGGAGCAACTGACCCCGCTCGACTGGTCCGCCGCGGAGAACGACGCGTACGCCATCCTCGACGACCGGAACACGACGCACCTCAAGTCGTCCGGCATCATGACCGCCCACCCCTAACCCGCCCCGCAGCCTCCCGCGCCCCGCCGGCCCCGAGCCTCCCGGCCCATGATCATGGTTCACCCTGGGCGGGGGCGCGGTCGAGGGCCTGGCGGGCCTTGCGTTCGGCCGCTTCGGCCCGGCGCGCGCGCAGCCTTGCGTCCGCTAGCTCCGCCCGCGCCTTCGTCACCCGTTCTTCGAGGTCCCGCACGGCGGCTTCCAGCTCATCTTCGGCGGAACCGGCGGCGGCGGCCGCCTTGACGGCAGCCGCCAGGGATCGTTCGGCGTCTTCATAGGCGCTGCGTCGCCGAGCCGCGGCTTCGTCCGCCTCATGCGTCGGTTCTGCCTCATGCGCCGCCGCCGCTGCCTCGTCAGCCGCGTCCTCGTCGGCTGAGTCAGCAGCCGGATCGTCGGCCGGGAGCAGTCCGAAGCCCGCCCACTGGGTGGCGCGGGTGAGCGTGCCCGCCGCGAACTGCCCGGCGATTTCCGGATCCGCGAACGCCGCGGTGAGCGTGCCGGCGACGTCTTCCCGCAGGCCGGCCGGCGGATCGCTGATCTCGGCGGCGGCGAAGGCGCGGCCGGTCAGGTCGTCGATGAGCTCGTCGCGCCGCGCCGACAGCTCGCGCAGCTTCCGGCCGTCCTTCGCCCGCGCGGCCTTGCGCAGCCTGTGCGCGAGGCCGGTGAGCCGGTCCGCCGCGCCGGGATCGGCGCGCGCCAGCCGGTTCACGACCCACGCGGGCCGGGTCGGCTTGCGCAGCGCACCGATCCGCTTCGCGGCATCCTTGTCGCCCGCGTCGCGCGCGGCGGCGGCCAGCGCCTTGCGGCGCCCCGTGAACTCGTCCGGGTCGGCGGCGTACAGTTCCGCCGCGGCGCCGCTCACCCGGTCAGTGTCCACCTACCGGTCATGCCCCGTCGCGCAGCCCCGCGAACAGGTCGCTCTCGGGGACCGGCGCCCCCGTCGTGTCGGCCACCCGGATGAAGTACTCGTCGCCGAACGCGTCCGTGAACACCTCCGGCGGGATCGAGCCGAACCAGGACTCGTTGACCTGGCTGCCGTGCGCGAACAGGGCGTCGCGCTTGCGGCCCAGCACCGGCCGGACATCGATCGTCGTCGTGATCCGCTCCTCGGACTCCCGCGCCCGGCGCTGCATCTCCTCGTCAAGCACGAAGTCCGGCATTTCCTCGCCCGCCGCGCGCCGCGCCTCCCAGATGCGCCGCCACGACCGGCTGTGGAACGTCGACAGGTACACCTTGGCGGGGATCCCGGTCTCCTTGGCCGCGGCCTGCGCGGCCTGGCTGGCCCGCACGTGGTCCGGATGCTGGTACGCCCCGTTGTCGTCGTAGGTGACGAGCACCTGCGGCCGGTACTTGGCGATCAGGTCGCCGATCCGGCCGGCGATCTCGTCCATCGGCACGTTGGCGAAGACGTCCGGGCGGTCCTTGTAGTCCCAGTCCAGCATGCCCGAGTCGTGGTAGCCGAGCGTTTCCACGTCGCTGAGCTTGAGGATCCTGGCGGACTCGGCCAGTTCCGCGAGGCGGAGCCGCGCGACTTCCGTCATGTCGTGGCCAGGCTGCCCGGGCTTGATCCCGCCGGGCGCGTCGCCGAGCTCGCCGTTGGTGCAGGTGACAACTATCGTCCGGACGTCCTGGTCGGCGTAGGCGGCGAGGATCCCGCCGCCCGACGCCTCGTCGTCGGGGTGGGCATGTACTGACATCAGGGTGAGAGGCTCTGCCATACCCTTAGCGTGCCATGCCCGCGGAGCGTTCTGACCGGGGCGTCCGGACCGTGAGCACGCGGCGGCGCACCGCGACGGAGAGCGCCCTGCCCGGCGCGACGGCTTCGCCGTCTATCTCGCGCGGAAGCGTGGCGTCGGTCGTGATCTCCACGGTGCGCGCCTGGAAGCGCTCGAGGTTGCGGTCCTGCACGTGGCTGCTGGTCAGCACCCGGGCGGCCACCCGCGGCCAGCCGAGCGGGCCGTGCGGCGCGAGAATGCCGACGTCGAGCAGCCCGTCGTCGACAGCCGCGTCCGGCAGCAGGACGAACCCGCCGGGCAGCAGCCCGGAGTTGCCGACGACCACCGACCGGGCCGGGCGGACGATCGGACGCCCGCCGTCGAGGCGGATCGTGAACGTGGCCGGCCGGAGCGCCAGGTGCGCCGCGCCCGCCATCGCGTACGCGAGCCAGCCGAGATGGTGCTTGAACTTGGTCGCCGCGACCACGGCGGCGTCGAGGCCCATCCCCGCCATCGCGGTGAACGGCTCACCGTCGGCGGTGGCTAGGTCGATCCGCCGGTCCGTGCCGCCGGCCGGCGCCGGTGCCAGCGCGACGGTCAGCGCCGCGCCGGGCAGCGCCGGCACGCCGAGCGTCCGCGCGAGCAGGTTGGCGGTGCCGAGCGGCACGATGGCGAGGGGAACAGGGGTACCGGCCAGGGCTTCGGCGCACCCGCGGACGGTGCCGTCGCCGCCAACGGCTACCACGAGGCCGGCTCCCCGGTCCACGGCGTCCCGGGCGGCGGTGACGCCGGCGCCCGCCTTCTCGGTGACGATGAGCTCGGCCGTCCAGCCGGCCCGCCTGGCCGCGGCCCGGCACAGATCGCGAAAATGCCCCCTGGCCCTGACCAGGGTGCCGTTGATGACGAACGCGACGGCGGGCATCTCCCCGTCAGACTACCCAGTAAGAACGAGCGCGGCACAAAACCGCTAGCGCAGGTACCAGCGGTACGGGGCGATCAGCTTGCCGATGCTGGCCGGGCCCCACGAGCCCTTCTCGTATGGTTCCACCGGGGGCGGCGACGACAGCAGCGGCTCGGAGATCTCCCACACGCGCTCGATCCCGTCGGCCCGGGTGAAGAGCGACTGGTCGCCCAGCATCGCGAGCAGGATCAGCCGCTCGTAGCCCTCGAGCGCGTTCGCCGACGCGAACGACTCGTCGTAGCGGAACTCCATCGACGTCGCGCCGAGCGCCATCTCCGGCCCCGGCATCTTCGCCATGAAGTCGATGCAGATCGAGCCCGGGTCGGCGAAGTCGATCACGATCTCGTTGACCAGTCCCATCGGCGCGTCCTTGCGGTGCGCCCGGAACATCCGCAGCGGCGGCGAGTGGAAGCCGAGGGTGACGACCTGGCGGGACGCCTTCATCGCCTTGCCGGAGCGGAGGAAGAACGGCACCCCGTGCCATCGCCAGTTCTCGATCTCGGCCCGCACCGCGATCATCGTCTCGGTGCCGGAGTCCGCCGGGACGCCGGGCTCGGACCGGTAGCCGTCGTACTGGCCGCGCACCACGTGCCGGACGTCGATCGGCCGCAGCGCGTCGAAGACCTTGCCCTTCTCGTCGCGCAGTGGCTTGGCCGCCAGCGACGTCGGCGGCTCCATCGCGATGAAGCCGAGCACCTGAACAGGTGGGTGACGATCATGTCGCGGTAGGCGCCGGTCGCGTCGTAGAACGCGGCCCGCCCCTCGATCGACAGCGTCTCCGGCACGTCGATCTGCACGTACCTGATGTGCTGCCGGTTCCAGATCGGCTCGAACAGGCCGTTCGCGAACCGGAACGCCAGGATGTTGTCGACCGACTCCTTGCCGAGGAAGTGGTCGATGCGGAACACCCGCGACTCGTCGAACACCGAGTGGACGGTCGCGTCCAGTTCGCGCGCGGAGGCGAGGTCGGTGCCGAACGGCTTCTCGATGATCACGTGGGCGTCCGGCGTGGCCAGCCCGGACGCGCCGAGCATCTCCACCACCGAACCGAACGCGGCCGGCGGCACCGCCAGGTGGAACAGCCGCCCCACGGGCCCCCGCCGCCCGTTCGTGCCGATCGCCTTCTCGGCCTCGGTGACCGCCGTCACCAGCGGCCCCTGGTCCTCCGGCGACGCCGCGCCGAACGACAGGCAGGACGCGAACGAGTCCCACGTGGCCCCGGACGGCTTCGACGACCCGAACTGGGTCACCGCGTCCTTGGCGTGCGCGACGAACTGTTCGGTCGTCAGAGCGCCCTGCCGCGGCGACGACCCGATGATCCGGAACTTGTCCGGCAGCAGGCCGGCCACGTACAGGTGGTACAGGCCCGGCAGCAGCTTGCGCTTCGCCAGGTCGCCGGTCGCCCCGAACAGCACGATCACGTGCGGGCCGGGCCGCGGCCCGCCGGACCGCGCCCCAGCGGATCGCGGCGTGCTCACTTCTTCTTCTCCGCGTGCCCGCCGAACTCCGAGCGCATCGCCGACAGGATCTTGCCGGTGAACGCCCCGTTGTCCCGGGACTCGAACCGCTCGTACAGCGACGCCGAGATGACCGACGCGGGCACGCCCTCGTCCACGGCCGCCAGCACCGTCCAGCGGCCCTCGCCGGAGTCGGACACGTGGCCGCTGAAGTCGCCGAGATCCGGCGACTTGGCCAGCGCCGCGGCGATCAGGTCGACGAGCCAGGAGGAGACCACGGACCCGCGCCGCCACACCTCGGCGACGTCGCTCACGTTGATCTCGTACTCGTACGCCTCGGGGGTGCGCAGCGGCGCGGTCTCCGCATCGATCTCCGCCTGGTGCAGCCCGGCGTCGGCGTGCTTGATGATCGACAGGCCCTCCGCGATCGCGGCCATCATGCCGTACTCGACCCCGTTGTGCACCATCTTGACGAAGTGCCCGGCCCCGGACGGCCCGCAGTGCAGGTACCCCTGGGACGCGGTCGTACCCGGCGCGCGGCCCGGGGTCGGCTCGACCGAGCCCTCGCCGGGGGCGATCGTCAGGAAGACCGGGTTCAGCCGCTCGACGGCGACGTCGTCGCCGCCGATCATCAGGCAGTAGCCGCGGTCGAGGCCCCACACGCCGCCGCTCGTGCCGACGTCGACGTAGTGGATCCCCGAGGACTTGAGCGACCGCGACCGCGTGATGTCGTCGCGGTAGTAGGAGTTGCCGCCGTCGATCACGACGTCGTCGGCCTCGAGCAGCGGCACAAGCTCGGCGAGCGTCTTGTCCACCACGCCGGCCGGGACCATGATCCAGATGTTGCGCGGCTTGTCGAGCTTCGCCACGAAGTCGGCCAGCGACGTCGCGCCCGTCGCTCCCTCGTCCTCCAGCGCCTTGACGGCGGCGGGACTCACGTCGTAGACCACGCAGCGGTGGCCGTCGCGCATCAGCCGGCGGACCAGGTTGGCCCCCATCCGGCCCAGCCCGATCATTCCGAGCTGCATCGGCTTATCAGTTGGCATGGTGTGCTAGCTCCCCGATTTCAGTGACCGGTAACGGCGGATAAGCGTGTTTGTGGACGAGTCGTGCGCGAGCTTCGGCTCCGCCGCGTTCGTAAGCTCGGGGATGATCTGCTGGGCGAGGACCTTGCCCAGCTCGACCCCCCACTGGTCGTAGGAGTCGATGTCCCAGATCGTCCCCTGCACGAACACGCTGTGCTCATAGAGCGCGATCAGCGACCCGAGCAGCCGCGGGGTCAGGATGTCGCACAGCAGCGTGTTAGTCGGCCGGTTGCCTTCCATCACGCGGTGCGGGATGACGGCGTCCTCGGTCCCCTCGGCGCGCACTTCGGCCTCCGTCCGGCCGAACGCCAGCGCCGCGGCCTGGGCGAAGACGTTCGACGACAGCAGGTCGTGGTGCTCGCCGAGCGGGTTGAGGCCGCGCGCGAACCCGATCAGGTCGACGGGGATCAGCGTGGTGCCCTGGTGAATGAGCTGGTAGAAGCTGTGCTGCCCGTTGGTGCCGGGCTCGCCCCAGAACACCGCGCCCGTGTCGTAGTCCACGTGGCGGCCCGCCAGCGTGACGTGCTTGCCGTTGGACTCCATCGTGAGCTGCTGCAGGTAGGCGGGGAAGCGCTTGAGGTACTGGTCGTACGGCATCACGCCGACGGTCTGGGCGCCGAAGAAGTCGCGATACCAGACCGCGAGCACGCCCATGAGCACGGGCAGGTTCGACTCCAGCGGCGCGGTGCGGAAGTGCTCGTCCATGTCGTGGAAGCCCGCGAGCAGCTCACCGAACTGGTCGGGCCCGAGCGCGATCATCGTCGACAGCCCGATCGCCGAGTCCATCGAGTAGCGGCCGCCGACCCAGTCCCAGAACCCGAACATGTTCGCGGTGTCGATCCCGAACTCCGCCACCCGCTCGGCGTTGGTCGACACCGCGACGAAGTGATTGGCCACGGCCGCCTGGGACCCGAGCGCGGACACGACCCAGTCGCGGGCGGACCTGGCGTTGGCCAGTGTCTCCAGCGTGCCGAACGTCTTCGACGCGATGATGAACAGCGTCTCGTCCGCGTTCAGGTCGCGGGTCGCCTCGACGAAGTCGGTGGCGTCCACGTTCGACACGAAGCGGAACGTCAGGTCGCGCGCGCTGTAGTGCTTCAGCGCCTCGTACGCCATGACCGGGCCGAGGTCGGAGCCGCCGATGCCGACGTTGATGATGTTCCTGATGGGTTTGCCGGTAAAGCCCTTGAATTCTCCTGAACGCACCCTGGTGGCTAGGTCGCGCATCCGTCCCAGGACTTCATGGACGTCCCGGATCACGTCCTGACCGTCGACGACAAGGCTGGCTGTCGCGGGCATGCGGAGCGCCACGTGCAGCACGGCCCGGTTCTCGGAAACGTTGATGCGCTCGCCGCGGAACATCGCGTCCCGCCGCCCCGGCACATCCGACTCGGCCGCGAGCTCGAGGAGCAGCCGCATGGTCTCGTCGGTGACCCGATTCTTCGAGTAGTCCAGGTAGATGCCGGCGGCCTCGGCCGTCAGCCGTTCGCCGCGCCCGGGGTCTTCGGCGAACAGATCCCGCAGGTTGCGCCCGGAGATCTCGGCGTAGTGGCGTTCCAGCGCTTGCCACGCCTTGAGATCCCTTAGCGGGGTCGTCGGCATGAGGTCTCCCCTCGGATTGACTTGCTGCTTAGTCTTTGGTGCCGATCCTTCCACATACCGAGCGGGCGACTGCGCGGACGTCGGGGTTGCCGGGGAGGTCTTCCAGCAGGACGGGGGTGCCGTCCGGGCCGCACAGGGGAACGCGCCAGTTCGGGTACTCGGTGGTGGTGCCGGGCATGTTCTGCGAGCGCTGCTCGCCGGCCGCCTCCGCGAGCGACACGCCGATCAGCAGCGCCGGCGATTTCGCCACGTAGCCGTACAGCGCCGCGGTGAACTCGGCGGGCGACGGACGCGCGCCCGGCGCGATCAGCCCTTCCCTGGCCAGCGCGGCGAGCCAGTCGCCGACCGACCGCTCCGCGTCGGCGCGTTCCTGCTCGACCGGGCGGGTGAGCAGGCCGAGCCGGTCGCGCTCGGTCACCTGCGCGCCGCTCAGGAAGGCGGCGGCGGGCGGCATGTCGTGCGTGGACACCGTGGCCAGGCAGTCGCGCCGCCAGCCGCCGGGCGGGAGCGGCGCGCCGTCCGCGCCCCGCTCGAACCACAGCATCGACGTGCCGAGCACGCCGCGGCCGGCCAGCCGGTCCCGCAGCCACGGCTCGACCGTGCCGAGGTCCTCGCCGACCACGACCGCGCCGGCCCGCGCCGCGAGCGTGGCCAGCACGCTGAGCGTGGCGTCGACGTCGTAGTACACGTAGCCGCCCTGCGAAGCGGCCTGCCCTTCCGGCACCCACCACAGCCGGGACAGGCCCATGACGTGGTCTATCCGCAGCCCGCCGCCCGCGTCGGCCAGCGAGCCGACCAGGTCGGCGAGCGGCCGGTAGCCCGCCGCGGCGAGCCGCCGCGGGTGCCACGGCGGCAGCGTCCAGTCCTGGCCGCGCTGGTTGAACTCGTCGGGCGGCGCGCCGACGCTGAACCCCCGCGCGTACACGTCCTGGTCCGCCCACGCGTCCGCGCCGCCCGGATGGGACCCGACCGCCAGGTCGTGGATGACGCCGATCGCCATCCCGGCCGCGCGGGCCGCGTCCTGGGCGGCCGCGACCTGCGCGGCGACGAGCCACTGGGCCCGGACGTGGAACGCGACGCGGCCCGCGCGCAGGCCGCGCAGCTCGCTGACCTCCGCCGAGCGGGGGTGCCGGAGAAAGCGCGGCCAGGTCCGGTAGTCGGGGCCGTGCACCTCGGCGATGGCGCACCAGGTGGCCCAGTCCTCGAGCGGGCGGCCGTGCCGGACGCGGAACGCGTCGAGCGACCGCTGGCGGTCCGGGGTCAGCGGCACCTGCGCGATGAGCTCGAGCGCGGCGGCCTTGGCGGTCCAGACCGCATCCCGGTCGATGAGCCCCGGCGTCAGGCACGCGGCCCGCAGGGGCGCCGCGAGGGCGGTCACCTCGGCGCGTTCAGGAGCATTAAGGTGTTCGAATTCCGGGATGTCCTCGACGCGGAGATACAGCGGGCTCACCCAGCGGCGGGACATCGGCAGGTAGGGCGACGCGCTGACCGGGGGCAACGGCTCGGCGGCGTGCAGCGGGTTGACGAGCGTGAAGCCCGCCCCGAGATCGCGCGCGGACCAGGTCGCGAACTCCGCGAGGTCACGCAGGTCCCCGTGCCCCCACGAGTCGCGGGAGCGCAGCGAGTAGAGCTGGACGGTGAACCCCCAGGACCGCTGCCGGGGCGTCGGCGCGACGGCGGAACGGTCCATGTCGTCGGGCAGATCGGCCGGCGGGGGAGCATCCGCGAGCACGGCGACGATCGCGGCCAGCGTCTCGTCGGGCAGTTGCCGTTCCTCGCCGCGCCAGTCCCGGTAGTTGACCGACACGCCCATCTCGGCGGCCCGGTGCCGCAGTTCCGCGCTGTCCATCCGCCTAGTGTGCCGCACGCGGCCGGGCGTTCTCATGTCCCCTGCCCGGTGCACCATGTCAGGCCGGCGGTCCCCGGCGTTACGATGACGGGCGTGAGCGACGAACAGCCTGAGCGCGGTTTCGAGGCCCTGAACGTGTACCGCGACGGCGGGGTGCTGACGGTCGAGCTGAAGCGGCCGGACCGCCGGAACCCCTGGAGTCCCGCCGTATCCAGCGACATGATCACGGTGCTCGCCGCGGCCAAGGCCGACAACGGCGTCCGCGCGCTGGTCATCACGGGCGCCGGCCAGGCGTTCTGCTCAGGCGCGGACCTCAAGGCCGGGGCGGACGAGGCCCGCGCCGGGCGGCTCGACACCGGCAGCGTGCTGCGGGACGGCTATCACCCGGTCGTCACCGCGCTCAGAGAGCTGGAAAAGCCCGTGATCGCCGCTGTGAACGGCCCCGCCGCCGGGGCCGGCGTCTCGCTGGCGCTGGCCGCGGACATCGTGGTCGCAGCGGAGTCGGCCTACTTCCTGCTCGCGTTCACCCGCATCGGGCTCGTCCCCGACGGCGGGGCGTCCGCGTTCGTGACCGCCCGCGTGGGGCTCGCGCGCGCCGCCGAGATGGCGCTGCTGGCCGAGCCGGTGCCCGCGGTCAAGGCGGTCGAGTGGGGGCTGATCAACTTCGCCTGGCCGGACGCGGAGTTCACCGCGAAGACCGGGGAACTGGCGCAGCGGCTGGCCAGCGGCCCCACCCGGGCGTTCGCGGGCGCCAAGCGCGAGCTCAACCACTGGCTGTACGGTCAGCTGGCCGGCCAGCTGAACCTGGAGGCGGACATCCAGGGCGAGCTCGCCAGGTCGGCCGACTTCGTCGAGGGCGTGACGGCGTTCCTCGAGAAGCGCCCGGCGAAGTTCAGCGGCGCTTAGTGGCCGTGGGTGCGGTGGCGGTCGTCACCGGGGCCGGCTCTGGTCTCGGCCGTCACATCACGCTGATGCTCGCGCAGGCAGGCTGGCGCGTCACCGCCGCCGGGCGGCAGGCGGCCACGCTGGAGGAGACCGCCGCGCTGGCGCCCGCGGGCGCCGTGCTGCCCGTCGTGGCCGACGTCACCGTCCCGGCGTCGGTGGAGTCCCTGTTCGCCGCCGTCGAGCACCGCTACGGCCGGCTGGACCTGCTGGTGAACAACGCGGGCGTGTTCGGGCCCGGCGGGTCGGTCGACGAGCTGTCCGTGGACGGCTGGAACTCCATCGTCGCGACGAACCTGACCGGCTCGTTCCTGTGCGCGCGGCACGCGGTGCAGGTCATGAAGGCGCAGGAGCCGCCGGGCGGCCGGATCATCAACAACGGGTCGATCTCGGCGCACGCGCCGCGGCCGGGCAGCGTCGGCTACACCGCGACCAAGCACGCGATCACCGGCCTGACGAAGTCGATCTCGCTGGACGGCCGGAAGTACGGCATCGCCTGCGGGCAGATCGACATCGGCAACGCGGCGACCGACATGACGGCGGGGATCGCGGCGGGCGCCGCCCAGGCGGACGGGCGCGTGCTGCCCGAGCCGGTGTTCGACGCGCGCAAGGCGGCGGAGGCGGTGCTGTTCATGGCGGAGCTTCCGCTCGACGCCAACGTGCAGTTCCTCACGATCACCGCGACGACGATGCCGTTCATCGGCCGTGGCTGATGGCGGAGCCACGGCCGATGAGAACGGCCGGCTTTCCCTGCCCTGCTAGCTAGGTCAGGGCGCGGATCCCCGGAGGGGGGGGCCTCCGAGGATCCGCACGGGGAAAGCCCTAATGTGAAAACGCCGCGCCCCGTAGGGGCGTTACACCTCGGTCGATATTTTCTTGGGTGACTTTTCCGCTACTGACGGCGAGATCTCGGCCGAGTCGCCGATACCCAGCTTGCGCCGGGCCCGCTGGTAGAACGTGGTCTTGCCGAGCCGCACCACGCGGGCGGCGGCCGGCCGCGGCGTGATGTCGAGAAAGTCGCCCGGCGACGCGTGCCCGGCGACGCGCCCGTCGACCTCGATGGCGAGCGTGCCGCTGCCCGGCAGCACCTGCAGGGAGAGCGTGTCGGCGACCGAGAGGACCACGCCCCGGTTGTACGCCGAGTGCGGCGACGCCGGCGTCACGAGCAGTGCCTCCACGGCGGGGCTGACGATCGGCCCGCCCGCCGAGAAGCTGTAGGCGGTGGAGCCGGTCGGCGTCGCGACGATCACCGCGTCCGCCGCGTACGAGACGAACGGCTGGCCGTCCGCGTGCACCGCGACCGCGGCGAGCTGGTCGCCGGGCACGCGGACCACGGCGATGTCGTTGAACGCGGTGGCGCGCTCCCCGTCATCGCCGCTCGCGCGATCCGTGCCGCCGACGTAGCAGTCGATCGCCAGCCGCGGCTCGGTGGTGAACTCGCGGGCGTCGATGGCGGAGAGGGCGGCGGGCAGTTCGG
Organism: Trebonia sp.; assembly: GCA_035552855.1. Taxonomy (GTDB): domain Bacteria; phylum Actinomycetota; class Actinomycetes; order Streptosporangiales; family Streptosporangiaceae; genus Trebonia. The sequence continues at coordinate 331 of DASZKN010000048.1, read as the reverse complement.
GCACGTCGACCTCGGCGAGGAAGCCCAGCTTGCCCAGGTTCACGCCGAGCACCGGCGCCCGCTGGCCGTCCGCCAGGCGCATCGCCCGCAGCATCGTGCCGTCACCGCCGATGCTGACGATCAGGTCGCTGCGCCGGGCCAGCTCGTCGGCGGGCAGTGGCCGCGCCGCGCAGTTCAGCCGGGCGATCTCGTCGCCGATCCCGAACACGTCCGCGCCGCCGCGCGCGGCCCACCCGAGTATCGCGTGGACCGCCTCGGCGGAGTCCCGCTGCGGGTGGAGCACTATGCCGACGGAGTGCATGGCCTACAGCCCGTACTCTTCGAGCAGCCG
>DASZKN010000047.1:0-10866 GCA_035552855.1 Trebonia sp. | reverse complement strand
GAGCGCGCCCGCCGAGGACGGGCCGTCGTTGGTCCCGTCGGCGCTCTCGATCTGGCCGATGGCGGCCAGCACGGTCCACGACAGGCCCGGGCAGTACCGCGCGGCCGACGCCTGGTACAGGCTCAGGTAGCTCGCGGGCTTGCCGGCGGGCGCGTGGGTGTCGACCGGCAGCTTCGTGCTCGCGGAGACGGAGACCAGCCGGATCACCTGGCTGCCGGCGCCGAGCGCGGCCCGCACCTGGCCGGTGAGCGCGGGCATGTTCGCGGCCGGCGCGTTGATGAGCACGGCCACGTCGCTGGCGAGCCCGAGCCGCTTGGCCTGGGCCGCGTTGACGACGCCGTCCACGCCCGCCACGCCCAGCAGCGCGCCGCCGCCGAACGTCAGGTTGGTCTGGATCGCGGCCGTGGCCGGGTAGGCGATGCCCGCCCGCAGCCCCGCGGCCGCGCCCTTGGCCGTGATCAGGTCGCCGCGGGCGAAGGCGGTCCACAGGGCCGAGTTCGCCGCGGTCTCGGGGGGCATCCAGGCGCGCAGTGCGCCCTGCGGCGCGCCGAGCACGGTGAGCGTCTTCCCGTTCACGGTGATCTTGGCGCCGGCGACCGGCAGCACGGCCCGGACCTGCCCGATCCGGCGCAGCTTAGCCAGGTCCGCCGCGGTCACGCCCCCGGGCACGGCGGCGATGACGTCCGGCACGACGAGCCGCGGCGGCGTGGTGCCGGAACTGGTCCCCGCACCACTCGAGCCACCGGCACCACCGGGCTTCTTGCTGTTATCAGCAGGGCGGGGCGGGGCGCTGACCGCGGTGGGCTCGGGCAGGGTCAGGGAGATGGCCGCCGTCGCCCCGCCGTGCGCGGCGCTGCCGCCGGACCCGGTCGCCGGCTGGCCGGCACCAGTCCTGGCCGCCGCGTTTCCCGCCGCGCTCGCCACGGAATGCGTGCCGCCGGACAGGGCCGCGACCCAGCTTCCGGTGATTACGCTGGCCACGACCAGCCCGCTCCCGATGACGGCGGGCGCGGACTTGCGGCTGATCGTCGGTCGTCTCACAGTTACCCCACTCTATAGGGGATGTCCGGTTTTTCCAGGGGGTACTTGGGAGATATCGCGGAGACTCGCGGCATCCCGGAGGTTACGCCGAGGCGGGCGTACCGCGCGGCATTGGAGGTATGCGCGGCAACAGGCTCCACTACGGCTACGCTCTGACTATGACGCAGGAGGCAGACCGGACTCCCGCCCAGGCAGGCCCGGGCGCGGGGCGGGGACGCGCGCAGCCAGCGGCGGCACCAGGCACCGGCCAGCCGCACGCTACCGGGGAGGGACGCGGGACGGGACAGGCACGAAGCCGCGGGGCCGCGCGGCCGCCCCGCAAGCCGCAAGGACGGCCGTCGCTCGGCGGCGGCACGCCGGCGCAAGACCGCGAACTGCGGGCGCAGGGCAGGGAAACCGTACGCAAGCTCCTCGAAGCGGGCATGATCGAGTTCGAGGAACGCGGCTTCGGCGGCGTCCGGGTCGACGACGTGGTCCAGCGGGCGGGCATCTCGCACGGGACCTTCTACCTGTACTTTTCCAACAAGGAAGACCTCTTCAACGCGCTGCTCCGCGACGCGCTGCACGACATGGAGATCGTCGCGGGCGACTTCCCCGTGGCGACGAGCGACGCGACCGGGCTGAAAGTGCTGCGCCAGTGGGTGCGCAAGTTCTTCGACGCGTACGCCACCCACGCCACCGTGATCCGCATCCTGTCCTCGGCCGACCTCGTGCCCGAGGAGGTGTACGGCGACGGCCTCCGGCTGTTCTTCAGCATCGCGGAGGCGATGACCACCGGCATGACGGCGGCGGCCGAGGCGGCGGGCAGGCACCAGGAGCACTCGGAGCTGACCGCGGTCGCCTGCCTGATGATGCTGGAGCGGGTGAACTACCTGATCAGCACCGACGTCCAACTGCCGATCGACGAGATGTCGGACCGGATCGCGGACATCATGTTCGCGGCCTTCGGCCTCACGGTGGCCTGACGGATGGGTGAGCCAGCGGTCGTCCGGCGGTTCAACGTCCGGGTCCCGCTGCGGGACGGCTGCACGCTGTCGGCGGACCTAGCGCTGCCCGCGTCCGGGCCCGCGCCGGCGGTGGTCGTCCGGACGCCGTACGGCAAGGCCGGGGAGCGGCAGTCCGGCCGCGGCGACACGTTCGCGCGCGGCGGGTACGCGCTCGTCAACGTGGACGTCCGCGGGCGCGGGGACTCCGACGGCGTCTTCCAGCCCTACCGGAACGACGGGCCGGACGGCGCCGACGTCATCGCCTGGGCGGCCGCCCAGGAGTGGTGCACCGGCGACGTTGCCACGTACGGCGGCAGCTACGGCGGCAAGATCCAGTGGCTGACCGCCCTGCAGCGGCCGCCCGCGCTGCGCGCGATGGTCTGCCTGGTGACGCCGAGCGACCCGTTCGTGGAATGGCCGACCGGCGTGCCGACCCCGATGCACATCAACTGGTACCGGCTCACCGACGGGCGCGCGCCGCAGTACACCGACAACGTCGACTGGATGAGCGTCTACCGGCACCGGCCGCTGCTCACGATGGACACCGCCGCCGGGTTCAGCGCCCCGGCCTGGCGGGAGGAACTGCGCCACCAGACGCTCGACGAGTGGTGGGAACCGCACCGTTACCAGCGCCGCGTCGGCGAGGTGAACGTCCCCGTGCTGCACATCTCCGGCTGGTACGACGACGAGGAGATCGGCACCCCAGCCAACTTCGCGGCGATGACGGCGGCCGGCCAGGCCGGCCAGCGCCTGCTCATGGGTCCCTGGGGGCACGCGGTCAACACCACCCGCACGCTCGGCGAGGTCGACTTCGGTCCGGACGCGCTCATCGACCTCGACGGTTACGTCCTCGACTTCCTCGACGAGCACGTCAGGGGCCGCGCGCCGGAGAAGCCGCAGCCGCCCGTGCGGATCTTCGTGCTGGGAGCGGGCGAGTGGCGGGACGCGCGCACGTGGCCGCCGGAAGACGCGCCGACCACGGTGTTCCACCTGTCCAGCGGCGGCCGCGCGAACAGCCGGTTCGGCGACGGGCGGCTCGTGCCCGGTCCCGTGGCCGACGAGGAGCCGGCGGACGAGTGGACGCACGATCCCGACCGGCCGGTGCCGTTCATCACCGGCGCGGGCAGCGGGCAGATCGGCGGGCCCGACGACTACCTCGGCGTGGAGGGCCGCGGCGACGTGCTCGTCTACACGTCCGACCCGCTCGCCGCGGCCCTGGAGCTCATCGGCCCGGTGCGGCTCGTCGCCCACGTCGCCACCGACGCCGCCGACACCGACATCACGGCCAAGCTCGTCGACCTGCATCCCGGCGGCTTCGCCCAGCGGCTGTGCGACGGCGTGGTACGACTGCGCTACCGGGACGGGCTCGACGCCGCCCGGCCGGTCACCCCCGGCGAGATGTACGAGGTCGAGGTCGTCATGTGGGACACCTGCGCGCGGCTGGCGCCCGGGCACCGGCTCCGCCTCGAGATCGCCTCCTCGGCGTTTCCCAAGTACGACGTGAACCTGGGCACCGGCGGCGGCATGGTCACCGAGACCGCGGGCGTCCGCGCCGTCAACCGGATCTGGCACACCCCGCCGCGGCCGTCCCGGCTCATCGTGAACTGAGGGCGTGTTCAGGACTCCCGTGATCGGCGACAATTGATCACGTGCGTTTTCTCCACGACATCGAGCCCGCCACCGACCTGACCTACAGCGACGTTTTCATGGTGCCCGGTCGCAGTGCCGTCGGGTCCCGGCTGGACGTCGACCTGTCGACGCGCGACGGCAGCGGCGCCACCGTGCCGGTCGTCGCCGCCAACATGACCGCGGTCTCCGGGCGTCGGATGGCCGAGACCATCGCCCGCCGCGGCGGCCTCGCGGTGCTGCCGCAGGACATCCCAGGCGACGTGGTCGCCGACGTCATAGCCTGGGTGAAGTCCCGCGACCTAGTGGTCGACACGGCGATCACGCTGTCGCCGGGCGACACGGTCGGCGAGGCGCTCGCCCTGCTCCCCAAGCGGGCGCACGGCGCCGTCATCGTCGTCGACGCCGGCGGCACGCCGGCCGGCGTGGTGACCGAGGCGGACTGCGCCGGAGCGGACCGGTTCGCGCAGCTGAGCACCGTGATGTCCGCCGACCCGTTCACGCTCCCGGCCGGCCTCCCGCCCGCGGCGGCGTTCGAGCGGCTGCACGAGGGACGGCACCGGCTCGCCCCGGTCGTGGCGGCCGACGGCACGTGCACCGGCATCCTGACGCGGACCGGCGCGCTGCGCGCCACCCTGTACTCCCCCGCGCTCGACGCGCGCGGCCAGTTGCGCGTCGGGGCGGCGGTCGGGGTCAACGGGGATGTCGCCGCCAAGGCCAAGGTCCTGCTCGACGCGGGCGTCGACGTGCTCGTCGTCGACACCGCGCACGGGCACCAGGAGAAGATGCTCGCCGCGCTGCGTGCCGTCCGCGCCCTGTCCCCCGGCGTGCCGGTCGTGGCCGGCAACGTGGTGACCGCGGCGGGCGTCGCCGACCTGGTCGCGGCGGGCGCGGACATCGTCAAGGTCGGCGTCGGACCGGGCGCGATGTGCACGACCCGGATGATGACCGGGGTGGGGCGCCCGCAGTTCTCCGCCGTCCTCGAATGCGCCGCGGCGGCCCGGGACCTCGGGGCCCATGTGTGGGCCGACGGCGGGGTGCGGCATCCCCGGGACGTGGCGCTCGCGCTCGCCGCCGGCGCCTCCAGCGTGATGGTCGGCTCCTGGTTCGCTGGGACCCACGAGTCGCCGGGAGATACGTTCCGCGACCCGCAGGGGCGGCTGTACAAGGAGAGCTTCGGGATGGCCTCGGCGCGGGCGGTGCGGCTGCGGTCGGCGGGCGACTCCGCGTACGAGCGGGCACGCAAGGAGCTGTTCGAGGAGGGGATCTCCTCGGCGCGCATGTACCTCGACGCCGCCCGCCCCGGCGTGGAGGACCTGCTCGACATGATCGTCGCGGGCGTGCGCAGCGCGTGCACGTACGCGGGCGCGCGGGACCTGACGTCGTTCGCCGCGGACGCCGTGATCGGCGTGCAGAGCGCGTCCGGCTACACCGAGGGGATGCCGGTCCCGGCGAGCTGGTGAGCTAGCCGGCGGCCGCGGCCTCCGGCGGGACGCCCTGCCTGGTCACTGCCTCGGCCACCCAGACAGCGATCCGGTCGATGAGCTTGTCGTCGGCCGCCCGCTCGGCGTGCCCGAAGCCGGGCAGCAGCCAGAACTCCTTGGGCTCGCGGGCGCCGTCGTAGAGCTCGCGGCCGTGATCCGGCGGGAAGAACAGGTCCTTGTCGCCGTGCACGATCAGCACCGGCACCGGTGAGATCCGCCCGGCCGCGACCGCGGGCGGCATCGGCTCGGGGTTCCAGCCGCCCGGGGAGATCTTGGTCTTGAGCACGTAGCGGGCGAACAGCCGCCCGAGACGGTGCTCGGCCGCGAAGTGCACGCGGCGCATCGCGTCGGTCCCGCGGTAGAACCAGTGCCCGGGCCCGCTGACCGAGACCACCGCGTCGACACCGCCGAGCAGGGCGCCCTGCCGGAGCACGACCGAGCCGCCCATGGAGAATCCGACGGTGGCGACCCGCTCATAGCCGAGCTGGCGCGCGTACCTGACGACGACGTCGAGGTCGTTGATCTCCTTGTCGCCGAGCGTGGACAGCCCGCCGGACCGCCCGTGACCGCGGAAGTCGAACGTCACCACGCCCGCCGTCTGGTTGAAGCGCTTGGCGATCTTCCATACCATCGGCCGCTGCCACGACTGCGTGAAGCCGTGGGCCATGACGACCGCCAGGTGACGCGGTCCCGGAAAATGCACGGTGTCCAGGGGGACACAGTCCTGAGTGACAAGCGTGGCGGTCGTGACGACGGGGTTATTCATGCTCCATCCTGTTCCGGCGACGTACGGCATCGCAGTATCAAGCGTATGCCGCCCGGACACGGCGAAAGGCCGCGCACCCCGGTTCACGGCCGTGAACCGGGACACGCGGCCTCCTTACACCGCCGCCGTGCGCGGCGCGCTCAGGAGTCGGCCTTCACCGGCTCCTCGGTCGTCGGGGAGGCCTCGGCGGCCGCCCGGGCCGACAGGTGCGACAGGGACTCCTCGACCGGGTATGCCTCCTCGCCGTGCACCGCGACGTCGCCGACCTCCAGCTCCGCGTCGCTCATCCGGAGCTTCATCCGCAGCACGTACTTGATGAAGAACAGGATGGCCGTGGTCGCGATCGCGTCCCAGACGATGATCGTGAGCGCGGCGAGGAACTGGGTGAGCAGCTGGTGCGGGTGGCCGTAGAACGCGCCCGTGCCGGCGATCGACGAGGTCTTGCCGAGCCCGATGTACTCGAGCATGCTCGGGTCGGCCAGCAGGCCGACCAGCAGGCCGCCGAGCAGGCCCGCGATGCCGTGCGTGTACACGACGCCGAGGGCGTCGTCGACCCGGTTGAACGGCCACACGTACTTCGGCAGGTAGATCCAGGCCACCCAGACGACCGCGGAGCACACCAGCCCGATGACGATCGCGCCGAATCCGTTGACGTAGCCCGCGGCGGGCGTGATCCCGACCAGCCCGCAGATGATGCCGTTGAGCGCGCCGAGGAAGGTCGGCTTCTTCCCCTTGCTCAGGAACATGTCCATGAAGACCCAGGTCATCATCGCCACGGCCGCCGCGAGGTTGGTGTTGACGATGGCCGCCGCCGCGTCCGCGCCCGCGAAGTACGGGTCACCGCCGTTGAAGCCGTTCCAGCCGAGCCACAAGAGGCCCGCCCCCACCGCGACGAACAGCAGGTTGTTCGGCACCGCCCGCTCGCGGTCGCGCTTGAGCCGCGGCCCCACGATCGCCGCCGCGGTGAACCCGGAGACGCCCGCCGCCAGGTGGATGACGTAACCGCCCGAGAAGTCAAGCGCGCCCTTCTGCGCCCAGTAGCCGCCACCCCAGAGCATGAACGCGTTAACCGCGTACGCGAACGTGATCCACAGCGGGACGAAAATAACCCAGACCCTGAAATTGATGCGGCCGAGCACGCTGCCGATGAACAGGATCGGCGTGATTCCGGCGAACACGAACTGGAAGTACTCGACCGACGCCCCCGGCAGCTTGAAGCTCGGCATCAGGCCGTTCAGCAACGGGATGTTCGCCTGCCCCTGCTGGGCGGCGGCCCCCAGGATTGTGCGCGGGTCACCGATGACCGAGCCGATCAGCGGCGTGCCGAAACCCATCTTGTACGCCCACAGCACCCACGTGATGAGGGTCAGGCCGAAAGCGCTGAACACCATCATCATGGTGTTCATCGCCCACTTCTTCTGCACGAGACCGCCGTAGAGCACGGCGAGGGCCGGGATGGACATGAGGCCGACCAGCGTGGCCGCCGTCATCTGCCAGGCGTTATCTCCTGATCCCAGCCAACTAGGGTATGGGTTCACGTTCTTACTCCTCCAGGGGCTACCTGCTGAAGGGGCCTCTCGGGATCCAGGGTCGCCCCCGGGCTTGCTGGCCCTCCCCGGCCGCTCCGCACGCTTGCAGTGCAATTGGTCAATATTTCCCATGGAGGGGTTTCGGCGGCATTTCCCGTTCGTTACGCCGCCGGTAACGCGGCAGGTGAAACGGGACAGCATGTTTCGCGTAGATGACGGCGGCATCCGGAAAAGCGCTGGCGGGACACCGAATTATCGGCTCCCCCCTGGAAAACCGCGATGTAACACCCGCGTAATGCGTTCACGGACCAGACCGGCCCGGTTCCGGGCCCGGGCCCGGAACCAGGACCGAGACCAGGACGGCGTCGCGGCTGGGCTGTGTATCACCGGCCCCGTCGGTCCCGTCCGCGCCGGCACGGCGAAGATTTTATTTATTGGGTGAGTTTCGAGTGCTATACACACGTGAAACTTACCCATTGTTGAAATGGATCATACAATGCGTAACGCTAGCCGCGACCGCATCAGAAGCCACAGGCGCGGTTTTGCCGGGCGCGGTTTTGCCGGGGCGTCCCTTCGCCGCGTCTGCCACTTATGTGATATGGGTGACGCATGGTGCTGGAAACGCGGCGGTGTCCCGGCCGCTGCCCGCACACCAGCCGGCACGCCTGCACAGGCGGGCAAGCCGCTCAACGCGCACCGGCCCTGGGGCTAGGCCGGGGCCGGGAGGTTGACCAGGTCCGCCAGGGCGGCCCGGTGGACGCCCGCCGTGCCAAAGCCGGACGCCGACGCCTTCGCGCGCTTGAGGTACAGGTGGGCCGGGTGCTCCCACGTGAATCCGATCCCGCCGTGCAGCTGCACGCACTCCTCCGCGGCGAGCACCGCCGTCTCCGAGCACGCCGCCTTGGCGAGCGCGACCGCCACCGCCGTGTCCGGGTCGCCCGCCGCGAGGCAGCCGGCCGCGTACCGCGCGACGGCGCGGGCCTGCGTGATCGCCGTCCACAGGTCGGCGAGCCGGTGCTTGACCGCCTGGAACGAGCCGACCGGGCGGGCGAACTGGCGCCGCTCCTTCACGTAGGCCACGGTCATGTCCAGGCACCGCTGGGCCAGGCCGAGCTGCTCGGCCGCGAGCATGGCCGCGCCCGCGGTCAGCCCCGCCCGGACCGCCGCGTTAGCCGCCGCGCCGACCGCGACCGGGCGGCCCGGCACGTCGTCGAGCGTCACGTCGCACAGCTGCCGCGTCATGTCGAGCGACACGACCGGGGCCAGGTGCACGCCCGGGCCGGCCGCCTCGACCGCGTACAGCGCGTCCGGCACGCCGCCGGCGAACACGAGCAGCACGCCGGCCGGGAGCGCGTCCGCGACCGACCGGATCGTCCCGCGCAGCCGCGTCACCCCGGCGCTCGTGTCGCCCGGCCGCGGCCCCGCGACGCGGGCGCCCGGCCAGCCGAAACCGCCCGTCCCGGCTGGCCGTCCGGGCCACGCCGTGTACGGAACCGCGAGCGCGGCGGTCAGCTCGCCGTCGGCCAGCCGCCGCAGCAAACCCGCCGCCGGCGACTCGGCGGCCGCGGCGAGCAGGGCCGCCGTCGCGACCACCGCGCTGCCGAGATACGGTACCGGCGCCACGGCGGCGCCGAACTCCTCGGCCGCGGCGGCGAGCTCGCGATAGGAGGCGCCGGCGCCGCCGAGGGCCTCGGGGATGAGCAGGCCGGCGAGGCCGATCTCGGCGGCCGCCGCATGCCACAGGCCGGCGTCGCACGTGTCCGGGGTCTGCGTGCGAGCCAGCACCGCGGCCGGTGCCGACCGGTCGGCGAGGAGGGAGCGGAGGGCAGCCGCGAGGGTGCGTTCAGTGTCGGAGTAAAGCAGGTCGGTGCTCACCGAGGCACGTCCTTCCAGGGCACGTCCTTGTCGGCGCGTGCCTCCGCCGGGAGGCCGAGCACGCGCTCGGCGATGATGTTGCGCAGCACCTCGGACGTGCCGCCCTCGATCGAGTTGCCCTTGGCGCGCAGGTAGCGGAAGGCGGGGCCGCGCGAGTAGTCCGACGAGCTGTCGCGGCTCACCGCCCAGTCGTCGTAGCGCAGGCCGTCCGGCCCGGCGAACTCGACCTCGAAGCCCGAGATCTCCTGGTTAAGGCGCGCCATCGTCAGCTTCGCCGCCGAGCCTTCCGGGCCCGGCTCGCCCGCCGCCAGCTGCTGCCGGAGCCGTTCCCCGGCCAGCCGGGCGACCTCGGCGTCGGCCCACAGCCGCAGCAGGCGCTGGTGGAGCTCGTGGGTGCGGAGGTCCGGGCGGGCGCGCCAGTCCGCGGCCGCGTACCCGATCATGCCCTCCTCGCGGCCGACGGAGCGGCCGCTGCCGATCGACACGCGCTCGTTCATCAGCGTGGTCGTCGCCACCCGCCAGCCCTCGCCCACCTCCGCGAGGCGGTCGCGGTCCGGGATCCGGACGTCGGTCAGGAACACCTCGTTGAACTCGGCTTCGCCGGTGAGCTGCCGCAGCGGGCGGACCTCGACGCCGGGGGCGCGCATGTCCACGACGAAGTACGTGAGCCCGGCGTGCTTGGGCACGTCGGGGTCGGTGCGGGCCAGCAGCAGGCCCCACCGGGCGTGGTGCGCTAGCGAGGTCCACACCTTCTGCCCGTTCACCACCCACTCGTCGCCGTCCCTGACCGCGCGGGTGGCCAGCCCGGCCACGTCGCTGCCCGCGCCGGGCTCGCTGAACAGCTGGCACCAGATCTCCGCACCGGTCCACAGCGGGAACAGCCACCTGGTCCGCTGCTCCTCCGTGCCGAACGCGATGATCGTCGGGGCGGCCATGCCCAGCCCGATGATGTTGCGCGCCGGGTCGAGGACCGGGGCGCCCGCCGCGGCGAACTCGGCGTCGGCGACGCTCTGCAGCCCGCGGGGCAGGCCGTGGCCGCCGTGTCCGGCCGGGTAGTTGACGGCGGCGAGGCCGGCGCCGAACCGGGCGGCCAGGAATTCGCCGCGAGGAGTGGTCGCCGGGTCATGCTGGTTGAGGAACGTCTTGACCTGGTCGCGGAGGTCGTCTTCCGCGGTGGACGCGTCCTGATTCGTGGTCACGGTGCGCGCTCGCCTAGGAGACCGGGCCGCCGGCGACGTACAGGACCTGGCCGGACACGAACCCGGCCTCCTCGCTGGTCAGGAACGAGACCGCCGCGGCGATGTCCTCGACCTGACCGACGCGCTGCACCGGGATGCCCTTGGCGGCCGCCGCCTGGAAGTCCTCGAACGACAGCCCGAGCCGGGCGGCCGTGGCGGCCGTCATGTCCGTCACGATGAACCCGGGCGCGATCGCGTTCGCCGTGATGCCGAACTTGCCGAGCTCGATGGCGAGGGTCTTGGTGAAGCCCTGCATTCCGGCCTTGGCCGCGGAGTAGTTGACCTGGCCGCGGTTGCCGACGGCGGACGTGGACGACAGGT
>DASZKN010000046.1:0-12334 GCA_035552855.1 Trebonia sp. | reverse complement strand
TCCAGCCGGGGGCGTCGTCTATCCGCTCGGGCCGCGTGTGCTCCTGCCCGGGGCCGGCGGGGGGCGGAGCGGGCCCGGGGGACGGTGCGCCAGGGCCGGCGGTAGCCGGAGCGGCCGCGGCCGGCACGTCCACATGCTCGGGCAGGCGCAGCGCGATGACGATGGCCGCGAGATAGATGATCGTGCCGGCGCGCAGCACCCAGGCGGCGCCCGCCGCCCAGTCGACCCCGGCCGCCACCGGGGCGGCGATCGTCGACGCGATCAGCGCGATCAGCGCCGAGCGCGCGTTCGCCGCCACCAGCGTGATCCGCGACGGCAGCAGCCGCGGCGCCACCGAGGCCCGGATCACGCCGTAGCACTTCTGCAGCACCAGCACGCCGAACGCCGCGGGCAGCAGCGTCAGCGGGTCGTTGATCGCCGCCGACATGCCCCAGCACAGCAGCCCGCGGGCCAGCAGCGTGCCGGCGAGCAGGTAGCGGCGGCCTTGCTGCATCCGGTCGAGCGCCGGCCCGATGAACGGGGCCAGCACCGCGAACGGCGCCATCGTCACCAGGAGGAACAGGATGACCCGGCCGCGCGCCTGGTCGGCCGACGTGCTGAAGAAGATCGTGCCCGCCAGGGAGACCGCGACGAACGCGTCGCCGAAGCTGCCCGCCGCCGTCAGTTCGATCAGCGTGGCGAGCCCGGTCCGGGCGGCGCCGGACGCCCCCGTGGCCCGGCGCACCAGCCGGCCGACCCGGCGCGTGCCCCGCCGGGTGCCGGAAACCGCGCTCCTGATGCCACGGCCGACGCCGCGAGTCACGCCCGCGGCGCCTCGTCCACCCCCGTGCGCGTCGGACATCCCCATGTACCCAGTATTGTTGATCACTGGCAGTGCGACGAGCCCCGTGGGCGCCCGCCAGCCTGGTCTGGCTTGATCGCCGGAGCGGTTTGCGGTGGTCGCCCCCCGGACGAACCTGGTCTGTATGCGCGCCGCCTGAGGAGCGAGAATTGGCAGTCGTGAGCACGACCCGTACCAGGACCAAAGAGCCTGACCAAACCTGTGCCGATGCCGTTGACCTGGCACGCACGTCGCTGATCAGTGAACCCGGCGTCAGCGCGGACGTCGTCGGGTCGCACTTGGGCGTCGAGGCCGTTGCCGATCGTGTCGTCACCCACCTGTTCGAATGCCTGGATCCAGCCTACGCCGGCTGGCGATGGGCCGTAACCGTCACGCGCGCCCCGCGGTCGAAACTCGTGACCGTGGACGAGAGCGTCCTGCTGCCCGGGCCGGACGCGCTGCTCGCGCCGCCGTGGGTGCCGTGGCACGACCGGTTGCTGCCCGGCGACGTGGGCATCGGCGACCTGCTGCCCGCCAGCGCCGACGATGAGCGGCTCGTGCCGCTGGTCGTCCTCGAGGGCGACGACGCGGTGACCGACTGGTTCCGCCCGTGGACGGATGCCGAGAACTCCGCCGCAGGCCCTGCCGAGCCGTCGGAGCTCCCGGCTCCCGGCCGGTCGCGCGTGCTGTCCGCCTACGGACGGGACGACACGGCGGAGCGGTGGTACGAAAGCGACCACGGGCCGCGGACACCGCTGTCCCACGCCGCCCCGGCGAAATGCATGAGCTGCGGGTTCTTCGTGCCGCTGAGCGGCGGCCTCGGCCGCGTGTTCGGGGCGTGCGGCAACGCCTACGCGCCGGACGACGGCCGGGTGGTGGCCGCGGATCACGGCTGCGGCGCGCACTCGGAGGCCGCGCATACGGGTCCGCAGGCGCGGGCCGCCACTCCCGTGATCGACGAGTTCGGCTACGACCTGGTCGAACTGCCCGGCGTATCCGTCGAAGAGACCGTCTTCGAGCCGCTGTCGCGAGACGCGCTCGACGGATCGTCACCGGAAGACTGAGCAGGCGGGGCCGGCACCCGGGCCCGGTCGCCCGGCTGCCCTGCCCGCCTGCGCTTGAGCAGCGGCACGTACCACATGCCCCACAGCCCGAACCCGAAGCCGGCAACGCACGTCCATACCCACCAGCGCTCGTCGACGGGCAGCAGGTTCCGCACGGCTAGCAGGGCCACGACGATCAGCGCGATGGCCCAGCAGGCCGTGATCGCGGCCGCCACCTTCCGGTCGTCCGCCTCCTTGGGCGGCGCCGATGGCGGCCGGTCTTCGCTCACGTTGCCTCCTGCTCGGTCACCCGCTAAGGCTAGTCCGCCCCACGAGCAACGAGAAAAGCTAACCAGCGTTCGCGATGTGTCAGACTTCACGCCCGTGGCCTTATAACGGCTGCCCGCACGTGGTCTACTTGGTAGATGCCGCAGGCAGTTACGACTACCGACGCCGGACTGGCGACCGCTATGCGGATCTCGGTCAGCCGGCTCGCACGGCGCCTCCGGGTGGAGCGCCTGGGACTCGGCGGGACCGAGATGGTCCTGTCCGACATTCAGCTTGCCGCGCTCGCGGCGCTTGACCGCCACGAGGCGATGACCCCTGGCGAGCTCGCCGACCACGAGAAGGTGCAGCCGCCGTCGATGACCCGGGTGATCGCGGTCCTCGAGGAGCGCAAGCTCGTGCGGCGCGCGCCGCATCCGACCGATCGCAGGCAGGTGATCCTCACCGTGACCCCGGAAGGCCGCGCGCTCGTCACCCGTGTGCGCCGTCGCCGGGAGGCGTGGCTTGCCCAGCGGTTCCAGGAGCTCACGCCCGAGGAACGGGCGATCCTCAGGGCCGCCGCGCCGATCCTTGAGAAGCTCAGCCAGTCCTGACACCGGCGGCGCCTACGAGGGGTCCGGCGACGCCCCGGTAGACGGGCGCAGCTTCCAGGCGCCGAGCGTCTCGTAGCGGGGACGCTCCCGCAGGCGGCTGCGGATGAGCAAGATCTCTTCCGCGGTCCAGGGCTTGCCCTGGTACCCCCACAGCGCGGTCACGACCGGGCCCACGTCGGCCGGCGCCCGGCACCTGGCCAGCGTGAGGTGCGGCCGGTATTTCCGGCCCGCGTCCGGCGGCGGCGCCCCGGCCCGGCGGGCGGCCGCGGCGGCCGAGGCGGCGAGGTCCGCTAGCGCGCGCCGGTCTCCGGCGAGGCCGCTCCACAGCACGTTCGCCCGCCCGGCCGACGGGAACGCGCCCGCCCCGGCGAACGACAGGCGGAACGCGGCGTGCCGCCGCGCGGCCCGCTCAAGCCGCGGGATCAGCCGCGTCAGTTGCGGGTCGCTGACTTCGGCGAGGAAGGCGAGCGTGACGTGCCACGCTTCCCGGCTGGTCCACCGCAGGTCCGCGCGCGCCGCCCGGAACGGCGCGCAGGCGGCGTCCAGGTTGTCGAGCACGTCGGCGGGCGGCGCGAGCGCGACGAAGAGTCTCAACCAGCCTCCCCTGGTCGCCGGGAGGGCGGGGTTTCGCCGCTCGGTAGGCTGGCGGCGTGACTAGAGTTCCGCGCTGGCTGCTGCCTGCGGTGCTTGTGGTGCTGGTGCTCGCCGTCGTGATCGGCGCGCTCGTCCACTAACGCGAGCCGCTCGGTCACGTAGTCGACGCACGCGGTCAGCGCGGCCACGTCCTCCGGGTCGACGGCCGGGTACATCGCGATTCGCAGCTGGTTGCGCCCCAGCTTGCGGTACGACTCCGTGTCGACGATGCCGTTCTCCCGCAGCACCCCGGCCACCGCGTCCGCCTGGACGTCGTCGCTGAAGTCGATCGTGCCCACGACCGGCGACCGCATCCCGGGGTCGCTCACGAACGGCGTGGCGTACGCGGACTTCTCGGCCCAGCCGTACAAGATCTCCGCCGACCGTTCCGACCGGCCCGCCGACCACGCCAGGCCGCCGTGGCCGAGTATCCAGTCCAGCTGTTCCGCCATCAGCACCAGGGTCGAGATCGCGGGCGTGTTATAGGTCTGGTCCTTGACCGAGTTCTCCACGGCCACGCGCAGCGACAAAGACTCGGGGATGTACCGGCCGCCGGCGGCGATCTCGTCGATCCGCGCCAGCGCGGCGGGGGACAGGATCGCGATCCACAGGCCGCCGTCGGCGCCGAAGACCTTCTGCGGCGCGAAGTAGTAGACGTCGGACTGCGCCATGTCCACGGGCAGTGCCCCGGCCGCGCTGGTCGCGTCCACGAGCACCAGCGCGCCGTCGTCCGCGCCCGCCGGGCGCGCGACCGGCATGCACACGCCGGTAGAGGTCTCGTTGTGCGTCAGGCAGTACGCGTCCACGCCGGCCTCCGCGCGGGGCACCGGGTACGTGCCCGGCGCGGACGCGATGACCGTCGGCGCGGCCAGCCACGGAGCGCGCGCGGCGACCGTCGCGAACTTCGCCGAGAATTCCCCGAACGACAGGTGCTGACTCTTCCCGCCAACGACCCCGAACGCGGCGGCGTCCCAGAACGCCGTGGTGCCGCCATTGCCGAGAGCCACCACGGCCTCGTTCGGGAGCCCGAAAAGTTCAGCCAGCCCGGAGCGGATCCGCTTGACGAGCGCCCGCACCGGTGACTGCCTGTGCGAGGTGCCGAGTTCGGCCGCCGCGGCGAGCGCGGCGGCCTGCTCCCGGCGGACCTTCGACGGGCCGCTGCCGAACCGGCCGTCGGCCGGCTTGAGCTGGTCGGGGATGACGATGCTGGTCACACCGATAGCGTACTTCCCATGGATCCTTCGACGCTTGATCCCGACCCGATGACGCAGTTCGGGAAGTGGTTCGGGGAGGCGGTGGCGGCCGGGCTGCCCGAGCCGAACGCCATGGTGCTCACCACCGCGGGAGAGCGGCCGCACGCGCGCACCGTGCTGCTCAAGGAGCACTCCGCCGCCGGGTTCACCTTCTACACCAACCGCACGTCCCGTAAGGGTCGTGATCTCGCCGTGGAACCCCGCTGCTGCGCGTTGTTCCCGTGGTACGGGCTCGGGCGCCAGCTGACGGTGGAGGGCACGGTCCGGCTGCTGTCGATGGCCGAGAGCGAGCCGTACTACCACTCACGGCCGCGCGGGTCGCAGATCGGGGCCTGGGCATCGCGGCAGTCGACCGTGCTTTCCTCGCGCGAGGAGCTGGAAGCCCGGGTGGCCGAGCTGACCGAGCGGTGGCCCGAGGGGACCGAAGTGCCGATGCCGGACTTCTGGGGCGGGTACGTGATCGAGCCGGACACGATCGAGTTCTGGCAGTCGCGGCCGAGCCGGCTGCATGACCGGCTGCGCTACCGGCGGGACGCTGGCGGGGCTTCCGGCTGGGTTATCGAGCGATTGTCGCCGTGAGCATTGTTTGCCCTCGCGTCACGTAGCATTCTTTAAGGGAGGATGGTTCAGTGACTGCCCATGGGCTTATCGACACGACGGAGATGTATCTCCGCACCGTGTTCGAGCTTGAAGAGGAAGGGATAGTACCGCTGCGCGCGCGGATCGCCGAGCGCCTCGCGCAGTCCGGTCCGACGGTCAGCCAGACGGTGGCCCGGATGGAACGGGACGGCCTGCTGCACGTGGCGGGTGACCGCCAGCTCGCGCTGAGCGACACCGGCCGCACGCTCGCGACCAGGGTGATGCGCAAGCACCGCCTGGCGGAGTGCCTGCTGGTCAGCGTCATCGACCTGCCATGGGAAGAAGTGCACATCGAGGCCTGCCGATGGGAGCACGTCATCTCCGAGAGCGTCGAGCGCCGGCTCTATGAGCTGCTCCGGCACCCCGTGCGGTGCCCGCATGGCAACCTCATCCCGGGCCTGGACGAGCTGGCGGCGGACGCGACGGACGCGGCGGACGAGCCCGGCGCCGCGACGGCGGGGGCGGCCGGCGATGAACTCCGCAAGCCGGACGAGCCGATGACCGACGCGGCGTCTGATGCTGGCGGTACTGTACATGCGGTAGTGACACGGATCACCGAGCATGTTCAAAATGATCTGGTCCTGATGCTTAAACTGAAGCGGGCCGGGATACAACCCGGACGCGAGGTGTCGATTGGGTCGATCAGGGACGGTGTCCGGGTGTCCTGCGGCGGCCTTGGGCCGGACGGCAGCGACGCGGATTCGGCGACCACCGATCTGCCGGCCGAGGTCGCCTCGCACGTATTCGTGTCCAGGGAGTGACCCAGGATCAGTCCAGTGACCGGAGAGTGGCAATGACGCGCTGGAACGAGGGCGTCTTCGACCCGTATCTGCCGGCGGAGCGTGTGTTGCGCCAGGCGGAGATCGGTGTGGTTGTCGCCGACCGGCAGGGCAACATCCTGTTCGTCAACGAGTTCACGGGCAGGCTGCTGCGCCTGCCCGGCGACGTGTCGCGGCTCGCCGGGCGGCCCCTGCACACCCTCGGCTTCATTCCCGAAGGTGACCTGCCCAAGGCCGACGCGATGTCCCACCAGGTGCTGCGCGGCGCCTCCTGGGAAGGGACGTTCACCGGGACGCGCGGCGACGGCACGCTGGTGTTCCTGCGGGTGCTGGCGGTGCCGCTGCTGCACTCCCCGGGCGACATCGACGGCATCGTGCTGCTGGTCACCGAGGCCGGCCGCCGGGACGCGCAGCGCGAGCAGGACCGGCTCCGGCTGCTCGAGCGGATCGGCGAGCGGCTGGCCGGGTCGCTGGAACTGGACACCACGCTGCGGCAGGTGGCCTCGATCCTCGTGCCGCAGTTCGCGGACCACTGTTTCATCGACTTGTTCAGCGGCGAGAAGCTCATCCGGCGGGTGCAGACGCACGCGGGGAACTGGGAGCCGGCGCCCGGTACGTGGGCGGAGGTCGGGTCGGCCATCCACTATCCGCCCGGGCACTTCATGCAGCAGGCGATGACGCGGCTCGAGACTATCGTCGTGCCCGACCTGCATGCCGAGTACTACCCCGCGCCGTCCGTGGAGTCGATGTCCGCCGCCGACCAGGCGGGGCTGACTTCCGTGCTGGCGTCGCCCCTGTACGCCAGGGGCGAGCTGCTCGGGGTGATGTCGCTCGCCCTCTCCAGGCTCACCGACCGTGCGGATCCGCACTACGACCTGGCCGACGGCGACCTGATCGGGGCGATCGCCAGCCGGGTGGCCGTCGCGATCGACAACGCCATGCTGTTCGAGACGGAGCGCAACACCGCGATCGCCTTCCAGGAGAGCCTCCTCCCGCAGCAAGTGCCCGAGCTCGACGGCCTGGACATCGCGTTCCGCTACGTGCCCGCCAAGCCTCTCGTGACCCAGGGGCAGGGCATCCAGACCCAGGTCGGCGGCGACTGGTACGACATCATCCCGCTGGCGGCCGGGCGGGTGGGACTTGTCATCGGCGACGTCGAGGGCCGCGGGCCGCGGGCGGCGGCGACGATGGGACAGCTCCGGGCGGCGCTGCGCGCCTACGCGCAGGACGAGAAGTCGCCGGCCGACATCATGCGCAAGCTGGACGAGTGGGTACGCTCCACGGCCCCCGTGGGCACGGCCGGCGAACCGCCCACGGTCAGCTGCATCTACATGATCTACGACGCGTGGTCCCGCGAGCTGACGCTGGCCAACGCCGGCCACGCGGCGCCGCTGCTCGCACGCGACGGCAAGGCCGGCCCGCTGGAGATCGCTCACAAGGGCGTGCTGCTCGGCGTGCGGGGCCGGGGCATCACGGGGCTGCCGACGTACAAGGAGCAGACGGTCGAGCTGCCGCCGGGGGCGGCGCTCGTGATGTACACCGACGGGCTCACCGACCGGCGCTCGCGGGCGGACGGCGACGGGCACTACAGCGAGACCGAGGTCGTCGGCATGCTGGCGGAGGCGATCAAGCGGGCCGCTGGACTGGACGGCGCCACCGCCGAGACGGGCGTGGCGAGCGCGGTGGCCCGCGCGGCCGAGACCGCCGTGCCCGGCAACATCGACGACGACATGGCGATCCTCGTGCTCCGGTCGTCCCCGCTGGACCTGGCCTCGGAGGAACGGTCGTTCCCGGCCGAGCCGATCATGGTGTCGGAGGCCCGCCGCCTCGCGTCCTGCACTTTCGCCGCGTGGAAGATGGACCCGGGACAGGCCGAACTCGCGTGCCTGCTCGTCTCGGAAGTGGTCACCAACGCGGTGCTGCACGCCTCGATCACCCCGAGTCCCGGGCGGCGGTTCGACGTTGAGCTCGACGTTCCCGTGGCGGCCGGCGCGCCGGGCGCGCTCGACGGCCCCGGGCCGGGCAGCGGATCGGCCGTCGCGGTCGCGTCGCCGATGCCTGGCTGGGAGAACCAGGTCGCGCACGCGGGTCCGGTTCGCCGTCCGCGGGAGTTCGTGCTCCGCCTGCGGCGCGGGGCCGAGTCCGTCTGGGTCGAGGTGTTCGACCCCGATCTGCGGCTGCCGCGACTGCGTACGGCGGCCGCGACCGACGAGGGCGGCCGCGGCCTGTACCTGGTGGAGCAGCTAGCCACCCGCTGGGGTTCCCGCCCCACCCCCGAGGGCAAGACGGTCTGGTTCGAAATCCCGCTGGCGGACGACGACGCCTGACGGCGCGGCCCGGCGGGCGTCAGGGGCTAGTGGGGCGAATGGCTGGCGCCGTAGACCAGTCCGATCAGGATCACGATGGCGATGACGGCGTAGAGCCACGTCTTGCCGTTGGCTGCCAAGCCGAACTTCTTGCGGCCCTTGTTCCAGAACCACCCGAGGCCAATGGCGATGAACACCAGCAGTATCAGTCCGCTCATGACCACCTCCTCCGCCGTCCGTTGCGCGCGTCGAGTCCGCCTGGTCCGCCGATGGGGGCCAGGGCCACACACTGAGACTACGACAACCCGGCGGATTCGTCTCCCCGGACCGCCGGCCGGAACACGTATCCGAGCCCGCGGCGCGTGAAGATGACCCGCGGGCCGAGAGCGTCGAGCTTACGGCGCAGGTAGCTGACGTACGTCTCAACGATCTGCGGATGGCCGCGGTGGCGGCAGCTCCAGACGTGCTGCAGAAGCTGCGCGCGGCTCAGCACCTGCCCCTGGTTGCGCATCAGGAAGGCGAGGAGCCGGAACTCGGTCGGCGACAGGCTGACCTGCGTGCCCGCCCGGTGAACGGTCCACCGGGTCTCGTCGAGCACGAGGTCGCCCGCGCGGAGCACGCGCTGGCCGTATCGCTGTTGTGTCAGGTTTCCCATGTGCACACCCCGAAAGTCCAGAAAAGTACAGAGAGCGAGACGCGGCCCGCGGGGCGGCCGCCTGGTGAACGGTCGCCCCGCGGGCCTGTATCGGGGGTCGTGTCAGCTGTGCGTGCCGGTGAACACGCTGGCCGTTGAGGTCGGCGACACGGTGGGGGTACCCGGCATCGTCGGTGTGGTCGATATTGTCGGGGTAGCCGACGGCGACGGCGTGACCGTGGTCGCCGGCGGCGTGAACAGCGCGAGCTTCGCGACGAGGAAGCCGTGCTCGCGGAAGCCGGTCACGAGCACCAGGTCGCCGCGCACCACGCCCCTGGTCCGCGTGAAGGCGGGCTGGCGGCTGGAGACCATCGGCCCGCTGGCGGAGATCATCGGCGACACCGATGTGGTGGAGATGCCCGCGGTGGTCACCGGTGTGGTCATCGGCGCCGTCACCGTGGCCGTCGACTGCGCGATCACGATCGTGACGGTCGTCGTGCCGGTGCCGACCGTAATCGTCACGGGCTTGACGGCCGGTGCGGTCATCGTGCTCGCCGTGAGCGTGCTGCCGGCCACCGTCACCGTGGCCGGGACCATGTTGCCAGTGCGCATCGCCGACGAGGCCGCGTTCCAGTTGCCCGTCAGCGCGGTCATCCCGGTCATCGTCGTGCCCGCGTTCACGAACTTCGTGTGCGCGAGCCACCACAGGTGCAGAGACCCGTTGAAGGACTTGACCAGCAGGAACTTCTTCGTGGCCAGTTCGACGATGCCGCGCTGAGCCCCGAACGTCTTGTGGCCGTGCCGGACCTGGCTGAACGTCCGCATCGGCGCCATCCGCGACAGCGTGGCGACCGAACGACCCTGGTTGAAGGACAGCGTCGAGAGCGCCGAGCTGAGCGCGCTGCCCTCGCTGAGCATGTGATGGGAGTTGGTGGTGTAGCCCGTCGACTGCGCGCTCGTCGAGCCGCCGTGGCCGGATGCGGCCACCGCCACTCCGATCGCTCCGCCGCCGACAAGTACCGCGGTCGCGATGCCAAGGCGTGCCTTCAAGCTGCCCTGGCGATTGCCGCGCCTGTTGCGGCTAGTCATCGAAGCCTCCTTTGTGGACCACGCGCCCGCTACGCGTGCCCGGTCGATTCCGTGGCTTCGAGATTGCCGTCCCATGTGCGGACCGGGGAGCTAAAAGAGGTCCCTGTAAGAGCTACAAAACTTTTCTGCTTAACGAGCCCTGCTGGCTCCATTCCATCCTGTGACCGCGATGACAGGTGGATTACGAATCAGCATGGACCGTTCAGAAGATGCTAAGGAAAATAAAGAAAAGGCTACGCGGCGCCGCCAGCGGTTTGACCGCGGAGCGCGCCGGGGAGCCTACATGCGGGCGGGAACCGGCACGCCGAGGACACCGAGCGCGGCCGCGAGCACCCGCAGGGTCGCGGCGCACAGCGCGAGCCGGGAGCGGCGCGTTTCCTCGTCGTCGGCCTTGAGCACCGGGCACTGCTCGTAGAACGTCGTGAAGAGGCTGGCGACCTCGAAGACGTAGCCGCAGAGCCGGTGCGGCTCAGCGGTCTCCGCCACGCCGTAAAGCACCGTGCCGAAGCCCAGGAGCTTTAGCGCCAGTTCCCGTTCCGCCGGCTCGGTGACCTGAATTGGCCCCGCGGCCTCGTTTTCCGAGATGCCGGATTTGCGGAAGATGGACCGGATGCGGGTCGTCGCGTACTGCAGATACGGCCCGGTATTGCCCTTGAACGAGATCATCCGGTCGAAGTCGAAGATGTACGCGCTGTCGCGTGCCGTCGACAGGTCGGCGTACTTGATCGCGCCGATCCCGACGTCCTCGGCGATCTCTTCTTTGGCCGCGGCGTCGAGGCCCTCGATCTCGCCCAGGATCGCGCCGGCTCGCTCAATGCCCTCGGCGAGCAGCGCGCTGAGCTTGGGCGTGTCACCTTCCCGGGTGCGGAGCCGGCCGCCGTCCTTGCCCTGGACCATGCCGATCTGGGCGTGCTCGAAGTCGTCGGACCCGGTCAGCCAGCCGGCCATCTCCGCGACCGAGAAGATCATCTTGAAGTGCAGCGCCTGGTCCGAGCCGACCACGTAGATCGCCCGGTCCGGGGTGAGCTTGTCCACCCGGTAGCGCACCGTCGCCAGGTCGGTGGTGGAGTAGTTCCAGCCGCCGTCGCTCTTGCGGATGATGACCGGCAGCGGCTTGCCGTCGCGGCCGGTGAACCCCGGCGGGAACGCGCAGAGCGCGCCGTCGCTGATCGTGGCGAGGTGCCCGGCTTCGAGGTCCTCCGCGACCCCCGGCAGCATGTCGTTGTAGAAGCTCTCGCCCCGGATGTCGTCGTCGGTCAGCGTGACTTTGAGCAGGCCGTACATGTCCCGCAGGTACTGCCGGGACAGTTCGACAAGCTCGTCCCAGAGCCGCTGGGTGTCCGGGTCGTCGCCCGCCTGGAGCTTCACGACCCGCTGCCGCGCCCGGTTCGCGAAGCTCTCATCGGAGTCGAACTTGACCCGCGCGGACGCGTAGAAGGTGTTCGGGTCGGTCCGCAGCAAATGGGCCTCGGGGGAGTCCTCGCCGACGTCGACCAGGTGCTCGATCAGCATGCCGAACGGCGTGCCCCAGTCCCCGACGTGGTTGTCCCTGATCACCTGGTGGCCCATGAACTCCAGGATCCGGGCGATCGCGTCGCCCACGATCGTGGTGCGGAGGTGGCCGACGTGCATTTCCTTGGCGATGTTCGGCGATGAGTACTCGACGACCACCGTCTGCGGGACAGGCACGGCGGGAACGCCCAGCCTGGGGTCGTTCAGCAGCGCGGTCGCCTGGCCGGCGATCCAGTCCGGCCGCAGCGTGAAGTTGATGAAGCCCGGTCCGCTGATCGTCGGCGGCGCCGTGATGTCGTCGACGCTGAGGTGCGCCGCGATCGCGCTGGCGACATCCCGGGGGCTCTGCTTGCGCCGCTTCGCGAGCGGGAGCGCCGCGTTGGACTGGAAGTCCGCGAACTGCGAGGGACGGATCAGCGGGTCCGCGCTGGCGTAATCCGCACCGAACGCCGCGCCCAGGGCGTCCCGCACCCGGGCGGCAAGGACCTGCTGAGGATCTGTCATGTAACCAGTCTATTGACGACTTGTGCTGGACGCTTTTTCATTAACGGTCGCGGTCGCGGTCGCGGTCGCGGTCCCGGTCGCGGTCCCGGTCGCGGTCCCGGTCGCGGCGCAGGAAGCGGCGCTCGGGCTGAGGCCCGATCCGCTGCCTGATCTTCTCGGTGATGTCGCCGCGCGACAGGTTCGCGGCGAGCACGCAGGCGGCGGTGACGGCGCGCGCGGTGGACGCGCCGTGCGCGATCACGAC
>DASZKN010000045.1:0-29221 GCA_035552855.1 Trebonia sp. | reverse complement strand
GGAAGGGCAGGCCGCTTACTCTTCCGCGGCGAGTCGCTCGTAGGCCGGGCCGAGCACGTCGCGGAGATCAGTGCCCCGCACCTGGATCGCCGGCGGCTCGAACATCCGCAGCAGCAGATCCGCCGCGGCCGCGGTCGCCGGCGGCGCGGCCAGGGCCCGCAGCCGGGCAGCGCTCAGCCCGGCCGACCAGAAGTCGCCCAGGCTTCCCGCCAGCGGTTCCCCCGTCACGTCCGCCAGCACGGCGCGCGTGGCGCTCACCGCGCCGTCATCGACGGCTGCCCCGGCCCCGGAAGCCCCGGTCCCGGAAGGCCGGCGGCGGCCGGCCGGCGCGGGCGCCCCGGGACCCGGGGCCGCTCCACCGCGCCCGGCCGCGCCCCGCAGCGCGGCCAGCAGGTCGTTTTTGCCCCGGCCGCGCCAGGCCAGCATCGCGAACGGGTCCTCGTCGAACGCCTCGGCCAGCACGTAGCAAACGGCGGCGAGGTGCTTGCAGGGCACGCCCCAGTCCGGGCAGCTGCACCGCATGTCCAGGTCGGACGCGGAGCGCGGGAACAATGGCGTCCCGCATTCGTCGAAGACCGACTCGATCTCCGCGGGCATCTCGCCCGCCAGCAGCTTTGCGCGGAACAGCGCCTGCGACGCCAGCCGGGAGTCGACCGTCCGCCACTGCGCCGTGGTCAGCGGCAGCACTCCGATGCTCACCTTGTACGGCTGCGGCCGTGACCCCTGGACCCGCGCGGTGACCTTGCCGACGCCGAGCGAGAACTCGAGCACCTGGCCTTTGCGCGCGTAGGACCGCCCGCGCTGCAGCCGGCCGCTCATCCCGTAGGACTCGAGCACCGCGATGAACCGCCGCGACCACCACTGCGACCCGATCGCCCCGCGCTTGCTCTTCGCCTTGATCCCGCCCTCGACGGCGATCGGCTTCGACGCCTCCGGCCACGGGTACCCTCCCGCCGGGCTCATGACGCCACCGCGTCGGACGAAAGCGTCACGACCGCACGCAAGTCCGCGGTCGACAGCCCGCCGAGCCAGCTCTCCCCGGTGCCGATTACCTGGGCGGCGAGCGATTTCTTCGACTCGATCATCGCGTCGATCCGTTCTTCCAGCGTCCCGACGCAGATGAACTTCCGCACCTGCACGTCGCGCCGCTGCCCGATGCGGAACGCCCGGTCCGTCGCCTGTTCCTCCACCGCCGGATTCCACCAGCGGTCGATGTGCACGACGTGGTTGGCCGCGGTGAGGTTCAGCCCGGTGCCGCCGGCCTTCAGCGACAACAGGAACAGCACCGGCTCGTCGGCGGACTGGAACCGTGCCACCATCGCGTCCCGCTGCTTCTTCGTGACCCCGCCGTGCAGGAACAGCACCTCGCACCCGATCCGCGCCGCCAGGTACGGCTGCAACTGGCGGCCCCACTCGGCGTACTGGGTGAACAGCAGCGCCTTGTCGCCGTCGGCGGCGATCTCGTCGCCGATCTCCTCGAGCCGTTCCAGCTTCCCGGACCGCCCGGGGAGGCGGGAGCCGTCGCCGAGCAGGTGCGCGGGATGATTGCAGACCTGCTTGAGCTTGGCCATCGTCGCGAGCACCAGCCCGCGCCGCTGGATGTCCCCCTGCGCTTCCTCGATCCGCGCGAGCATGTCGTCGACGGTCGCGCGGTACAGCGACGCCTGCTCCTGCGTCAGGTTGCACCAGACCTTGATCTCCTGCTTGTCCGGCAGGTCAGAGATGATCGACTTATCGGTCTTGAGCCGCCGCAGCACGAACGGCCGCGTGATCCGCCGCAGCCGCTCCCCCGCCTCTTCGTCGCCGTGCCGCTCCACGGGCACCGCGTAATTCTCCCGGAAGGACGTCGCCGGTCCCAGCAGTCCCGGGTTCGCGAACTCCATGATCGACCACAGCTCGGAAAGCTGGTTCTCCACCGGCGTGCCCGTGAGCGCGATCCGCGCCGACGCGGGCAGCGCCCGCACGGCCTTCGCCTGGGCCGTCCCGTGGTTCTTGATCGCCTGCGCCTCGTCGCACACGACGCGCCCCCACGGCACGGCCGCTAGCGTCCCGCGGTCCCGGGCCGCGATGTGGTACGTCGTGATGACCAGGTCCGCCCCGGCCACGGCCGCCGCGAACTCGTCCCCGCTGAGCCGGTCGGCGCCGTGGTGGACGTGCACGCGAAGGTCCGGCGTGAAGCGCGCGGCCTCCCGCTGCCAGTTGCCGACCAGCGACATCGGGCAGATCAACAGCGTCTTCCCGAACGCGCCCTCCTGACTGCCCGCGCCGTCGGCCACTAGTGCCAGCAGCTGGATCGTCTTTCCCAGGCCCATGTCGTCGGCGAGC
Organism: Trebonia sp.; assembly: GCA_035552855.1. Lineage (GTDB taxonomy): Bacteria > Actinomycetota > Actinomycetes > Streptosporangiales > Streptosporangiaceae > Trebonia. The sequence goes on along the minus strand of DASZKN010000045.1, from coordinate 26,896 downwards.
ACCGCGCCGAGTCCAAGGTCGCCGAGGAAGGACAGCCAGGCGAGGCCACGTTCCTGGTAAGGCCGCAGTTCGCCGTCGAAGCCGGCGGGCGCCGGCCGCGGCGTCAGCCGGCGGTCGGCCTGGCCGGACAGCAGGTCAGCCAGCCAGCCGTCCGCCGCCACCGCGGTCACCGGTACGTCCCCGGCCTCGCCACGCGTGCCCGCGAGCAGGGCATCCGCGACGGTCATCGTGCCGGACCGCCTGCGCTCGAGGAACTTCAGCGCGGCTTTCAGGTGCTTGTCGTCGAGTTCCACCCACTGCCCGCGGATCCGGACCAGCGGGACTTTCATCGCCGCGAGTTCGGCGAGTTCTTCGGCGGACAGGACCTGATCGCCCACCGCGAGGTCGTAGCGGAACTCCACGAGATCCGCCAGGCCGAACTGGGCCGCCCGCCCGGACGACGCCCCGCTGGAGGCGGATCTCGTCGTGAGCTTGAGGCCAAGCCGGGCCTTCCGCGCCCAGTCAGGCAGCAGGACACCGAAGCCGGCCCCGGCGAGCAGCGACCCGGTCTCGCGCAGGAAGCCGAGCGCGTCCGCGGCATCCAGCGTGACCCCGTCGGGGGCGGTCTCGCGCAGCGCCCCGTCCAGCGCCGGGAACAGCCGCGCGGCCGCGCCCAGCCCGGCCAGCAAGGCCTCCTCGGGATGCGTGTCCCCGGCCAGCCAGCCGCCGCCCGCGCCGGCCCAGACGTCCGCCGCGGGGAGCATGAGGCTGGGGTCTTCGGTCGACTGCAGCGCGAACTCGACCCGCCAGTCCTCCGTTTCGGCCGCGCCGGACGCGTCCGGGTCAGGCTCGTCCGGGTCAGGCTCGTCCGGCGCCGGGGGCTCGACCAGGCGGAAGCATGTGCGCACCGCGCCCGCGGGCAGCCGCGCCGACGCCAGCCACGCACCGAGCGATTCCGCCAGCGCGCCCGACTCCGCCTCGTCTGCCGGCGTCTCCACGGCGAGCACAGGATCGGGGGCGGTAAGAGCCAGGATGGTGCGTTCGGGGAAGGGGATACGGAGGGGGCGCCGACCGCGGCGCGGCGTGAGCAGCGGCACTCCCTGCAGACGGGCGCGCGCCGTCGCGTCAGCGAGCGCATCGAGCGCCTCGGCCAGCAGCGGTCCTGGCTGCGCGTCGTCGGCGGCCCGCAGCAGCGCCGGCATCGCGGCGGCGAACTCGCGGGCCCGCTGCGCGTCGGCCGCGCCCAGGACAGGGCGCCAGCGGGCCCCGTATCCGCCGTCTTCGGTCGCGAGGACGGGCAGCACGCGACCGCGGGTGGTGAGGTCGGCCGCGAACCCCGCGACGGCCGCCAGGTACGTCATCGTCACGCCCAGAGAGACCGGCTGATCCTGGCCGGCCAGCGCCGCCAGCAGCTCGACCGCCGGTCCTTCCCCGAAAACGAGCGCGGGCACGCGCCAGGCGGCGAGCGCGGGCCGGCCGGACGGGGGCTCGCGGCCAAGTTCGGGCGACGGGTGCGGGGCGTCACCGGCCGTGGGCAGCCGGATTGTCAGCTCGTCGTCGACCGCCTTGCGGGCGATCTCGGGCAGCGCGTCGGCCACGTGAGCGGCCTGACTCGCGAAGGGATGCGGCCGGGGCGCCCGCGACGGACGCCCGGCGCGGGGCGGCGCGGCGGGCGGCAACTGGCCGTCCTCACCCCAGACGTGCAGGGCGCCGTACGCCCATACACCGTGAACTACGAGCATGCTGCTGCCCCGCCTCGCCGGCTACTCGCGCTTGGCGGTGCCTTCCGCCTTCGCGTCCTGCTTCGGATCGCCGGTCTGGACCGCGGTGCCGGCCGTGATGGCGCGGGGTTCCGCGCCGCGGGTCACGGCGGCCGTGCTGTTCGCCTCGCCGGCCGCGGACTCGGCATCGGTCTCCTCCGGCGGCGGCCCGAGCTTCTTAAACTGCTTGTTCATGTTCCGCATCAGGAAGAAGAGTATGACACCCAGGCCGGCGACGATCAGGAAGCCGAGGACGCCCGGCTCCACGTCGTTGAGCGTGGAGTTGCTTGAGCCGCTAGCGACGGCGGCGGCGAGGATCATCAAAGGGGAACACTCTCTCGGACACCCGCGAACAAGTCATCTTCTGGCAGCTCAGTGTCTACGAGCGACCTAGCTAGATGATAGTCCTCGGTCGGCCACGCGGCGCGCTGCACGTCGACCGGGCACGCGAACCAGGACGAGTTCGGGTCGATCTGGGTGGCGTGCGCCAGCAGCGCCTGATCGCGGATGTCGAAGTAGTCGGCGACGTTGACCCGGGTGGTGATCTCCCAGTCCCTGAGGCCTTCCGCGACACGCTGGCGGCGACGCTCTTCGCGCTCCTCGAAGATCTTCGTGTACGGCGACTCGATGTCGCGGCGCAGCATCTCCTCGTGGAGCGCCACGAACTTCTCGTGGTGGAAGGAGACGAAGTAGTAGAGTTTCAGCGCCTGCCAGGGCTCGGCACCCGCCTCCGCGTACCGGTCGGGATCGGCGGCGGCCTCGAACGCCTCGACCGCGACCTGGTGAGACATCACGTGGTCGGGGTGCGGATAGCCGCCGTTCTCGTCGTAGGCGAGGATCACGTGCGGCCTGAACTCGCGCACCGCCCGCACCAGCGGCGCGGCGGCTTCGGCGAGCGGAGTGACCGCGAAGGAGCCCGCGGGCAGCGGCGGCCTAGGGTCGCCCGCGGGCAGGCCCGAGTCGACGAAGCCCATGAACCGCTGCTCGACCCGGAGGATCTCGCGGGCCCTGGCCATCTCCTCGCGGCGGATGCGCGGCAGGTTGGCCCGCACCTCGGGACGTTCCATGGCCGGGTTGAGGATGTCACCCCGCTCCCCCCCGGTCATCGTGCAGACGAGGACCTCCGCGCCTTCGCGCACGTACCTGGCCATCGTCGCGGCGCCCTTGCTCGACTCGTCGTCCGGGTGCGCGTGCACGGCCATCAGCCGCAACCCCTGAGATGACAACGTGGTCAGCCTCCACTTACTCTCGTTCCCGTTTACGCAACAGCCCAGCGGTTTGAGGGCATTCCCCAACGGGAAAAGCTGCCCGGAGGCCAACAATCGCCATGCCGGCTACCAGCGGCATTTGACAGGTGCGGATCAGTCGCCGACCCTTGTTAGCCTTAAAAGATTACCCCCGGAGACCGGCTGGCTCCCGGGAGCAAGGAGCGCAAGCCCTTGCGCCTGGGACCACCAGCCCCAGCGGACAAGATTAGTCCTGCGCAGTGCTGAGGAGTGACCGTGACCGAGACGCGCGAAGAAAGCGTCACCTGGCTGACCCAGGAGGCGTACGACCGGCTGAAGGCCGAATTTGACTACCTCTCCGGTCAGGGCCGTGTTGACATCGCCAAGAAGATCGAGGCGGCCCGCGAAGAAGGGGACCTGCGCGAGAACGGCGGTTACCACGCGGCCAAGGAGGAGCAGGGCAAGCAGGAGGGCCGGATCCTGCAACTCCAGCACATCCTGGAGACAGCGCGGGTCGGCGAGCCCCCGCGGGCGGACGGAGTGGTCGGCCCGGGCATGACCGTCACCGTGCGGTTCGCGGGCGACGATGAGGAAGTGACCTTCCTGCTCGCCTCTCGCGAGGAGAGCGGCGCGCCGATCGACGTCTACTCGCCCAAGTCCCCGCTCGGCTCCGCGATCAGCGGCAAGAAGGTCGGCGAGACCGCGACGTACTCGCTGCCCAACGGCCGCTCCGCCAGCGTCGAGATCCTGGACGCCGTGCCCTACGGCGGCGCGTAGCACCCGGAGACGCCAGTGCCCGGCGGTCCCGTGACGGGTCCGCCGGGCGCTTTCGGCTTCCGGGGTCAGCTGAACGACAGCGTGTAGCCGGCCGCCCGCAGCTTCGTCTTGACGTTCTCGCAGTGCTCGGGGCCGCGGGTCTCGACCTGCAGGACGACTTCGACCTCTTCGACGTGCAGGCCGGCCACCAGCCGCTCATGGCTGACCTCGAGGACGTTCGCGCCCAGCTCGGCCAGGTAGCCGAGCAGTTCCGCCAGCGACCCCGGGTGGTCAGGCACCCGGCACCGGAAGCCCAGGTAGCGGCCGGCCGCCGACAGCCCGTGCCTCAGCAGCTTCGACAGCAGCAGGGGGTCGATGTTCCCGCCGGACAGCACGGCGACGACCGGCGGCTCGAAGCCGGGCGCGCCCGGCCCGGCCGAGAGCAGCGCCGCCACCGCCGCGGCCCCGGCGGGCTCGACGACCTGCTTGGCCCGCTCCAGGCACAGCAGCAGGCCCCGCGACAAGGCGGTCTCGGACACGGTCACGATCCCGTCGCCGATGGCGGACAGTATCCCGAACGGGATGTCGCCCGGCCGGTGCACCGCGATCCCATCCGCCATCGTGGGCTCGCCCGGGACGGCCACGGGGTGCCCGGCGGCCAGCGACGACGCATAACCGGCGACGGCCGCCGCCTGCACGCCGACCACGCGGATGCCCGGGTCCAGGCCCTTCGCCGCGACCGCGATCCCGGCCGCGAGGCCGCCGCCGCCCACCGGCACCACGATCGTGCGCACCTGCGGGCACTGCTCGACGATCTCGAAGCCGAGCGTCCCCTGCCCGGCCACGATGTCGGTATGGTCGAACGGGTGGATGAACACGCTGCCGGTCCGCTCCGCGAAGCGCAGCGCCTCTCCCATCGCCTCTTCCACCGTCGTCCCGTGCAGGACGACGTCGGCCCCGTAACCCCGCGTGGCCTGCACCTTGGGCAGCGGCGCGCGCTCGGGCATCACCACGGTCGCCCGCGTGCCGAGCAGGCCAGAGGCGAACGCCACCCCCTGCGCGTGGTTTCCCGCGCTGGCGGCGACGACCCCGCGGGCACGCTCGGCCTGGGACAGCCGCGCGATCCGCGTGTACGCGCCGCGTACCTTGAACGAGCCCGTGCGCTGCAGGTTCTCGCACTTCAGGTATACGGGCCCGCCGATGTGCTCGGAGGCCGCGCGCGAGTAAAGCACCGGGGTGGCCGAGATCACCTCGCGCAGAAGTTCGCGGGCAGCGACCACGTCGTCGGACTGAACCAGCGGGGGAAAAGTTGTCACGGTCAGCAACCTTAGTCGCCGGAATACACCCGTCATGACCTGCGAAAGATGCGAACACGCGCGTTAGCGACATAGTGTCGAAGACGTGCAGCTAAACAGTCAGACGCCAGCGACCACCACCCTAGGCGAACTGCGCGCGAGCGGGCACGTCTACCGGACCGTTAAGCAGGAGATCAGAGAGAACCTGCTGGCCAGGATGCGGGACGGGCAAACGAGGTTCCCCGGCATCGTCGGATTCGACCAGACGGTTCTCCCGCACGTTGAGCGCGCTCTCGTGGCCGGGCACGACCTCATCCTGCTCGGCGAGCGCGGGCAGGGCAAGACGAGACTCATCCGGACGATGGCCGATCTGCTCGACGAGTGGACGCCGGTGATCGCCGGGTGCGAGATAAACGACCACCCTTACTTCCCCGTCTGCGCCCGGTGCCGGCGGCTCAGCGCCGAGCAGGGCGACAGCCTCGAGGTGACCTGGCACCACCGATCGGAGCGATACGGCGAGAAGCTGGCCACGCCGGACACGAGCGTGGGCGACCTCATCGGCGACATCGACCCGGTGAAGGTGGCCGAGGGCCGCACCCTCGGTGACCCGGAGACCATCCACTTCGGGCTGGTGCCGCGCACCAACCGGGGCATCTTCTGCCTCAACGAACTGCCCGACCTGGCCGAGCGGATCCAGGTCGCACTGCTCAACGTGCTGGAAGAGCGGGACATCGGCGTCCGCGGTTACTCGCTGCGGCTGCCGCTCGACATCGTGCTCGTCGCGAGCGCGAACCCCGAGGACTACACGAACCGCGGCCGGATCATCACCCCGCTGAAGGACCGGTTCGGCGCGGAGGTCCGCACCCACTACCCGGTCTCGCTGGAAGACGAGCTTGACCTCGTCACACAGGAAGCGGCGGTCGTCTGGGACGGCAACGCCCCGGGCGCCGAGCTGCCCGAGCACCTCGTCGAGGTCATCGCCCGGTTCACGCGCCTCGTGCGTGAGTCGCCCGCCGCGGACGCGCGCTCCGGCGTGTCCGCCCGGTTCGCGATCGCGGCGGCGGAAAGCGCGGCGGCGGCCGCGGTGCGGCGCACCGCGCTGGTCCCCGAGGGGCACGACGAGCCACCGGTCGCCCGCGTCTGCGATCTGCCCGGCATCGTCCCGACGCTCCGCGGCAAGGTCGAATTCGAGGTCAGCGAGGAGGGCCGCGAAGAAGAGATCCTCGGCCATCTGCTGCGCCGCGCGATCGCCGACACGTTCCGCGCCCGGCTCGGCGGCGCCGACGTGTCCGGCCTGCTCAACAAGTTCGCGGAGGGCGCGACGATCGAGTCGGGCGAGCTCGTGTCCGCGAGCGAGTTGCTGCGCCGCACTGGCGAGGTGCCGGGCCTGGCGAAGATCATGGCACGGCTCGGCATGGAGGGCCGCGAGTCGTTCGGCGAGGCGGCGGCGGCCATCGAGTTCACGCTCGAGGGCCTCTACCTGCTGCGCCGGCTCTCGAAGGACACGGAAAACGGCGTCTCCATCTACGGGACGTGAGACATGGGTAATTACCGGTACGGCGAGTACGACGGCGGCCCGGATCCGCTGGCGCCGCCCTTCGACGTGCGCGGCGCGCTCGACGACATGGGCGACTCCGTCCTGGCCGGCGGCACCCCGGGAGACGCGCTGCGCGAACTGCTGCGGCGCGGCATGCCGGACCAGCGCGGGCTGGACGACCTGCTGCGCGGGGTCCGCGAGCGGCAGCGCGAGCTGCGCGGCCAGGGCCGCCTTGACGGCATGCTCGAGCAGGCCCGCGCGCTGCTCGACACCGCGGTCGGGCAGGAGCGGGCCGAGCTGTTCCCCGACCCGGGCGACGAGGCCAGGCTCCGGGAGGCGGACCTGGACAACCTGCCGACCGACACCTCGCAGGCGATCCGGCAGCTCTCGGACTACGACTGGCGCTCGCAAGCCGCGCGCGAGACGTTCGACAAGCTGCGGGACCTGCTGCGCAAGGAGGTGCTCGACAGCCAGTTCCGCGGTATGAAGGAAGCGCTCGAGAACCCGGACCCGCGGGCCATGCAGCGGGTCAAGGACATGATGGCCGACCTGCGCCAGATGCTTGACCAAGACACCCGCGGCGAGCACACCCAGCAGGACTTCGACGATTTCATGGGGCGCTACGGGGACATGTTCCCCGACCACCCGCGGAACCTGGAAGAGCTCGTCGACTCCCTCGTCCGCCGGATGATGGCCGCCCAGCGGCTGCTCAACTCGCTGTCGGACGAGCAGCGCGAGGAGCTGGCGAACCTGATGGCGCAGGCCATGGAGGACGCGGGGCTGGCGGCCGAGATGTCCGCCCTGGCCGACTCGCTCTCGGCCCGCCGTCCCGAGCTCGGGCAGCCGCAGCGCGGCGTCCGGATGTCCGGTGACCAGCCGCTCGGGCTCGGCGACGCCACCAGCGCGGTCGCCGACCTGGCCGACCTGGCGCAGCTCGAGGACGCCCTCGCCCAGGACTACGCGGGCGCGAGACTGGACGACATCGACGAAGAGGCGGTGCGGCGGGCCTTCGGCCGGCAGGCCGTGGACGACATCGAGGCGCTGCGCCGGATCGAGAAGGAACTGCAGCGCCAGGGCTATCTCGCCAACAACGGCGGCCGTCTCGAGCTGACGCCCAAGGCGGTCAGGCGGCTCGGCGACACCGCGCTGCGCCGTGTGTTCCAGGGGCTGGAGAACGGCTTCCGCTCCGGTGATCACGACCGCCGCGACGCCGGCCAGGCGGGTGACCTGACCGGGGCGACGCGGGACTGGGAGTTCGGCGACGAGCAGCCGGTGGATGTACCCGCCACTGTGCGAAAAGCCCTGCTGTCCCAGGGGGCTCGCGAGGGGGGCAGTTCGGGCAGGCCGGGCGGCCGGCGGATGCGGATCAAGATATCTCCGCGCGATTTCCAGGTGGCGGAGACCGAACGGCGCAGTGCCGCCGCGGTCTGCCTGCTCGTCGACCTGTCCTATTCCATGGCCTTGCGGGGCACGTGGGCGGCCGCCAAGCAGACCGCGCTCGCGCTGCACGCGCTGCTGCGCAGCCGCTACCCGCAGGACGCCATTCAGGTCGTCGGGTTCTCCAACTACGCGCGGGAACTGCACGAGACCGAACTGGCCGGCCTGGGCTGGGACATGGTGCAGGGCACGAACCTGCACCACGCGCTCATGCTGGCCGGACGGCACCTCGACCGCCATCCCGAGCACGAGCCGGTCGTGCTGATCGTCACCGACGGCGAGCCGACCGCGCATCTGCAGCGCGACGGGCGGCCGTGGTTTGACTGGCCGCCCGCGCCGGAGACCATCGAAGTCACGCTGGCGGAAGTCGACAAGATGACCCGGCGGCACGCGGCGCTGAATATCTTCATGCTCGCTGAAGATGACCGGCTGAGCGCGTTCGTGGACAATGTGGCCAGGCGTAACGGCGGCCGCGTGCTTCGCGCCCAGCCGGAACGCCTCGGCGAATATGTGGTAAGCGACTTCCTTCGAACACGCGGCGCTCGCCGGCAAGGGTAGATTTGCCGGTACAGCTTCGGCAGCGGTGCTAGGAGGCGATGTGAGTTCCTCGACGCGACCCGGCAATTCATCGGGCCGGACGGCCGCCACGGTGGTCCTCGCCATCGTCGCGCTCGCGCTCATCGCGGCGGCCATCGTTTACATCGTGGTGCCGGCGGGCTCGCTGCCCGTCTGGCTGGGCCACGTCCCGGGCTCCACCGGGCACCATCCGCTGCGCGCCGTCGGCTGCCTGATCTCGGGTGTCGTGTTCGCGGTGGGCGCCTGGTTCACGCTGCGGTACCGGAGCCCGGCGCGGGACGCGGACGCCACGGCGGAGAAAACGTCGGCCAACCTCTAAGGGCCGCCGGTTCCCAATAGGATCGCCGCATGTCATTCTCCGATCGCGCGATCTTGTGGCTCCACGTCGCTGTGGTGATCTTCACGATCGGCCCAGTCACGGCGGGTTACTGGATTTGGCGCTAGCCGAGCGCCTGCCGCAGGTCCGCGAGCAGGTCATCGGCGTTCTCGATGCCGACCGACAGCCGCACCAGGTCGGCGGGCACCTCGAGCGCCGAGCCGGTCACCGACTGATGCGTCATCCGGGCCGGGTGCTCGATCAGTGACTCCACCCCGCCCAGCGACTCGCCCAGCGTGAAGAGCTTGGTGCGGCCCGTCATGGCCACCGCGGCTTCCTCACCGGCGCGCACCCGGAAAGACACCATTCCCCCGAACGCACGCATCTGACTCCCCGCCACCTTGTGTCCCGGGTGTTCGGGCAGGCCCGGGTAATAGACCTGGCTGACCCCGGGATGCGCGGACAGCATCGCCGCGACGCGCATAGCGTTCGCGCTGTGCCGGTCCATGCGGACGGCCAGGGTCTTGACGCCGCGCAGCGTCAGCCAGGCGTCGAACGCGCCCGCGACAGCGCCCGTCGCGTTCTGCAGGAAGGCGAGCCGCTCGGCCAGTTCCGGTTCCCGGACGATCACCGCGCCGCCGACCACGTCGGAGTGACCGCCGATGTACTTAGTGGTGCTGTGCACGACCGCGTCCGCGCCCAGGTCGAGCGGCTGCTGCAGGTACGGCGAGGCGAAGGTGTTGTCGACCACGAGCTTCGCGCCGCTCGCGCGGGCGACCTCCGCCAGCGCCGCCAGGTCGGTGATGTTCAGCAGCGGGTTGGTCGGGGTCTCGGCCCAGATCAACTTCGCGCTGGTGGCCCGCAGCGCGGCGGTGACCGCGTCGGGATCGGTCTGCGGCACCGGGGTGTGGGCCACCCCCCACGGCTTGAGTACCTTGTCGAACAGGCGGAACGTGCCGCCGTAGGCATCCGTCGGGATCAGCACGTGGTCGCCCGGGGCGCACATGGCGCGCAGCAGGCAATCCTCGGCGGCCATGCCGGAGGCGAACGCCAGCGCGCGGGTGCCGTGCTCGAGCGCGGCCAGGCACTCCTCGAGCGCCCCGCGGGTCGGGTTGCCGGTCCGGGAGTACTCGTAGCCGCCGCGGGTGCCGCCGACGCCGTCCTGCTTGTAGGTGGACGTCTGGTAGATCGGCAGGACGACGGCGCCAGTGGCCGCGTCCGGTTCCTGGCCGGCGTGGATCGCCAGCGTCTCGAAACCAGCTTCTCCGGGGTTCATCGGGTGCCTTCCGCGTAGTAGGCGAGCAGGTCCTGCCGGGTGAGGACCGCGGCCGGCTTGCCGTCCACGTGCACGAGCGCGGCACCGGCCTTCTCCAGCGTCGCGGACGCGCGGCTCACCGGCTCACCGGCGCCGATCACGGGCAGTGGCGGGCTCATGTGGTCGGCGATGGGATCGTCCGGGCCGGCGCGGCCCGCGACTAGGTCATCGAGCAGGTCGCGCTCGGCGACGGAGCCGGCGACCTCGGCGGCCATCAGCGGCGGCTCCTGCCGGACCACCGGAAGCTGCGAGACGTCGTACTCGCGCAGGAGCGCGATCGCCTGCGCCACTGTCTCGTCCGGGTGAACGTGAATGAGGGCAGGCAGGGGGGACCGTTCAGGAAAATGGGTTTCCCGGGTGCGGAGCAGGTCCTGGACCGTGGGCTCGGTGGTCTGCGCGCGCAGGAAACCGTAGTCGGCCATCCAGTCGTCGTTGAAGATCTTGGACAGGTAGCCGCGGCCGCCGTCGGGGAGGAGCACGACGATCACGGCGTCTTCGCCCGCGCGTTCGGCGACTTTCAGCGCGGCGGCGACCGCGAGCCCGGCCGAGCCGCCCACGAGCAGGCCTTCTTCGCGGGCGAGCCTGCGGGTCATGTTGAACGAGTCGGCGTCACTGACCGCGATCACCTCGTCGACCTGCTTGGCGTCGTAAGTCCTGGGCCAGATGTCCTCGCCGACGCCCTCGACGAGGTACGGCCGGCCGGACCCGCCCGAGTAGACGGACCCCTCCGGGTCGGCGCCGACGATCCGCACCTTGTTGCCGGAGACTTCCTTGAGATACCGGCCGGTGCCGGAGATCGTGCCCCCGGTGCCGATCCCCGCGACGAAGTGGGTAATCCGGCCGCCGGTCTGCTCCCAGATCTCGGGACCGGTCGAGTAGTAGTGGGCGTTCGGGTTCTCCGGGTTCGCGTACTGGTCGGGCTGCCAGGCGTTCTCCGTTGTCCCGGCCAGCCGCCGGGCCACGCTGTAGTAGGAGTCCGGGTGATCGGGCGGCACGGCGCCCGGGCACACCACGACGTCGGCGCCGTAGGCGCGCAGCACGTTGATCTTGTCCTGCGCCACCTTGTCCGGGCAGACGAAGACGCACTTGTAGCCGCGCGCCTGCGCGACGATCGCCAGCCCGACGCCGGTGTTCCCCGAGGTCGGCTCGATGATCGTGCCGTGCGGGCGCAGCTTGCCGCTTTGCTCGGCGGCGTCGATCATCCGCTGCGCGATGCGGTCCTTCACGGAGCCGCCCGGATTGAGGTACTCCACCTTGGCGAGCACGTCAGCGGTCTTCGGCTTTCCCGCGCTGTCCTTGACAACGCTGTTCTTGACAACAACGCTGTGCAGCCGCACCAGCGGGGTGTTGCCCATCGCCTCGGTGAGCGAGTCGTACACGCGCATTGCTCTTCCCCCTCAGTCGTAAAGAACGGTATCTGGTGTCGGCGGGTCGTGCTGTTACCGTTGGAGGTGAACCCGCATTTTCGCGCGAGGAGGCGCTCAGTCATGCCCGAGGCAGTCATCGTCGCTACCGCCCGTTCCCCGATCGGCAGGGCGTTCAAGGGATCGCTGACTCCCATCAGACCAGACGATCTCACGGCGCAGGTCATCTCGGCGGCGCTGGCCAAGGTCCCCCAGCTTGACCCGTCGACGGTGGACGACCTCATGCTCGGCTGCGGTCTGCCCGGCGGCGAGCAGGGATTCAACATGGCGCGGGTGGTCGCGGTGCTGCTCGGCCTGGACACCGTGCCCGGCACGACCGTCAACCGGTACTGCTCGTCGTCGCTGCAGACGACGCGGATGGCATACCACGCGATCAAGGCCGGCGAGGGAGACGTGTTCATCTCGGCCGGGGTCGAGTGCGTGTCCCGCGGCGTGAATGGCACGTCGGACTCATGGCCGGACACGCACAACCCGGTGTTCGCGCCCGCGGAGGAGCGGACCAAGACGACCGCCGCCGAAGAGACGCCCTGGCATGACCCGCGGACCGACGACGCGGTGCCCGACGTCTATATCGCGATGGGGCAGACCGCCGAGAACGTCGCCGCCCTGCGCGGCATCTCACGCGCCGAGCAGGACGAGTTCGGCGTCCGGTCGCAGAACCTGGCGGAAAAGGCGCTCGCCGACGGTTTCTGGCAGCGGGAGATCACGCCGGTCACGCTGCCGGACGGTGCCGTGGTGACGGCTGACGACGGGCCGCGGCCCGGGACGACGCTAGAGAAGGTCGCCACGCTGAAGCCGGTGTTCCGCGAGCACGGGACCGTGACCGCCGGGAACTGCTGCCCGCTGAACGACGGCGCGGCGGCGGTGATCGTGATGAGCGACACGCGCGCCGCCGAACTCGGGCTGACCCCGCTGGCGCGGATCGTTTCCACGGGCGTGTCCGCCCTGTCGCCCGAGATCATGGGCCTCGGGCCGGTGGAGGCGTCGCGGCAGGCGCTGCGCCGTGCGGGCATGGCGATCCCGGACATCGACCTGGTCGAGATCAACGAGGCGTTCGCCGCGCAGGTCATCCCGTCCTACCAGGAACTGGGGATCCCCCTGGACCGGCTAAACGTCAACGGCGGGGCGATCGCGGTGGGGCACCCGTTCGGCATGACCGGCGCGCGCATCGCCACGACGCTGCTCAACAGCCTTCAGTTCCACGACAAGACCATTGGCCTGGAGACGATGTGCGTCGGTGGCGGCCAGGGCATGGCCATGATCTTCGAACGCCTCGGCTAAAAGCAGGTCCCGCGGCGGCGGGCCCGCCAGCCCGCCGCCGCGCCGGCCCGGAGATCAAACGGGACATTACGGGAAGGTTGCGACCAGGTCTTGCCAGCGGCTCTCTGGTGAGGCACGCTCGGTTGAAAGCGGCTTCCCCTGGAGGTGCCAATGTCGCTGACGCACTCGCCCGACATGCACAAGAGCCTCATCGCCCGCATCCCGTTGCAGACGGGCCGCGAGCTAGCCGAATGGTTTAGCCACCTCGAGTCAGGCCCGTCCTTCCTTCGCCGTGAAGAGCGCGTGAACTGGCTGGCGGACGAACACGGCATCTGCGACCGTTACGCGGCCGCCATCGTCCACGAGTACGAGATCCGCCGACGTCTTAGGCTTTTCGAAGCGTAGCCCCCCGCGCCAGCCCCTCTTCTTCGTCGGCCGGCGATCGACGCCGCTGACGGTTGTCCCCTCCGCGGGCACTTGCCCGCCCGCTCGTCGCCGTAGCGCGCTACGCGCGAGTCCCCTGCTCGCATGAGCTAATCATTTAAGCCGGACATTATTTACATTATAAATCCGCTATTGTGCATTGGCGCGTGCTAATGAGATTGCATTCTGCACGTTCATATGCACGCACATATTTCTTAAAGGAACGGGGAGAATTGGTGCCCCCGGTCGGGTTCGAACCGACACTGGGGACCCTTTTAGGGGGTCGGCCTCTGCCCTTGGGCTACGGGGGCGCACCGATAATACCCCCTTTAGCGGCGTTTATGACAACGTGTGGCAATCAGCACATCCATTCATACCGCAATTATCTGGTAATCCGCATTTCCGGAAGCACACGCAATGTGATCGGATCATCGACGGCAGGCACAGAAAGTAGCTGATACCGTGCGGGACGATCCTTGTCAAGCAGCACTTTCGCACGCTTGACTTCACCGCGGTCCCGGCCGCCAGCCGGCCCTGCGGGCAGTCCCGTGCCGCGGTAAACCAGAGAAGTGGGACATACGTCATATTGTGGGGAGTCCTGACATTTGAGCAAGTTACCGTGCACTCGGGGTATGGCGTGCACGTCAGGCCCGGGAGGGGAGCACGATGAGAATCGCATGCGCCGGAGGCGGACCCGGGGGGCTCTTCTTCGCGCTCGCGATGAAGGCCCGGGAGCCGGGGCACGAGATCACCGTCTACGAGCGCAACAAGGAAAACGCGACCCATGGCTGGGGCGTGATCGTAGGCGGGAACCTCCTTGACATGCTCCGCGGGGTCGACGAGAAGACGGCCCTGGAGGTCGAGCGCGCGGGGATACGCTGGCGCGACCAGACCGTCTGGATTCACGGCGCCCGGGACGTCTACAGCGGCGAGGACGCCTACAGCATCAGCCGCCAGCGCCTGGTAAACATCCTGGCCGCTCGGGCTCGGGAAGTCGGCGTCCGGGTCAGTTACCAGCACCCGGTGACCAGCCCGGCTGAATTGGCGAACGCCGACCTGCTCATCGCCGCGGACGGTGCGGGCAGCGAGCTCAGGCGCGCAATGGGAGAGTTCGGGACCGAGGTACGGCTGAGCGGCAACAAGTACATCTGGCTGGGAACCGGCCGGATATCGGACGCTTTCAACTACTTCTTCGTCCGCACTGACCACGGCTGGATATGGGCTCACGTTTACCCGTTCGACGAGATGTCGAGCACGTTCCTGGTCGAATGCTCTCCACAGACGTGGGCCGGACTCGGGTTTGACACGATGACGACGGAAGACGCGCTGACCGTTCTGGACCACGTGTTCGCTGAGCATCTGGGAGATCACCGGCTGGTCGGGCGGCTCCCCGACGGCACGTATGCCCGGTGGCTGAACTTTCGTACCATCATCAATCAGCGCTGGCACCACGGGAAAATGGTGCTGCTCGGCGACAGTGCCCATACCGCGCATTTCAGTCTCGGCCAGGGCACGAAGCTCGCCCTTGAGGACGCGGCGGCCCTGGCCGGCCAGCTGTGTCAGCCCATCCGGCTCGAGGCGGCGCTGGGGGCGTACGAGACTCAGCGGCGCGCCGAGGTCGCGCGCACCGCGAGTGAGGCCCGCTGCAGCGCGGAGTGGTTCGAGAACGTCCCGCGTTACGCGCGCCTTAGCACGCGCGGGTTCGCCACGCTGCTGCACGCCCGGTTGTCGCCCTTGGTCCCCATCCTCCCGCCCCGCCTGTCATACCCGGTCCATCGGGCCACAAGGCGACTCACCTTCCTCGGGGCAGTCCGCAACCGGTTCGGGCCGGTCACCCATGCGGTGTACGGCCTGCGGGAAGCGCTCTCGCGGCGCGGCGGCGACGCGGGAAAGCCCGCATGAGGATCGCGTGCGTGGGCGGCGGCCCGGCCGGCCTGTACTTCGCGATCTCGCTGAAGCTGCGCGCACCCGAGCACGACATCGTCGTCTACGAACGGAAAGAGGCCGACGCGGCCGAGGGCTGGGGGGTCACGTTCGCCCCTGACTTCCTCGGCAGGCTCCGCCTCAACGATCCCGCCTCTGCGCGTGAAATCGAGCGGAACACGCTGAGCTGGAGCAGGCAGTACGTCTGCATCCGGGAGGAGCGGATCCCCTACGACAACGGCGTCGAGGTACACAACCTGTACCGTCCCCGCCTGGTAGGCATCCTCGCCGCCCGGGCATCCGAACTCGGGATCCGGGTGGAATACGGCACCGAAGTATCCGCCGGGCCGGACGCGGACCTCGTCGTGGCGGCTGACGGCGTGAGCAGCCGGATACGGGATAGCGGAGATTTCGGGACCACTATGCGGCTGAGCCACGACAAGTACATCTGGCTCGGCACCGATAAGCCCTTCGACGCCTTCGCGTACCATTTCGTGCGGACGGACAGCGGCTGGCTCTGGGCGAGCACTTACGGGGTCGCGTCCGAACTGGGCACCTTCGTGGCGCATTGCGCACCGGAAACGTGGTCAGGGCTTGGCTTTGACGCCATGTCCGCCAGCGACTGCCTGACGGCACTCGAGGGGATCTTCAAGGAACAGCTC
Organism: Trebonia sp.; assembly: GCA_035552855.1. Taxonomy (GTDB): domain Bacteria; phylum Actinomycetota; class Actinomycetes; order Streptosporangiales; family Streptosporangiaceae; genus Trebonia. The sequence goes on along the minus strand of DASZKN010000045.1, from coordinate 11,007 downwards.
GACGGCCATCGCCTGATGGGACGCGTCGGCGACGCGACGGACATCCGCTGGCTGAGCTTTCGCAACGTGACCAGCCGGCGCTGGCACGACGGCAACGTCGTGTTGCTCGGAGACAGCGCGCACACCACGCACTTCTCGGCGGGCATGGGCACGACGCTGGCCGTCGAGAGCGCGATCGCTCTCGCCGACAGTGTGTACCGCCACAGCGACCTCGAGCAGGCACTCCTCGCCTACCAGCGGCAGCGCGTCGCCGAGATGCGTGCCTCGGATAAGGAGGCCGTGCGCAGCGGCCAGTTTTTCGCGAACGTATCCCGCTATATCGACCTTGAGCCCGCGCGGTTCGCGACGTTCGTCCACGCGCGGCGGTCATGGATGCTGCCGCTCTTCCCGCCGCGGACCTACTATGCCCTTCACCAGATGCGCCGGCGCGTCTCCCGCGTGGAGTTCGGCGTCCCGCCGTCGGAGTGACCGCCGGGCCGGCGGGCCGGCAGCAGCGCCCCGGCGACCTCGTCGCCGTTTTTAACCAGGTAGTCACCGAATTCGGCGCCGCCATAGTTGCCATTGATTACGGGTCACTAGAAAAGCGAGAATAAGACCACAGTCAACACCACTGCCAGTCAAGACGACGGATTCCGCCGCAATAGCACAGCAAGCAGCCTGGGCGTGCTACGGACCTTCCGGAATCGCTGGCAGCTCGAGCAGAACGCGCATTCCGACCCGCGACGGTAATGCTGATGAGCCGAGCGCGGATGTCCGCATCGGCAGAGTTCGTCGCCGCTGTTGTTCCGGGGCACAGTTCCAACATGTTACTCGGCCTGCCCCGTCTTGTTTACTGCCCTTTTCAGCAGCGCGGCTTCGAAGACCTCAACGATGCGCGGGGTCACCGCCGCCGCCTCGAACTGCCGCGCGTGAACGCGGCCCGCCTCGCCCATGCGGCGCCGCCGTTCCGGACTCGAAATCAGCTCATCGAGGGCGGCCGCGAGCGCCGCCGGATCACCCGGGGGAACCAGCAGCCCGGTCGAACCGTGTCTGACGACATCACGCAGGCCGCCTACGTCGGAGGCGACGACCGGCCGGCCGGCCAGCATCGCCTCGATGGCCACCTGTCCCATCGGCTCGTGCCAGACGGAGGGCACGATGGCGACCGACGCGCGGCGCCAGGACGCCATCACCTGCGCGGACGGGACATTGTGGGCGACGAAGACGCCTGGGTCGTCGATGCGCGGCGTGTCCTCGCGAGGTGTGCCAATGAGGACGAGCGGCAGCCGGTGCCGCATTCGCCGGTGCGCCTCGAGCAGCACGTTCACGCCTTTGTAGGCGCCGAGAGCCCCGACGAACATCAGGTACCCGTCGTCGGGCGGGAGAAAATCCGGGCGCGGCGCGGCCTCCGCCACGGCCGGAAGGCCGTTGGGCACCATGGTGGGAAGCACGACGATTTCCGCACGCCCAGGCACGGCCTGCCGCGATCCCTCGGCAACCGCGCTGCTGACGGCGATGTACCGGTCGGCACGGTGATGCAAGGGCCGGCTGCCCCGCAACGCGGCGGTGACCACGGTTCCCTTCAGCAATCCGTACTGTTCGGGCGCGCACGATAGGCACCGGGTCAGCCGCGCGCCCTCGCACTGCCCGGCGTGCCCGGCCCGTAGCAGCGTCTTGCGGGCGCACGCCAGCCCGTAATCGTGCAGCGTGACCACATGAGCCGGCCCGGCCCGCGCACGGTGCAGGGGGAAATAGGAGTACCGGAGCCAGCTGTTGCTGTGCACGACGTCGGGACGCTCGCGCCGGATCACCTGCCGGAGGGCGGTGACCGCGCCCGGGTCGGGGGCCGTCGGGTGGAACGGCCGCCCGGCGTCCGCGTACACGCGGGACAGCCGCTGGCTCCAGCCGCGGATGCGCAGGACGCGCACGCCGTCGATGGTTTCCTCGTCCGGGAGATTCCCCGGCTGGAGCGTGACGACAGTGGCACTGTGGCCGAGCCTGATAAGTTCCGCGGACATGGTGGCCACGTGCCGCTCGAGTCCGCCGATAATCGGATGGTAGAAGTCAGTTAGCTGCAGAACGCGCACTCGCCGTCTCCTTCCGGCCCCGCGGCTGCCGTGTCCGGTGCCGGGCGGCCTCCCGGCGGACGCCGGCGGCGGTGGCGGTCATCCGGTAGCCGACGTACTGCAGCCGCGACGATCGCCGCGGGCCGCACACGAGGAACTCCGGATGCTGCCTGACCTGCTCACTCCAGCGCAGCTTGGCGACGCTCGGGCCGACGGAGAGGTTGAACCACCGGTGCCCGAGTTCCACGGCCGCTTCCGCGGCGTGGAGCTGCAGCAGGGTCACGGGGCTCACGTGCCACCAGTCGGCGTCCACGCCGCTGAGCCCGATGTACGAAGCCGCTGGCGCGAGCAAGACCAGCTGGGCGGCGACAGGGTCGCCGGCGACGTCGAGCGTCAGTATCCGCGCCTGCCCGGCGCGCGCCATCCCTACGAGCGCATCGTCGAGGAACGCGCGCCGGGCAGGCACGCTGAACACATCGGGGTGCTCCCGGCGCCCGGCGATATGGGCCCGCGCGCCGTGCAGCCGGGCCAGGCCCGGAAGCGCCTGCCTGACGCCGTCCTCGCCGGTGTGCACGGAGACGGTCCACGGCTTGCCCGACTTGTCCAGCCGGTTGCGGGCGCGGTGCGTGCTTTCCAGCAAGTTGCGCTTGAGGCCCTGGCGCAGCGCGGGCACGTCCGCGGGGAGGTCGAGCACCACGGCGGCTCTCGTCACTTTGTGCTGCACCAGGCCCTGTTCGCATACGGGGCCGGTGAGCCACTCAGGCTCGAACCAGCCTTGGTCGTCGACCATCGCCAGTTCGAGCCAGTCCCATTCGGCCGCTGCCGCTGACCACTCCCCCATCACGGCGCGCAGCACGGACCGTGCCTCGCCAGGCGCCGTCAGGACCTGCGGCAGTTCACTCAGCGCGTCATGCCTGCCGCTGCCGAGCAACTGAAGCCGCCGTGGCGTGAAGTGACCGCGCTTGAAGTACCACGGCGCCAGGCCGATGAGCTTTCCGTCCCGTCGCACCGCGAGGACGACGAGATCTTCCTCCGGCGCGAAGTGCCGCGCCCAGGGCATGAGCCACTCCGGTGACGCGTACGGATTTCCCGACCCGCCCGTCGCGTAGAGCTCACGCCAGTCCGGCAATATGTCCGCCATCCCCGCGAACGTGCCGATACGAGTGACCGACAACGTCGACTTGTCCCGCTTCCGACGCCGCCTGCCCTGTCCGCCGCCGACGTTCCGGGCATCGGAATCTGCCCGCCCATCGGGTATCAGCGTCTGACTCATGCTGCCACCCTCCTTCCAAGGTTTGCGAAAGCGGGGAAACTAGCGATCGCGCCGAGCAGCTGGGCTCCAAGCCAGGCCATGCCGGCCCCGGCGATGCCGTACACCGGCATAAGAAACCAGGCGGCCGCGATCGTCACGATGAGGATGCCGATATTAAGCGAGGAAGAATAGTTCAGCCGCCCGGTGGACTGGAATATCGCCACGGCAATGTTGGACACCGCGTCCGGGACGGCCGAGATAGCTAGCAGAATCAGCAGCCCATACCCCTCGTCCGCATAAGCGGCGCCAAATATTCCCAGGATTAGCTTACCGCCGGCCACGATCACAAGCATCGCGGGTATCAGCAGCAGCGCGGTTACCCGGAATGATTTAGCGACCACTCGCCGGAGATCAGCCGCCAGCCTGACGCTCTCAGCGAAAAGAGAGGCGGAGATAGCCGGGCTTACCATAAAAAAGATGCTGCCGACCATCCACGTGATATAGAAGTAGGCGTTGGGGGTGACTCCGAGCCTGAGTACCACTTCTATCGGCAGCAGCAGCGGTGTCACCGCTCCCCCCACGCTTGTGAGGTGCTGGCCGATGAGACGCCGGAAGGAAAAGGTGCTCGTGCGCGCTCCCTGCTTATGGCGCGGACCGCGGTGCGGACGCGGCTCACTCAGCGCGAGCATTGGCAGGGTGGTCGTGAGGTTAAGCCCGGCCGCGCTGGGCGTTCTGAGGAGGCTCGGCGGCAGCGAGCCGGCGGAGAGCGGACCGGGCGCGATCCGGTGGTTGGCCGGGCCCGCGGGCCGATGACCGAGTCCCAGCCTGGGCAGTAGCCACACCGCCCCCGCCACGACGCCGAGCAGTGCGCTGGCCACCCAGGCGGCGACGAGGCCGAGCGCCCCGGCGCCGAACGCGGCGACCGGAAAGATCAGGAGCAGCTTCACGACGCTGATAAGCGTCTGGATGGTCAGCAGTCCGCCCGCGCGCCGAGCCGCGATAAAAGCCGCGCTGAACAGGTTGACCAGGGTCCAGACCGCGGATCCGACGATGGCCAGCGCCACCGCCGAGGCCGCGTCGAAGAACGTGCCGTAGTTCTTCGAGTGCGCCAGCACCGGCACGGCGACCGCGGCCACCGCGGCGGTCACCAGCGCCGTCGCCACGCACATCCGGGCCAGCACCGACGTCCACATCCTGGTCCGCTCGTACGCGTGCAGGCGCTCGATAAGCGTCGCCCAGGACCCGAGGTACGTAAGCAAGGCAACCGTCGAGCAGAGGGATATGACAGCGCTGCCAATCCCGACCTGGGCGCTCGTAAAGGTGTGCGCGGTGGCGATCCAGAAGATGTAGCCAAGGCCGGCCGTGACGACGGTGGACGTCATCATGTAAACGCTGTTGCGGACGAGGCTGTCCGACCGCACCACGTTCAGATAGCCACGGGCGCGCTCAATGGGCACACTCAGCGATGTCATAACGACGCGCAGGCGTTCTGCCGCCGCGCGGCGTTACGGACGTCGGCGTTGACCGACCAGGTACGCGGGTGACCCTGTCCCGTCTCGGTCAGGGTGACCACAACGCGGTAAGTGCACCCGCCGGGCGGCGCCGGGATGGTCAGCGCGCCGCTGACCGTCTTGTCCGCGCCTACGCGGACGGTCTCGGGCTTGGTCAGCGGGTGCTGCTTTCCGCTCGATCCCGTCCACACGGCCGTCAGCCGGAACGCGCCGGTCCCCGGCTCTTCCCGCCGGATCTGGAAGGGCAGGCTGGTGCCGGCCGCGCCGACCGGGATGACGCCTTTGACCTGCGATCCCGACCAGGCGAGCCACGTGTAGCCGGCGGCCTTCGGATGCGGTAGGTGGACATAGGTGTATGTCCCCGCGGCCAGCAGGGCCAGACCGCCCGCGAGCGCGCCGAAAACGTAGCACGCGCCCCGCGGCCCGCGCGGCCGGTCAGCCTCCGCGGCGGGGAGCCCGGACACGGGCGAGGTGTCAGGGAACTCGAGCGGATCGAACCCGCCCAGGTCCGCTGGCCTGGCTGCCCGCTGATCCGCGGCGGATGTGTCACGCCGCAGCCGGTACTGAGCGGCCGCCGCGAGCAGTACGCAGACCACCAGCAGGCACAGGTAGGTGCTCAGCTCGGTGATCAGGATGCCGAGGACGTAGAGCATCAGGGATGCGAACGCCGTCCAGATCACGCTCAGCAGCACGGCGAGGAAACCGAACGTGAGACCGGGGATTCGCCGCTTCCCGAACGCGGCCCCGAATGTCAGCGCGCCGGGCACGGTCCAGAAAAGCGGAACCGCGACGGCGGCGCGCACATAACCCGCCGGCAGCAGGCGGGCCAGCGCGAGCACAACGAAGAGGACAAGCAGCCAGCAGGGCCAGGCGGCCCGCCACCACTCGCCGGCCTGCCTCGTCCGATCACCCATGCTGTTCACTGGCCCACCGACAGCTTCCCGTGGAACGTGACGTCGCGCTTTTGGTACTGGCCGGCCGGGGCCGGCAGGTTCATGCGGTAGACGGAGTAGTTGTCGGAGTCGAAAACCTTGTCCATCCAGGAGATCGTGTTGAATTTGCTCAGCAGGCCGTGGAAAACCGGCTGCCCGTCAGGCAGGACGAGGTTCGGCGGTTCGTATCCCTCGAAATAGGCGCCTACTTGCGGCGCGTCAACCGCCATCCGTTTATCGACGATGAGGTAGAGATAATTGGACGAGCCCAGTTCCTGCAGCAGGAATGCCGGCCCTATTGGCTGTCCCGGCTTATCGAGATAAAGATCGTAAACCGGGAAGCCGGCGGAAGGGTTAGCCGTGTCCTGCAGGCCGAACGAAGCGATCACCAGGCCCGTGTAGCGATCGGTCACCACGTTGTGCCCCGGCCCGAACCGGTCGAGGAACCACTGGGACATCGCGTCGAGCTCAGGCGTCTCCGAGCGCGTGTCCGATCCGTACATGAACGGCCCGGGAAACCGGTACGACGCGTCCAGCCCCGCCGAGGTGCCGCCGACCAGCGAGAGCGCCATCACAGCGGACAGGCCCACCCGGGCCCCGATCCGGCTGAGCAGGTGGATCCGGTGATCCGCCCATTCGATCAGCCAGACCACCACCGGACCGGTGACAAGCGCCAGTCCGATGAACGAGACAGCCCAGGAACGGCGCGCGCCCTCCGCGCCCGCGGGCGACAGGATGAAGAGCGTGGACGGGAAGTACACCAGCCCCAGCAGGCAGAAAGCGGCGAGCAGCGCTCGCGGGCGACCGGACGGCAGCAGTCGCTGCCTGATCCGGTTCCTCGTGAGGAGGATGCCGCCCGCCACCAGGAAGAGCGCTACCACCGTGACGAGGAAGGCGGCGTCATGTTCCCACCACGGCGACAGCGACGCCTGGAAAAGCTGCCGGCCGCCGCCAGATCCCCCGGCCGCCCGCAGCAGTTCCGTCAGGCCGGTGCCCAGGTAAGGCGACAGGTAAGCGACGGTTCCCGGCGCCACGAAAAAGATCCACAGTCCTGTCATCAGTCCCATGACCAGCGTGAGACCCCACGCGGTCCTGGCGGTACGGGCCCAGTCGTCCCGGCGGGCTAGCCCGGGCACGCTGAGGGTGACCGAGACCAGCGCCATGATCAGCGTGAGGTCAATCGAGGTCAGGTGGTGGGTAACAACCGTCCCGAATGACAACAGCACGGTGACGCGGCACCACGCCGTCTTCTCGCGCCCCGGCGCGGCCCGGAGAGCCCGCACGAAAGCGACGAGCGTCCAGACCGCAAGCGTGATCGCCATCGACTCGTAGCCGAACTCGGCGTCGAAGTACAAGAACGACGCGTTGAAACTGTAAACGATCGCCGCGAAGGCCGCCGCCCTGGAATTAAGCCCGGTGGCCTGGGCGAGCGCGAATATCCCGAGCAGCAGGGATACGTGCATGGTGAGCAGCACCAGCGTCGCCGCCTGCCAGATGTCCAGCCCGGTGATATTGACAAGCGCCGCCGTGGCCGAATGCAGGCCAGGGTATCGCGAGATAATCGTGACGACCTGGGCTGGCTGGAAGAGCTTTCCCGTGGCGAGGATGTTGTACGTCGAACGCCAGTGCGCGAACTCGTCGTGGAAGTCGGGGCCGGCCGGGTCGCGCAGCAGCTTGGGAGCGTAGGAAAGAATGCCCAGCAGGACCAGCAAGGCTGATCTGGCGACCGCCGAAGTGACCCGGCGTGCGATAAGCACCGCCACGGGCAGTTCGGTCAGCAGTATGCCGGACCAGAAAAAAACGAATTCGGCCTCGCCGGTTTCCGTGGTCAGCGCGATGCTGTATGAGGTGACGAGCGCCGCGATGCCGGCGATCTCGCACACCGCGATGAGCGCGATGATGAGCGGCCGGGATGTGCGGTCGCCGAGCACCGGCAGCGAACGACGGCTCTGGCGCCATGGCGCGGTCATCTTGACGCTGTTTGATGCCAGGGTCACACAAGCTCCCTTCGGCGGGCATGGCCGCCGGCCGTCACCCGGGCGTACACATCGCGCGTCCGCCCGGCGACATCGCTCCAGGACGGAATGCTCACGCTCCCCGCCGGCACCCGTCCCGCGTCCAGGGCGCCGGCCAGCGCCGCGGTGAACTCCGCGGTATCCCCCGGCTCGACGAACGTCACCGGGGCCGCTGGCCCCGCCAGCATGCCGACTTCGCGATGCGCCGGGATGGCGGAGGCCACCACGCGCGCGCCGGCGGTCAGCCCGTCCGCGAGGATTAGCCCGAACGCTTCATGGTGACTGGCGGAGGTCACGACCGTCGCCGTCGCGAGCAGCGCGTCAAGCTCGTCGTCCGGGATTTCCCCGGTGAAACGAACCGGGTGGCCGGGCTCGCCGGACCTGGCAATCTCCTCGAGCCGGGCCCTGTCGGCTCCGTCGCCGACGATCACCAGCTCGGCGCGGAACGGCAGCGCCCGGAACGCCCTGATGACAAGATCGGTATTCTTATACCGCTCCAAGCGCCCGATCGTAAGCACGAGGCGCCGGGTCCCCGCCGTGGTGTCGGCGGCCCGAGCCGCTGTGACACGCGCCTGCGTGCCGTTCGGTATCACCGTTACCTTGCTGGCGGTCTGCGGGAAGTCCCGGACGATGAGTGCCCGCTCGGCCGACGAGACGCAGATCACCGCGTCCGCCGAAGTGAACAGGCGACCGCCGAACGGCCGGTACACGCGATGGAGCGCCGCCGCGAACGGGGTGTGACCCGTGCCGTGGTAGTGCGGTGTGAAGACGAACGGCAGCCCGGCCCGCGGCGCGGCCTGGCCCGCGAGCGTGTGATAGCTGTGCGCGTGCACGACGTCGTACTCCGCCGCGTGCTGTCCCAGGTAGCGGAACAGGCGCCACGAGAACGGATACACCTGCGACCGTAGCGTCAGCTGGAACCGGAGCACCCGTACCGGGCCGATCGTTTCCTCGGCGGGCTGACCGGGCGCCTGATGGGTCAGTACGGTCACGTCGTCCCCCGCCACGGCGCAGCCTTCCGCGATGCGACGCACGTGAGTCTCGACCCCGCCGATGCGCGGGTGGTAGGAGGCGACGACCTGGGCGATCCTCACTGCTTGCCCGCCCCGGCGCCGGAGTACGCGGCCGGCGCGGCCGCGCCGCGCACCTCGTCGATGAGCGACAGATAAGAACTGACCGTCCGCTGCCAGGAATGGGGGTCGGCGTAGCGGTGGCCACGGCGGTCAGGCAGCCCCAGCAGCGCTGCCCGCAGGGCGGCCGGATCACGCGGCGGCACGAGCATCGCCCCGGGGTAGCCGGCCACGGCTTCGGCCAGTCCGCCGACCTCCGTCACGACGACCGGGAGACCAGCACTCATCGCGATGTGCAGCGGGCCGGACGCCGAGGAACGGTGATAGGGCAGGACGACAGCGTCCGCCTGGCCGAAATACCTGGCCAGCTCCGTGTCGGTCACGTACCGGCCGACACGCTCGATGAGGTCCGCGTGCGGACTGCGGGCGATGGCCTCGTCGGGCGCCGTCCAGCCTTCCCAGGTTTCCCCGACGATAGTCAGCCGGAACCGCGCCGCCTGCTCCCGGGAGAGACCGCTGAACGCCTCGACGAGGTCTTCCACGCCTTTGAAGGGACGCACGACGCCGAGATAGAGCAGGCGGAACGGCTCGCCGGCCGCCGCCGTCCCGGCCGCTGTCCCCGCCGTGCCCGGCGCCTCCGCCGGCCGCGCGAGGTGATCGTAAGGCCCGTGCGGGATGACACGTACGGGTGCGTCTCCCAGCGAGTAGGCCGCCGTCAGCCCGTGCAGGTCGAAATCGGAATGGACGACGTGGGCGTCCACGCGGGACAGCAGGCGGGGCATGAGCGTGCCGACGTACCGGCGCGTGCCCGGCATCGCCGCCTCACCCACGTCCTGGCTTTCATGCCATTCCAGGATGACCCGCGCCCCGTGGGCGGTGGCGTGCCGGGCTAGCCGCAGATAGCTATGGAGCACGGCGCCGGTCCACCACTGGATGATGACGACATCCGGACGCTGGCCGGTGATGAACTTGAGCGCACCGGCCATGGACCGGCCCCAGTACCAGTCGACACCGTCGTACACCGGTATGTGGGCCGGGTACTCGGCGTCGTTCACCCCGGCGCCAACCCTGCTGGCGCCGGGGTACAAACGTTTCGGGACCAGCCGCCGCATGAGCAGCGCGCTCACGGTGGCTCGCGCCGCGAGCTCAGTCGCGAGCCGGTATGTATAGTGACTTATTCCGGACGTGAAGTGCCATCCCGAGCCAATAACAAGAACCCGGGTAGCGGGAGAATGGCATTCCGTCATTTAAGGATCGATTCCTCACGCGGATGGCTTGGCCGCGCGGCTGCGAGCTGCGGCTTATCTTCCGATCGGTGCCATCTCTGCATTTCGGCGAGCATTGTGCGCATGACACGGATCCCGTCGCGCGTCGCATTCAGATTGCTCGCTCCGTACAGCCGCGGATATTCATAGCTCGGCACTTCGATAACTTTAAGGCCTGCCTTGGCGGCACGTACATGGATAAGCGTTTCCACTTCGAAGCCGTCACCCCAGAGCGGGCCGCCACCTGCTCGCAACGGGGAGGACACGTCCAGGTTGAACGCGGGTACACACTTTCGCCAGAAGACATTGTACCCGTAACAGAGATCAGAATACTTACGGCCATAGCACGCGTTGAAGAAACCGGTGAGCGCCTTATTGCCGAGCCTGCGCAGCCGCGTGATATCGCCGCTCCCGCCCCCCGCGGAGAACCTGGTGCCCTTGGCGAAGTCCGCACCATCGACCAGGGCGGCTACGAACCGCGGTATCTCCCCAGGATCCGCGGACCCGTCCGCGTCGACCATCGCGATCACATCACCGGTCGCCGCCTCGAAGCCGCAGGCCAGCGCATTCCCTTTGCCGCGGCGCGTTTGAAAGACGATTTTAACGTCGGGACGTACCTTGCGCGCGGTCTCTACCGTGCCGTCCACTGACTGCCCATCGACGAGAATCACCTCATGAACGTCAGCCGGAATTTTGGCAAAGACGTGTGAGATGTTGCGTTCCTCGTTGAGCGCCGGTACGACCACTGACACTGACGGTAGCAACATCGCCCCCCTCCGTTGCAGGTCATGTTTATCAAAGGCACGGCCCGGCAAGAAGAACTGGCTCGGCGCCCTACCAGCAGGTGACGGAACCCCTGACTAGCGCGGAGAGAGATGCCGCCGTAGAAGTGGGACGCGCCGGTCAGATGACAGGTT
>DASZKN010000044.1:0-3641 GCA_035552855.1 Trebonia sp. | reverse complement strand
CCCGCTCGTCCAGGTGCGGCGACGCATCCGCCCACTTGCCCGCGATCTCGGCCTCGCGCTGCTCCCGCTCAGGTTCCGGCATGGTCCGCAAGCTCACGCTCATAGCACGAACCCTAGACCAGAACGACTATAAACTAAGTTATTTAAGATTCTCTGCTTAGTACACCTTCGCGATCGGGCTCGGCGACCCTCGCCTAGGTCGCCGGCGGGAGTCGTGATTGAACCGGTACGTGACACCGCCGGCACCGGGGTGACTGCCCGCCGGGCGCAGGCCGCGCCGCATCCCCCGACTTCGGCCGCGCGCCAGCGGCAGCTTTGGGGTCGGCGCCTGTTCACCTCACGGATTGGTTCGGGTAATCTTCTACATAATTGTAGATTCGGCTCGCGCCAGCAGGAAGACAGGCCGCCTATGCCCCGTCATGCCCGTCCCGACGACCAGTTGACCCAGCCGTATACGCACCGGCCGCGGGGCCAGAGGACCCAGCCACCGCCGGGCGGCCACGTCGCGGCGCACCGCCCCGGCCTGGCCTGGCTGCTGACCGGGGCCGGGCTGTGCGTGCTGGTGCTGGTGCTGGGCGAGGTTGCGAAGACCGGCCCGGTAGGCCGCCTGGACCTGCGAGCCGACGAGGATCTCGTTCATGACCGCACGGGCGCGCTGACCGCGGTCGCGAAATTCTTCACCACGATCGCCACCCCGGAGACCGTCGGGGTCGGCCTCCTGATCGCCCTGCCGGTGATCCTCTGGCTCCTGCGCCGTCGGCTGGACGCGGTTCGCGTGCTGTGCATGTTCGCCGGGGCCTTCGCGCTCGCCGAAGTCGGAAAGAAGCTGATCAACGAGCACCGGCCGCCAATTTCTGTGCAGGCGATGGCCGCCGACCACACTCCCTCGTTCCCCAGCGGTCACGCCACCACCGCCGCCGTGCTGGCCGTCTCCCTCGTCGTCATCGTCACACCCCTCGCGTGGCGCGCGGTCGTTGCCGTGCTCGGAGTGCTATACGCGGTCGCGGTCGCGGCCAGCCGGGTCTACCTCGGCGACCACTACCCGCTGGACGTGCTGGGTAGCATCCTGTGCGCCCTGGCGGCCGCCTTTGTCGTCGCCGGCCTGCTCGCCCTCCCCGCCGTCCAGCCGTACGCGCGCCGGCTGACGTCGCGTTCCGGCCGCGGCCGGGGCAGCGGCGACCATCCGATAGCGGACTGAACGTGGTGCCGCGAACGACGGGACTTTCCGGCGGTGCGGCCGGGCGACGGACGGCTGCACGACAAGGGAACGCTCTGAGAGCCTCTACAGATACGTAGTAGCTATTGTCGGCTGAGCGGCGGCGCCGCCGATCATCTTCTACAATGATGTAGAAAATGATCGCTGGCTCCAGGAAGGGAACAGCCTGTGCAGCACCTCATCAGCCAGTACGGGTACGTGGCGATTTTCGCGCTCATGCTCATCGAGTCCGCCTGCATCCCGGTGCCCTCTGAGGTGATCATGCTGTTCGGCGGCGCGCTCGCCGCGGGGGCGGTAGCGGGGTCGCACCCCTCGCTCGCCGGGATCATCGTCGCGGGAGTCCTCGGCAACGTCGCGGGCAGCTACATCGCGTGGGCGGTCGGCAAGTACGCCGGCCAGGCGGCCGTCCGCCGGTGGGGCCGCCGCGTCGGGATCCGTGAGCACGAGATCGACCGCGCCGCCGCCTGGTTCGAGCGCCGCGGCACGCTCGCGGTGCTGGTCGGCCGCGTCATCCCGGTCGTCCGCACGTTCATCTCGCTGCCCGCGGGGTTCGCCGCCATGCCGGCTGTCCGGTTCGGCGTCTATACGACGATCGGCTGCATCCCCTGGACGGCGGCGCTGGGCATCGCGGGCTACGAGCTTGGCGCCAACTGGCAGAGCGTGGCCAACGGCTTCCACGGCCCGACTTACGTCATCGCGGGCATCGCGGTCATCGCCATCGCGGCCGCCATCGTCGTGCGCGTCCGCCGCGGCAGGCGCGACCCGGCCGGCGGCGATCCCGGACAGGTTCCCGGCGACCGCTCCGCTGCCCGCGAGGAAGCCGGGTACTCGTCCCGGGACCGCCGGCGGTAAGGGTTCCGGCCGCTTAACGCTGAGCGTTAAACCAAAGAGAGGCAGCACGGGTGTCGACGCGCTCGGCAGTACGTTCGGTGGTGTCTCCAGCGAGATCAGAGGCCGCCGCCGAGCCGCGCCCGCGCGGTGCTCTGCGTCCGGTGGAGATCGCGAACGCGGGCGTGTTCGCGGCCCTCGCGGTGGTCATCGTGTCGGTCGGCGCGTTCCTGCCCCATCTGGGCGCGATCGAAGTGCTCTCGGTGGTTCCGTTCGCGGTCGTCGGCATCCGGAACCGGGCGCGCGCGGTTGTCGCGGCGGCGGTGGCGGCGGCGTTCGCCGCGTTCCTTGTCGCCGGCGCGACCGCCACCCTGGTGGTCGCCGGGTGCGCCGTGTCCGGGGGCCTCTGCGGGATCATCCGCCGTCGGGGCTTCGGACCAGGCGCCGTGGCCCTGGCCGCCGCTGCCCTCGCACCGGTGTCGGCGGTCGTGGTCGTTGGCGTGCTTTACCTGTTCTCGAGCGCGCGCAGCCTGGCATTCGGCTCGCTGCGCGCCACTGCCATGGGCGCCGGGCGGGCCGTCGGATCCGTCCAGGCCCTCGGGCCGGCCTGGCATGCCGCGGAAGGCACCGGCGACACGCTCCTCGCCGACTGGCCGGCGGCTGTGGCGGTTCTCGTCCTCGTCGGCGTGCCGGCCGGGATGCTCCTCACCAATCTGCTCGTGGCCGGGGTCGGGCGCCGGGTCCAGTGGCTCGCGCACAATGACCCGCTCGACCACGCCACGCGCTCAGACGCCGCGCTTGGCGGTGCCGTCGCGCCGCTGCCGCTTGAGCTCGCTGGTGCCGGTTACCACCACTCCGGAGCATCCGGGCGAGGCGCGCTGACGGACGTCAACCTGACGATTTCGCCCGGAGAGTTCGTCGCGATCGTCGGCCCCAACGGGGCCGGGAAGTCCACCCTGGTGTCGCTGCTGGCCGGCGCTTCGCCCACGAGCGGCCGGGTCCGCCGTCCTGGCCGGGTCGGGCTCGGGCTGCCCGGCGGCACGGCGATCGTGACGCAGCGGGCCGAGACGCACGTGATCGGGAGCACCGTCGCCGCGGACCTGCGCTGGGGGCTGCCGCCCGGCTATCCGTTTGACGTGGACGCCCTCCTCGCTCGCGTGGGCCTCGGCGGCCTAGCCGCCGCGAGCACCGACTCCCTGTCCGGCGGGCAGCTGCAGCGGCTGGCCATCGCCGCCGCCCTGGCCAGGCGTCCTGCCCTGCTGATCTCGGATGAGTCGACGTCAATGCTCGATGCGGCTGGCCGCGCCGAGGTCCTCGCGCTCCTGGCGGCGCTCCCGGGCAGGACGGGCACCGCCGTCGTGCACGTCACGCACGACCCGGCGGAAGCGGCGCGGGCCGACCGCGTCATCGGCCTCGCCGCGGGCCGGCTCGTCGACCCGGCCACCGTCGGCCATGACGGCGGCCAGCCGGTACAGCACCGTGTCACGACGCTCGCGAACGCGCCCGTCGCACCCGGCACGACCGGCGAGCCGGTCATCCGGGTGCGCGGGGCCGGGCACCGGTTCAACGCGGGCACGCCCTGGGAAGTCACCGCGCT
>DASZKN010000043.1:0-2760 GCA_035552855.1 Trebonia sp. | reverse complement strand
GAGGCGGTCATCCTGACCGCCGACGCCGAGCTGGACCTGCGCGCCAACCCGGACCAGCCGGCACAGGGCGTCGCGATCGAGGCGCACCTGGACCGCGGCCGCGGCCCGGTCGCGACCGTGCTGGTGCAGCGCGGCACGCTGCGGGTGAGCGACTCGATCGTCTGCGGTGACGCATACGGCCGGGTCCGGGCGATGCTCGACGAGAACGGCGACCCCGTCGACGATGCGCCGCCGTCCCGCCCGGTCCAGGTGCTCGGCCTCGCCACCGTTCCCGGTGCCGGCGACAAGTTCCTCGTCGTCCCCGATGACAGAGTGGCCCGCCAGATCGCCGAACGGCGCGAGGCGCGTGAGCGCAACGCGCAGTTCGCGCAGCGCCGCCGCCGGGTCACACTGGAGGACCTCGAGACCGCGCTCAAGGCTGGCGAGCGGCAGGAACTGCTGCTCATCATCAAGGGCGACGTGTCCGGCTCGGTGGAGGCGCTGGAGGACGGCCTGCTCAAGCTCGACGTCGGCGACGAGGTCAGCCTGCGCGTGATCGCCCGTGGGGTCGGCGCGATCACCCAGGACGACGTGAACCTCGCGATCGCGTCGGACGCCGTGATCATCGGTTTCAACGTCCGCCCAGCCGAACGGGTCGGCGAGCTCGCCCAGCGTGAGGGCGTCGACATCCGCTACTACACGGTCATTTACCAGGCGATCGACGAGATCGAGGCCGCGCTCAAGGGCATGCTCAAGCCCGAGTACGAGGAGGTCCAGCTCGGCACCGCCGAGATCCGCGAGATCTTCCGCGTTCCGCGAGCCGGGAACATCGCCGGCTGCATCGTGCGCTCCGGCACCATCAACCGGAACAGCCGGGCGCGGCTGATCCGGGACAGCGTCGTGGTGGCCGACAACCTGAGCGTCCATTCGCTGCGGCGGTTCAAGGAGGACGCCACCGAGGTGCGGGAAGGCTTCGAGTGCGGCATCGGCCTCGGCTACAACGACATCAAGATCGAGGACGTGATCGAAACCTTCGAGATGCGCGAGAAGTCGCGCACCTGACAGTGGTTCCCAGGAGGGAAACCCCCTAGCGGCCAGGAATTCGCAGGCGCATGTACGTCGGCGCGCTGACGCTGGATCTGCTGCTCGGCGACGTGCGGTCGCTGAAGCAGAAGCGTTCGGCGGTCAGGCCACTAGTGGCCGAGTTGCGGCGGCGGCACCCGTGCGTGTCCGTCGCCGAAACCGGCCACCTCCACCTGCACCGCCGGGCGGAGATCGGCGTCGCGGTGGTGTCCTCCACGGCGGCGCACGCCGCGGAGGTCCTCGCGGCCTGCGAGCGCCTCGCCGCCGCGCGTCCCGAGATGGAACTGCTGTCCGCACGGCAGCGGCTGTTCACCGAGGAGGAGTGACTGACCATGGACGCCCCGCGGGCGCGCAAGCTGGCCGACCGGATCGCCCAGATCGTCGCCGAGATGCTGGAGCGGCGGATCAAGGATCCCCGCCTCGGCTTCGTTACCGTCACCGGTGCGCGCGTGACCAACGACCTGCGGGAGGCCACCGTCTACTACACGGTCTACGGGCCGGACGAGGAGCGCCACGCGACCGCCACCGCGCTGGAGAGCGCGACCGGCGTGATCCGCACGGAGGTCGGGCGGCAAACCGGCCTCCGGCACACCCCGTCGCTGGCGTTCGAGGCCGACACGGTGCCGGAGAACGCCCGGCACGTCGAGGAACTGCTGGACCGCGCCCGCGAGGCGGACGCGGAGCTGGCCCGCGCCCGCGAGGGGGCGGTACCGGCCGGCGACCCGGACCCCTACCGGGACAGCGCAGAATGAGCGGCACCGTGGCGCCGGGGAAGACCGACTGGGCGCGGGCCGCCAAAGCCGTCGCGTCCGCCGACCAGGTCTGCCTTGCCTGTCACATCTTCCCCGACGCCGACGCGCTGGGCTCGATGCTCGCGGTCGCCCACGCCCTGCTGCCGGGCCGGCGGGTCGTCGCATCGGTGGGCGACGAGCCGGGCGACGCACTGCCGCACGTGCCGCGCAACCTGCAGTTCCTTCCCGGCCTTGACCTGCTCAGCCCGCCGGACGACTGTCCGGCGAAGCCGCAGGTCATGGTGACGTTCGACGCGTCCAGCCCGTCCCGGCTCGGCCTGCACGAGCCGCGGGCGGCCGAGGCCGCTGAGCTGATCGTCATCGACCACCACGCGTCGAACCCCGGTTACGGCACCATCGACCTCGTGGACCCGGGCGCGGCCGCGACCGCCGTGCTCGCCTGCGAGCTGATCGACCAGCTCGGCGTGCCGCTGACCAGGCCGATCGCGCTCTGCCTGTATGCCGGGCTGGCCACGGACACCGGGTCGTTCAAGTTCGCGTCCACCACCCCGGCGGTGCACCGGCTCGCCGCGCGGCTGCTGGGAACCGGCATCGACGCCGGGGCGGTCGGCTACCAGCTGTGGGACCGGGCGCCGTTCGGCTACCTGCCCGTGCTATCCGCCGCGCTCGCGCGGGCGGTGCTCGAGCCGGCCGGGGCGGGCGGCCGCGGGCTGGTCTGGACCACGGTCACCCGCTCGGACCGCGCCGCGCACGGCCTGGGGTACGACGCGATCGAGCCGGTCATCGACGTGGTCCGCCGCACCGATGAGGCCGAGGTCGCCGTCGTCCTCAAGGAGGACGACGGCGGCATCTGGCGGGCGTCGGCCCGGTCCAAGGGCGCAGTGGACCTGGCCCGCGCCCTTGCCCGGCTCGGCGGCGGCGGTCACCCGGCGGCCGCCGGCTTCGC
>DASZKN010000042.1:0-11432 GCA_035552855.1 Trebonia sp. | reverse complement strand
CGGGCCGCGGCCCGGCCGGCGGAGGGGCCGGCGGAGGGGCCGGCGGCCGGCCGGCGCTGGGCGCCGCTCCCGCCGCGATGGGCGCGGGTGCTCCCGGTCCTGGTGGTCCTGGTGGTGCTGGCGGTCCCAGCGGGCCTGGTGGTGCTGCTGGGCCGGGCGGGCCTGGGCCGGGCGGGTTCGGCGCGCAGCCGCCGGGCAGCCCGCTGGCGTCGGCCGGTCCTGGCGGCGCCGTCGGGCAGGGGATGGCGGGCGGGCCTGGCTCGCCGGCCGGTCCCGGTAGGCCGGGCGGCCTCGGGGCGCAGAACGGTGCTGGTGCCGGGCCTGGCGCTGGTCCTGGACCTGGTTTCGGGCAGCAGGCTGGGCCGGGAATGCCCGCCGGAGCCGGGATGCCGCAGGCGTATGGCATGCCGCAGGGGTCCGGCGCCCCGAGCGGACCCGGCGGCGGCGCTTCTGGGTACGCCGGATCGGGTGGATACTCCGGTCCCGCGCGTTACACGGCTCCCGCCGGTTATGCCGGTCCCGCCGGCCTCGCCGTGCCAGGGATGCAGCGCGCGCCACTCGGGTTGCCCGCCGCACCGTCAGCTCCGTCCGCACCGCAGACACAACCGGCGCCGGCTGGGCCACCACAGCAGCCGGCGACGGCCGCGGCCTGGCACGGGTCTCCGGCCGACGGCAACGGCACCTGGTATGCGGGGTACCAGCCCGAGACCGCGAACCAGCAGGCCGCGGGCAGCAGGCCGGCGAACTTCGCCCCGTACCAGAACGGCGCTATCCAGAACGGGGCCGCTCAGAACGGGGGCGCCTTCGGCAGCACCGTGCCTTACGACCCGGCCGCGATGTATCCCGGCCCGGGGTCAGCCAACGGCGCCGCCACGCCCAACGGCGCCGTCACATACCTGAACGGGGCCACCGCGGCGAACGGCGCTCCGTATCCGCCGAACGGGGCGGTGCCGCTCGCGTCCCTCCCGCCCGCGGCACAGCAGCAGGATAACGGCTCCCCCGCGGCCCAGTCCCAGTACACGGGACCGCAGCCGTGGCCGCTCGCGGCGCCGACGGCGGCACCGGGCGTCGCGACCGCCCCGGCCCAGCCCGCACCGGTACAGCCCGCGAGCCTCGCGCGATTCCCGGCCGCGCCCGTCCAGCCCACCATCACGCCGCAGCGGGCACCGGTTCAGCCGCTGACCGCCCAGCCGCTGACCGCCCAGCCAGCGCCCGCGCCGGCCGCCTCGCCCGGCGCGCCCACGGCTCCGAACATCCCGGTCGTGCCGAGCGGCCCGGCGGTCGGCGAAGCCTCGTTCACCACGGTCGCCCCGCTGGACACGCCGGTCACACTGGCCGCGCCGACGGCATTCGCCCCGTCGGCTCCAGCCGCTCCGCTGACCCTGGCCGCGCCTGCGGTCTCCGCCGCTCCGGCTCAGCCGGCCCCGGCTGCCACCTCAGCCCCCGCCACCGCGGCTCCAACCGGCGCGCCAGGCCCGGCTACCACGCCGGAACCGGCGGGCGCCGGGGCGCCGGCCGCCACGTCAGCGGCCCGCGAGACCACGGGACCGCTTCCCGCGTTCGACGCACCGGCCCGGAACCCGGGCGGTGCCGTCCGTGGCCGGCGAGCCGCGCGCAAGCCGCGGCTCGCGATGTCCGCGGTCTTCGCGGACCTGGTCGACATGGCAGACATCCCCCGGTCCGCGTATGCCGTGGACGAGGAGGTCACCGGGGCGATGTGCTTGTTCAAGACCGACGGCGGCTACGAGGTTTTCAGCTGCGCCGAGGACGCCCGGCACGAAGTGCGCTTCTTCGAAGATGAGGAAGCGGCTTATTTCTACCTGTTCGGCGTGCTGGCCGCCGAGGCGCTCCGGAACGGGCGGCTCACGCCTAAACGCGGCTGACCTGGTTACTCACCAGTACGCTCCGGTGCGGCCGACCGCGTCGCGCAACTATTTCGGAAGGCTTAAGGGTCAACGAAACGGCGCAAAAGGTCGCACGAACCGCATAGATACCGCTAAAGTTTTAATAGCCGGCGGGGCTGACGGTCCCCCGCTCCCCAAGCAGCCCCGCCGGCCCATATAACCGGATCAGTCGGCCATTATCACTGCGCGAGACCACGAACCCGCAGGACAGCAGGCCGTCGCGAATGTTTTAAGTACCAAATTAACCACAACTCGCATTGATCCCAATCGCTACTTATTTATCGCGAATACCTCATATCGCGATTATGAGCTAAAAGAACGGCGATACCGAGCCCGAACCGTCAGGGCTAGCCGGCGTCGCTACCGCCGCGGCCGCCTGCCTACAGCGTGTCGAGTGCGGACCCGGCGTGTTCGCGCCCGCGGCGAGCCGGTTCTCGCGGGCGCCGGACCGCGCGGGGTCACCTGGCTGCGGCTCCTGATGCGATCGAGGCTGGCGTGACAGATAGTGCGAAGCCTTCAAACAATGGGTAAGTTTGGCGTGTACATAGCACTCCAAATTAACCCAGTAAATAAAGTCTTCGCGTTGCTGGGACCGGCGGGGCTGGTGAGGCCCGGCCCTGGCGGGCGCCGGGTAAGCACGAGACGCGGGCGCGGGTTTGGGACCCTGGGGGCGGGAAGCGGCCGGCGGTACGTATTCTGATCGGCATGACGATCCCGCTCACTGGGGCACAGTACGAGATCGAGGCTGGCGGCTACCGGGCCAGCGTGACCGAACTCGGCGGCGGCCTACGGGCACTCACCCACGACGGCACCCCGCTGGTCATCGGGTACGACGCCGACGAACTCGCGCCGCACGGAGCCGGGCAGCTGCTCACCCCGTGGCCGAACCGGATCGACGGCGGCACTTACGAGTTCGGCGGTGCCACGCATCACCTGCCGCTGTCCGAGCCCGCTCGCGGCAACGCGATCCACGGCCTGACCCGCTGGATGCCCTGGACGCGCGTCGCGCACGAGCCGGGCGAGGTGACGCTGCGCTGCGCGCCGCTCGGCCAGATCGGCTATCCGTTCGCGGTCCAGACCGACGTCACCTACCGGCTCGAAACCGGGTCCGGGCTGCACGTGACCGTCACCGCCGCGAACAAGGGCAGCCAGCGCGCGCCCTGGGGCACCGGGCAGCACCCGTACCTGACCGTGGCGACGCCGGCCGTAGACGACGTGACGCTCGCGCTGCCCGCGGAGCGGTGGCTGCCCGTCGACGACCGCGGGATCCCCGCCGGCGAACCGCGGGACGTCACGGGGTCGGAATTCGACTTCCGCACCGCCCGCGCGATCGGCGCCACCAAGCTCGATCACGGCTTCACCGGCCTGCGCCGCGATGCGGACGGCATGGCCTGGGTCCGGCTCCGCGCGGGCGGCCGGGGCACCGGACTCTGGGCCGACGCCGCCTACCGCTGGCTGCAGGTCTTCACCGGAGACCCGCTCGAGCCCGCGATGAGCCGCACCGCGCTCGCGGTCGAGCCGATGACCTGCCCGCCCAACGCGTTCGTGAGCGGCACCGACCTCATCGTCCTCGATCCGGGCGAGTCCGTGACGTGCCGGTGGGGAATCAGGAGCTTTCCGCCCAGCGAGTGATCCGCGCCAGGTCCGCCGCGGTGTCCACGTCGTCCGGGCGCCCGGTGTCGCCGCATTCGACGACCGTCACGAGGTCCGGGCGGGCGCGCAGGAACGGCCGCGCGCCGGCGTCCCCGGTCGCCAGTTCCAGCACGGCGGACCAGTGCTCGCGGGCGATCAGCACCGGGTTGCGCGGCTTGCCGTCGTAGGCCGCGACCGCGACGGTCGCGCCGTCGGCGTACGCGGCGATCAGGCGCCGCACGGCCCCGGCGCCGACCAGCGGCTGGTCGGCCAGCGCGATCACCGCCGCCCGGGGCGCCGCCCCGTCAGCGTCCAGCGCGCGCAGCCCGGCCGTCAGCGAGGAGCCCATCCCGGTGTGCCAGCCGGGGTTGTATACGGTGCGCGCCCCGGCGACCGAGACCGGCGCCGCGCCGGACACGACAATCACCGGGTCCGCGCCGCCGTCTTTGAGCAGCGCCACGCCGCGTTCGGCCAGGGTCTGCCCGCCGAACGAGACAAGCGCCTTGGGCTGGCCGAGCCGCGACCCGCTCCCGGCGGCCAGCAGTATCCCCGCTATTCGCGTCGTCACGCACCCACGTTACGCCGGGCAGGGGCAGGGGCAGGTGACCGCGGCCGACGGCGGCGGGAAGGCGGGCGGACTGGCGCAAAATGGCAACAGTGTGCGCATTAAGCTCCACAGGTTTCCGTCGTTACCGCTAGCGTGGGCGCGTGCGGCAGACGGAACTCAGTGCGGCCTACGACCGATACGCGGACTCGCTGTATGCCTATGCCCGCTTCCTGTTGCGTGAGCCGGCCGACGCGGTCGACGCCCTGGAAGCCACCTTTCTCGTCGCGGCCGCCCCGGAGGCCGGGCCCGCGGACCCGGCCGCGCTGCGCGCCTGGCTGTACGCGCTTGCCCGCAACGAATGCCTGCGCCTGATCACGGCGGGTGAGGCGGCGTCCGCCTTGCACGCCGGGCATGACGACTCCGCGCATGACGACTCCGCGCATGACGACACCGCGCATGACGACACCGCGCATGACGACACCGCGGACGGCGACGCCGACCGCGCGCTGCTGCGCGCCGCGCTGCGCGGCCTCACCCCGGCGGATCGCGACATCATCGGCATGGTGTGGCACGGGCTCGAGGTGGCGGAGATCGCGGCGGTCCTCGGCGTCCCGTCCGACGACGCGCTCACGCTGTTCTCGCTCGCCCGCGACCGGCTGGAACGCTCGGCCGTGGCGCTGCACACGGCGCGGGCCGCGCGCCCCGACTGCGCGGCCCTCCGCAGCCGGCTGGGCAACTGGGACGGACACCTGACCGTCCCGCTCGTTCGCAGGATCGGCCAGCACGTACAGCACTGCGCGGTCTGTTCCGCCCGCCAGCGGCAGGAACTGCGACCGGCGACGCTGCTGAGCCTGACGCCCGGCGCGCTGCTCGGCGCGGCCGTGACGGCGGAGACAGCGCGGCGGGCGGCGGCCACCACCGGCGTGATCCGCGATCAGGTGCTCGACGCCGGCTACGACGCCGGTCCTGAGGCGACCGCGGCCAGGGAAACGGCGGCGAGACACAAGGGCGCGTTCAGGAAAGACGGTTTTCCAGCGGCCCGGCCGGCGGGGAGCAGCGGGTCCGGCGGCTCGCGGCGGCGGCGCGCCGTCGCCGGGCTGAGCGTCGCCGCCGCCGTCGCGGTGATCGCGGTCATCGCGTCCCTGGGGGCCGGCCAGCACGCGCGGACCGCGGCCGGCGGCGGTCAGGCCGGTTTGACCGGGGACTCAAGCGGCGCCCCGGCGGCCGGGACCGGCGGGCCGCCCGCGGCCGGGACGCCGAGCCAGACCGCGACCGGTGCGCCCCGCCGGCCCGCCCGCCCGTCGGCGGCCGCGGATCCCTCGGCACCGGACTCGCCGGCCGCCACCTACGCGGCCGCGCCGCCGCCCGCCGCCACCGCGCCGGCCGTCCCGGCCGGAGCGCCGCCAGGCAGCCCGGCCACGCGCCCGGCCAAGCCGACGACACCGCCGCCTGCCAGGGCGACGATCAGCGTCCCCTCGTCCGTGCAGATGTGGCCCAGCCGCTGGGGCTGGGTGGGCATGTTCACCGTCACCGTGCGCGGCGGGTCACTTTCCTGGTCCATCGCCAACCCGAACCGTGACCTGCGGCTCTCGCGGACGTCGGGCACCTCCTCGGCGTCGGTGGCGATCGGCGGGTCCGGCCGCGGCGGCTTCGCGCCGCTGACCGTGCGGGCGGGCGGCAAGACGTACCCGGCCCGCCTGATCACGAGCGGGGGCGGGGGCACGCGCCGCGGCAGGGGCGGTGGCGGTGGCGGGCGCCGCCGCTGAGCACCTCAGGCGGGCTGCGACTCGTGGTGGATGCGGCCCGCGGTCGAGGTGAGCGCGCGGCCCGTGCCGCCCCACCGGAGCTGGATGAGCTCGGCGGCGATGGAGACGGCCGTCTCTTCCGGGGTCCGGGCGCCGAGGTCAAGGCCGATCGGGGAGCGCAGCCGGGCGAGCTCCGCTTCGGTCATGCCGACCGCGCGCAGCCGCTCGAGCCGGTCCTCGTGGGTCCGGCGCGAGCCCATCGCGCCGATGTAGCCGGCCGGGGTGCGCAGCGCGACCTCGAGGACGGGCACGTCGAACTTCGGATCGTGGGTGAGGACGGCGATCACCGTGCGGGCGTCCACCTCGGCCGCGGCCAGGAACCGGTGCGGCCAGTCGACGACGACCTCGTCCGCGTCGGGGAACCGGGACCGCGTCGCGAAGACCGGCCGGGCGTCGCACACGGTCACGCGGTAGCCGAGGAACTTCCCGACCCGGGCGACGGCGGCCGCGAAGTCGATGGCGCCGAACACGTACATGTCCGGCGCGGGCGCGAACGAGCTCACGAACACCGCGAGCTCGTCGCCGCGCCGTTCGCCGTGCTCGCCGTAGCGGCGGACGCCGGTGATGCCCTGGGCGAGCATGCCGCGCACGTCGTCGTCGACGGCGGCGTCAAGCCGGTCGCCGGCGCCGAGGCTGCCGGTGCTCGGCTTGGCCGGATCACCCCAGATGACGCGGCGGGCGCCGGTCCGGCCGGGCCCGGAGATCACGCTCGCGACCGCGACGGGCTCGCCGCCACCCACCGCCGTGGCTATCTGCCCGAGCTCGGGAAACGTCGTCTTATTGATCGGCTCGACGAGGATGTCGAGGATGCCGCCGCAGGTCAGGCCGACGGCGAACGCGTCGTCGTCGCTCACGCCGTAGGTCTCGAGCACGGGCTCGCCGCTGCCCGCCACCTCGGTGGCCAGCTCGTAGACCGCGCCCTCGACGCACCCGCCCGAGACGCTGCCGATGACCTCGCCGTCACGCCCGACGGCCAGCGCGGCGCCGGGGTCGCGCGGCGCGCTGCGGAACGTCCGCACGACCGTCGCCAGGCCGAACGTCTCGCCGGCCTCCCACCACTTGGTGATCGTGTTCAGGATGTCTCGCACGGCCTCAACCTCAAAGTGTCGCTTGCCTACCACGCTACTGCGGCCGCCAGGCGACTTGCCACAGCCCTTGCCACAGCCGCTTTAGCTAACGCTTAAGCCAACTCCGGCGCGACGGTGAATCTTCCTGGCGGGGCGAGGGAAGCGTCACTTCTCCACGTAGAACAGGCGCTTGTTGACGAACTCGTCGATGCCGAGCGGGCCGAGCTCGCGGCCGAAGCCGGACCGCTTCGTGCCGCCGAACGGCAGGTCGGCCCCCTCCCCCGCCGGCGTGTTCACGTTCGCCATGCCCACCTCGAGCTGCTCGGCGACCCTGGCCGCCCGCTCCTCGTCGGTGGCGAACACCGCGCCGCCGAGGCCGAAGTCGACCGCGTTGGCGATCTCGACGGCCTCCTCGTCGCTGCTGACCTTGTAGACGACCGCGACCGGCCCGAACAGCTCCTCGCGGTACGCGCGCATCTCCGGCGTGACCCCGGTCAGCACCGCCGGGGCGAAGTAGGCGCCCGCCCCGTCGCCGAGCGTCCCGCCCACGTGCAGGGTCGCGCCCTTGCCGACCGCGTCCCGCACCTGTTCCAGTAGGTTCTCGGCCGCCTTGCGGGAGACCATCGGGCTGTAGGAGCGCCCGGAGTCGTCGCCAGGCTGGCGCGGCGTCATCGCGGCGGCCCGCTTGACCAGGGCGGCGACGAAGTCGTCGTAGATGTCGTCCATGACGATCATCCGCTTGTTGGAGTTGCAGGCCTGCCCGACGTTCTCCATGCGGGTGACCCACGCGGTCTTCGCGGCGTCCGCCACGTCGCCGGTGTCGAGGACGATGTACGGGTCGGACCCGCCGAGCTCGAGGACGACCTTCTTCAGGTTCCGGCCCGCCGTCGCGGCGACGGCGGCACCCGCCCGCTCGGACCCGGTCAGCGACACGCCGCGCAGCCGCTTGTCGGCGATCATCGTGGCGACCTGCTCGTGGGTCGCGAAGATGTTCACGTAGACGCCCTCGGGCACGCCCGCGTCCGCCATCAGCCGGGCGATGGCGAGCGCCGCGGTCGGGCAGTTCTCCGCGTGCTTGAGCAGCACCGTGTTGCCCGCGACGAGGTTCGGGGCGGCGAACCGGGCGACCTGATAGTACGGGTAGTTCCACGGCATGATGCCGAGCACCGGGCCCACCGGGAGGTACTCCACCCGCGCCGAGTCATGGCCGGCCAGCGGCTTGTCCTTAAGCAGTTCGGGGCCGTTGTCGGCGTAGTAGCCGAAGATATCCGTGCAGAACTCGGCCTCGCCGGCCGCCGCCTTCGGCCGTTTGCCCATCTCCCTGGTGATCAGCGCGGCCAGTTCGGCGGCGCGCTCGGTGAAGAGCTCGGCGACCTTCCCGACGATCGCGGCGCGCTCGGTAACGGGGCGCTGGCGCCATTCCGTGAACGCGGCCGTCGCCTTGGCCAGCGCCTGCTCGACCTCGTCGTCGGTGGCGAACGGGAACGTCTGGCCGGCCTCGCCGGTAGCTGGGTCGGTCACCTGGTAGGGCGGGGTCTGCGTCATGCGGTGCTCCGGAAATGTGCGTCGTGGTGCGTCATCGGACCTGGGACAGCTCTTTACGAGGTTAACGCTCCGGGCCGGACGGCGGCCACGGCCGCCCGCATCAGCGCCGGGATGCCGGGATCGCCGGGCCGCGCGTGCGCGAGGTCTTCCGGGCGCAGCCAGCCGTGCTTGTCGATCGTGGCCCGTTCCAGCGCCTCCTGGCCGTCGAAGCTCACCTCGGCGTGGTCGACGAGCACCGCGAAACAGGTCTGGTCGTTGATGAAGTGCACGCCTGACCACGTGAACTCGGCGACCGAGACGTTGAACGGCTCGCCGAGGAGGTCCTCGTCCAGCGTGATGCCCGCCTCTTCGCCCAGCTCGCGCGCTGCCGCCTGGCGCAGGGTCTCGCCGGGGTCAACGGCGCCGCCGATCGTGAACCAGAACGGGTCGTCCGGCTTCGCCGGATCCCAGCCGTGCAGCAACAGCACGCGCCCCTCCCGGTCGACGGGAAGGACGCGTGCCGTGTTACGCCGGATTGTCCGCATGATCAAAGTTTCGCAGGCCCGTGCGGGCGCGCGGACAAGCGGGCACGCGGGCGGGCCGGGCTACTCGACGATCTTGGAGATCGGGATCTCCAGGATGTCCTGCGCCCCCGCCGCCTTGAGCGCGGGGATGAGCGTGTTGACGCCGCGCTTGGGCACGACGGTCTCAATCGCGTTCATGTCGCCGGAAGCCAGCGTGGTGACCGTCGGCGAGGACATCGCGGGCAGCATCCGCGACACCGCGGGGAGCTTGTCGGCGGGCACGTTGAGCTTGAGCAGCGTGTTGCCGCGGGCCTTGATCGCGCCGCGCAGCAGCAGCGCGATGTCGTCCATCGCGGCGCGCTTCTCCGCGTCCGCGTGCGACTCGCCGCAGGCGACCAGCTCGGTGTAGCTGGTGAGCAGCGTCTCCAGGATGCGCAGGCCGTTCTTGCGCAGCGACGAGCCGGTCTCGGTCAGGTCGACGATCGCGTCCACGATGTCCGGCACTTTGGCCTCGGTGGCCCCGTAGGACGGGACGACCATCGCCTTCACGCCGTGCTCGGCGAGGAACCGCTTGGTCAGCGACGGGAACTCGGTCGAGATCCGGATGCCCTCGGGCAGGTCGGCAGCGCTGCGCCACGGCGCGTTCTCCGGCACGGCGAGCACGACCCGGACCGGGTTGGACGTGGCCTTGGAGTACTGCAGCTCGCCGAGCGAGACGACCTCCGCCTCGGTCTCGCTGATCCAGTCACGGCCGGTGATCCCGATGTCGAACAGGCCCCGCTCCAGGTAGGACGGGATCTCCTGCGGCCGCAGGAACCGGACCCGGTCGATTCGCGGGTCGTCGATCGACGCGTGGTAGTCGCGGTCGGACGAGCGCCGCACGGTCAGGTCGGCGGCGTCGAACAAGTCGAGGGTGGCGCGCTCCAGCGAGCCCTTCGGCAGTACGAGGGAAAGCATTTTTTAAGCTCCTGAACGGGCAGTGGTGTCTCGGGCACGAGTAAGCGCCGCGCGACCTCGGGGCGCGAAATGGCATACGCCTATCCCTAACAGGGAAGATGAAACGCGAGGTTACGCGACGCTGTTAATGTCGCGCGGAGTCATTCAGCGGCTGGCCGCAGCGGATCGAGCGCAGCAGGAGCGCGGTGTCGAGTGCTGCCACGACCGCCTCCCATCCCTTGTCCTCGCTGCTGTCCGGAAGCCCGGCCCGGGCGAGGGCCTCCTGCAGTGTGTTACACGTTAGCACGCCGTTACCGACCGGAATCCCGGAGTCGAGCGCTACCCGGGTCAGCCCGGCCGTGACCGCGTCGCAGACGTACTCGAAGTGGGGTGTCCCGCCGCGGATGACCGCGCCGAGGCAGACGACCGCGTCGTAGTGCCGGGACAGTTCCTGCGCGACGACCGGCAGTTCGACCGCGCCGGCCACCCGGACCACGAGGAGATCCTCGATGCCGCAGGCCTTCGCCGCCGCGCTGGCCCGGTCCACCAGGGAATCGGTGATCTCCGGGTGCCAGCGCGTGCCGGCGATCGCCAGCGTCAGGTCAACGGCGTCCACGGCCGTGAGCTGGGGACGCCCCGCTCCGCTCATCCGGCTCGCTCTCCCGTGACAGTCGCTATGTCGGTCGTCAGGTCAGCCTGCCTGTCGTTGGCGGGGGCGCTGGCACCGTCCGGGATGTCGAGCTGGTGGCCAAGGCGATCCCGCTTAGCCGTAAGGTATCTCAGGTTGTACGGCGTCGTCAGGGGTGGCAGCGGAACCCGCGTCACGCCGAAGCCGTGCCGCGCGAGCCCGTCCACCTTCTCCGGGTTGTTGGTGAGCAGCCGCACCGACCGGACGCCGAGGTCCGCGAGCAGCTGCGCCGCGACCGAGTACTCGCGGGCGTCCACCGGCAGCCCGAGTTCCAGGTTGGCGTCGACCGTGTCGGCCCCGGCGTCCTGCAGCTCGTAGGCCTGCAGCTTACTCAGCAGCCCGATGCCGCGCCCCTCGTGGCCGCGCAGGTACAGCACCACGCCCCGGCCGCGCTCGGCAATGGCCGCCATGGCGGCGTCGAGCTGCGCACCGCAGTCGCAGCGCTGGGAGTGGAAGACGTCGCCGGTCAGGCACTCTGAATGGATCCTGGCCAGCACGTCCTCGCCGCCGTCCACGTCACCGAGGACCAGCGCCATGTGCTCGGCGCCGTCGACGTCACCGCGGTAGCCGTACGCGCGCCAGGTGCCGTACTGGTTGGGGATCTTCGTCATCGCCACGCGCGTGACCTGACGCTCGGTCCGGCGCCGGTACTCGATGAGCTGCTCGATCGTGATCAGCGCGAGCCCGTGCTCGTCGGCGAAGGCGCGCAGGTCCGGCAGCCGCATCATCGTCCCGTCGTCGCGGACCACCTCGGCGAGCACGCCGACCGGGGGCAGCCCCGCGAGCCTGGTCAGGTCGACGGCGG
>DASZKN010000041.1:0-7311 GCA_035552855.1 Trebonia sp. | reverse complement strand
ACGATCTGCGGATCCCACTCGTGGTCGGTCAGCTGGTAAAGCCCGTCGCCCCTGATCGCGTTCACGAGCTTGTCCGCCACTTCGGACGGCGGCATCCCCGCCGCCAGCCCGCGCGCGCAGATCCGGCACTTCCCGCACGAGCCGAGTGGCGAGGCGGCGACCGGCTGCCCGGCCCGCCAGCCCGTCACATCCCGGCCTAGCGCCACCACGCGCCCGCTGAACTCGTGCCCGCGGATCTGGCCGTCCGCCGCCTGGCCCTCCTGCAGGCTGTGCACGTCCGACCCGCACAGGCCGCAGGCGTCGTGCCCCTCGTCCTTGTGCTCTGGCCACTGACCCGGCCGGGCGTGAAGTTGCTGCGCAGTCTCGCTTGCGTCATCGGACCGCCTCCGGTTCGCCGTGGCCGAGGAAGGCGCCGCCGCGTTAGAGGCGGCGCTGCAGTTCTGGCGCAGTCGAGCACATCGTCCTCGGTGAGCTGGTACGGGCCGATAATGCGGCGTGTCTCCCTGATGCCGATCTGGGGGGCGATGTCGGCGATGTAGGAGTCCGCGAACCACGACCACGTCGAATTCGCCGTACACCGGCGTCCGCCGGCTCGGCACGGCGATCGTCTTCGTCACGGTATCGGGCCCGTTACGGGGAATGTGTTTCGACTTTGGCGATAGCCGGCGGACCGGTGGGCCGGCCGAAGGTCTCCACTACCGAAGACACCCCGGCGTTGGGAGCGCCGGCGACGACGACGCGGACCGCGGTCGGGTCGGAGAGCAGCCGGACCGGCGTGTCGGGGTCGGCGGGCGCCTCCTGCGGGATCGCGTCGGGGTGGTCCGCGGGCAGCCGCCAGCCGGTGCCGGCCGCGATCGCCTCCTTGCCCGCGGCGGCGAGCTGCCGGTACGTCTTCGTTCCGCGCTCGAAGATCGCCTGGGTCAGGTCCCGCTTCGACCAGCCCGCCTTGTCGAGCAGCCGCGCGTGCTCGGGGTTGAGCACGACGAACACGCTGGCGGTCGGCCGGACCAGCGCGCCGGTGCGGCAGACCGTGTCGGCCAGGTCATGCGCGAGCTGCTCGGGCACCATCGTGTGCCGCGCCTCGATGTGCAGCACCGAGCGGATCACGGTCGCCGTGACGGCGCTGTCGCCGGCGGCGAACCCGTTGTCCGCGTGCAGCCCGGGCCACGGGCTGTCCTCCTCGTTCTCCCCGATGCAGCACGAGTACTTGGCGGGAGTGCCCTGCGTCGCCTGGTCGAGCACGTGCGGCCGCAGGCCGAACGCGTTGATCGCGCCGAGCCTGATCGCGCGGCCGATTGTCGCGTTCGGCCGGAAGCCCGAGCCGAACAGGTTGCCGCGGCAGTTCAGCCCGATCCGGGTCCGGACCGGCCCGTGCACGACCACGAACGGCGCGGTCCCGGTCGTCGACTGCCAGATCGCGCGGCTCACCATGCCGTCGGCGAGGAACGCGTCCCACGCGGCGAGCACCACAGGGAAGTACTCGGGCTTGCAGCCGGCCAGCGCGGCGTTCAGCGCGGCGAGGCGGACGGTGAGGTTCCTGTTCAGGTGCGGCATCGGGATGACGACCGCGGACGGATCGCGGCTCGTCGTCGCCAGGAACTCCGCTAGGTAGCTCTCGGTCACCGGTACGACGGGCAGCCCGTCGGTCCAGCCTTGTTCCGCGTAGTACTCCATCGCGCGGCGCAGGTCGTCCGCGTCCACGTCAGGTCGGGTAGTCACCTAGTGATCAACTCCCAGGATGCGCAGCACCTCGGGCACCACCGCGCGTGCCATTTCCACGAGCTCTTGTCCCGTGCGGCTGGCGATCGGGTGCGGCACGGTCACGTATTCGTAGCCGGGGAAGCCGAGCGACATCGCCATCGCCGCGGCCGTGATCTTGAACGCGTCCGTGCAGATGCTGACGGCGGGTATCCCGGCCCGCTCCAGCACGATCCCGTCGGCCAAACTGGCCGCGCTGCACGAGCCTCAATCGCCGATCCCGGCGACGGCGAAGTCACAGTTCCGCAGCATCTGCTGGATGACGTTCTCCTCGACCGGCGTCCCGAAGTACCCCTTGCGGAACATCCGGACCTCGCGCACCCCGTACCGGTCGGTGAGCTCGCGGCCGACGGCCTGGAGGAGGGGCACGGCGTTCGGCTTCGTGTTCTCGAGCAGGCCGACGGTCAGGCCGCGCAGCGACCCCGGACGTGGCATCAGGGTCGTGTTGATCTCCCGTTCGCTGTCTCCGGTCGGGTCGAGAAGCGGCTCGCGCACTGTGTGGTCTCCTGCCTGTGTTACTTGTGTTACTTCTGTTACTTTTGTTGCTTCGTTGCCAGGGCCAGCGCCCGCTGGGTGACGCCGGCGACCGTGAGGCCGTAATACTCGTAGAGTTCGGCGGGCACGCCGGTTTCCAGGTCTCCCGCGGGCAGCGCCACCTGGGCGAGGTCCACGGTCAGCTTGTGCCGGGCCACGGTCTCCGCGACGATCGTGCCGAGCCCCCCGACCACGCTGTGGTCCTCGACGGTCAGCACCTTGCGTGTCCTGGCGGCGCTCGCGGTCAGCGTCGCTTCGTCGAACGGCTTGAGGTAGGCGGCGTCGAGCACCTCGGCCTGGACGCCGTGGTCCGCGGCGAGCGCGTCAGCCGCGGCGACGGCGAGCCCGAGGCCGATACCGTGCGCGGCGATCGTGACATCGCCGCCGTCGCGCAGCCGCGGCCACTTGCCGTACTCGTAGGCCGGCGCGTCCGGGTACACGTACGCCGGCGTCGGCGCCTCGGCGATCCGGACATAGACGGGGCCGGGCAGCGTGGCGGTCGCCCGCAGCAGCGCGACCGCCGACTGGGCGTCCGCCGGGGCCGTCACGGTCGTGTTGTTCAGGGTCCGCGCGATCGCGATGTCCTCGACCGCGTAGTGGCTGGTGCCGAAGTAGCCCATGGCCAGGCCCGACAGCCGGCCGACGAGCCGTACGGGCAGATGGTTGTAGTCCACGTCGGTGCGCAGTTGCTCGGCGGTCTTGAGCACGCCGAACGGCGCCATCGAGAAGATGTACGGCACGTACCCGCACGCCGCGAGGCCGGCGGCCAGCGACACCGAGTTGGTCTCGGCGATGCCGAGTTCGATGTAGCGTTCGGGGATCTTCTCCCGGAACTCGGCGAGCGTGTTGGACAGGTCGGCGGTCAGCGTAAGGATCCGCGGGTCGGCCGCGGCGAGTTCGGTGACCGCGTAGCCGGCGGGGTTGCCCTTGAGCGCGGTCTCGCGCTCGACGTCGCTGAAGACGTCGACCATCTTCTGTGTTGGCTGCCGCGTTGGCGCGGTCATCGCGCTAGCTCCATCCGCGCCGTGATCTCGGCGACCACGTCCGCCTGCTGCTCGGGGCTCAGCAGGCCGAGGTGCCAGGCCTGCGGCTGCTTCTCCATCATGTCGACGCCGTGGCCCTTCTTCGTCCGGGCGATCACGCACACTGGCCGGTCGCCGGCGGCGGCGGCCGGGAGGTTGTCAAAGGTCTCGCGCAGCGACCTGACATCGTGGCCGCCGATCTCGCGGACCAGCCAGCCGAACGCCGCGAAGCGCTCCGCCAGCGGCTCGATGTTCATCGCCGCCGAGGTCGGGCCGCTGCCGGAGAACCCGTTCGCGTCCACGATCGCGACCAGGTTCCCGAGCTTGTAGTGGGACGCGGCCATCGCCGCCTCCCACACCTGGCCCTCTTGCAGCTCGCCGTCGCCGGTAAGCACGAACGTGCGGTAGTCCCGCCCGGACAGCCGCCCGGCGAGGGCCATGCCGGTGCCGACCGACAGGTTGTGCCCGAGCGACCCGGAGGAGAAGTCGATGCCGGGGGCGAGCCGCATGTTCGGGTGGTCGTTGAGCGGCGAGCCGACCTTGCCGAACCTGGCCAGCCAGTCCGCCGGGTAGTAGCCGAGGTCCGCGAGCACCGGCCACAGCCCGGTGGCGACGTGCCCCTTGCCGAGCAGGAACCTGTCCCTGTCCGGCCAGTCCGGCTCGTCCGGACGCAGCCGCAGTACGTGGTAATAAAGCGTCGCGAGAATCTCGGCGCACGAGAATGTGCTCGAGTAATGGCCCAGGCCGGCCTGGGCGATCAGGTCGACCGTCCGCAGCCTGATCCAGTCGGCTCTCCGCGACAATTCGGCGTCCGTGACCTCTCGGCCGCGTTCCAGGGTGACCACAAAGTCAGCGTAAGTAGGCCGAAAGGGGCTGGCAATGTGGCCGGGGGCGCAGCTCACCGCGCCCGTGTCTGTGTCCCGTCACAGTGCGCGCTTTCCGTTCGCATCCTTAGGATCCGGCGCGTCGACGAAGCGGCAGCGGTCGGGCAGCATCGTCGTCACCGCTTCCACCGCCGGGCTGCGCAACGACCCGTTCGTGCCGTACTCGTACGCGATCGCCCCCGGGCCGTTCAGGACCAACCTGGGGGCTGGAGCGCGGTGGTCCCGCTCGGCCGGATGGGCGACCCGGCCGAGATCCGCGGTCCCGCCCTGCTGCTGGCCTCGGGCGCGTCGAGCTTCATGACCGGCGGCGTCTACCCGATCGACGGTGGCGCGCTGCTGCAGGGACCGGCCCTGCCGACGGCGTGACGCATTCGGCTCCGGTAAACCCTGGCGCTTGGTAACCCTGGTAAACCCGGTATGGCGGCACTGTGGGTGAAGACAATATCCCCGGATCTTTTCTGCTAGCCGGCGACAGTGGCCGAAGCGATATCCGATCCTGCTCAGTTGTCCGTTGACATGCGACGACAGGAAGATCAACTCTTACGGGCAAGCGTGGTCTGATGGACCCTGAACAGCGAATGCGAGGTCGCATGAAACGCGTCAGGATTAGACGGATTCCTTATCGCCGGGCCCCGAGAATCGCGTTCGGAATGGCCGCGGCCAGCGCGGCGATGCTGCTCGCCGCCTGCTCATCGGGCAGTTCCGGCGCTAATTCAAGCAGCGCCTCGTCGGGATCGGGCACGTCCTCGAACGCGCACGTCTCCGCGCTTACCAGCGACGTGAACCAGGGCGCCGCGGTGCCGAGTTTCAGCACGTACGCGGCCGGTTACGGCAGCAAGGTGCCGAACACCTCGAACCTGCGCGGGAAGAAGCTCATGATCGTGCCGGGCGACAGCGCGCTCGCCGCCTGCACGGAGATCGCGCAGGCGGACGCGGCCATCGCCGGCGCGGTGGGCATGAAGGCGACCATCTTCGCCAACCAGGGCACGGAAGCCGAGTACAACACCGCGATCGAGAACGCGATTCACCAGCACTACGCCGCGATCGACCTGGAGTGTGACTTCGATCCGACATTGGTCGCGCCCGCCATCTCGCAGGCGGCGAACGCCGGCATCGTCGTGGCCGTCTACGGTGCGACTCAGCAGGAGGCCGCGCAGAGCAAGGTCACCTACAACACCGTTGACCCCTATGCGCTCGACGCCAAGTACGCGGCCGAGCAGGCGGTCGCCGAGAACAGCGGCAAGCCGTTCCAGGCCATCGCGATCACGTCGAACGCGGCGCCGGCCACGGCGATCATGCAGAACTCGCTGACCAGCGAGCTGAAGTCGATCTGCCCGAGCTGCACAGTGACCGACTACGACGTTGAGGTGCCGAACTGGACGACCAACATCGCGAGCACGCTGACCTCCGCGCTGCTGCAGCATCCGGACGTCACCGTCGTCTTTCCCGACTACGCCGGGATGCTGACCTACATCCTGTCGGGCATCGAGGCCGCGCATAAGACCACCAGCGTGAAGACCTACCTGGCGTTCGGCGGCGGCACGCCCTTCATCAAGCTGCAGACCGCCCAGCCGGGCGCGAGCATCATCCAGAGCGACATCGGCGGCTACCCGCCGTGGACTGGCTACCTGCTGTTCCTGCAGACCGCCCGGGCGCTTGAGAAGCTGCCCCCCATTCCGTACAAGGACGCCATCGGACCGGACCGGATCGCCACCCCGCAGAACGCGGTCAGCGTCCTGACCACTGGCGGCTGGGGAACGAGCTGGGTCAACGGTTTCCGCGATCTCGTCGGCCTGCCGCCGCTGGCGGGCAGCGCGCTGACCGCCGCGTCCACGCTCAACGGCGCGATGACCGCCAAGCCCTGACGGCCCGGGTGCTCCAGAAACCTCAGTAGCGGGAAAGGAGGCGCGGTTTGTCCCCATCTGATCGGCCAGCTGATCGGCCAGCGGTCGAGCTGCGCGACATCTCCAAGAATTTCGGCAGCAACCGGGCGCTGGACGGCGTGGACCTGCGCATCGGCCACGGCGAAGTGGTCGGCCTCGTCGGGCAGAATGGTTCCGGCAAGTCCACGCTGGTGAAAGTGCTCGCCGGCGTCTATGAGCCCGGCGCCGGCGGCCGCCTGTTCGTGAGCGGCGACGAGGTCCCGCTGCCGCTGGCGCCCGGCCAGGCGAGTGAGATCGGGCTCAGCTTCGTCTACCAGAACCTGGCACTGGCCCCGGGGATGACCGTCCTGGAGAACCTGACGCTTGGGCGGCGAATTGGCGGCGGCAGGCGCTCCTGGGCACCGATCAACTGGATCGCGGAGCACCGGAGCGCCGCGGCCGTGCTCGACCGGTATCAGGTCGCGCTCGATCTCGACCGGCGGGCGGGTGAACTGGCGCCGGTCGACCAGGCGCGGCTCGCGATCGTCCGGGCGGCCGAGGACCTCCGCGGGTTCCGGGCGCGCAGCGGCCACAAGCACTCGGTGCTCGTCCTCGACGAGCCGACCGTCTTCCTCCCGGAAAAGGAAGTCGAGCGCCTCTTCGATCTCGTCCGGACCGTGGTCGCCGAGGGAGCGGCCGTGCTGTTCATCTCCCACGACCTGGTCGCGATCCGCTCGATCGCCGACCGCGTCGTCGTGCTGCGTGATGGCAGGGTGGTTGCCGAGGTGCCCGCGGACCAGATCGACGAGCACGCGCTGGTCGACCTCATCGTCGGGGTCGCGGCCGGCCGGGCAGCGGCAGGACCGGCTAAACAAACGAAGGAGACGGCAGAGGCCCGGGTTGCCGAGGTGAGCGGGGCGCCACCGGACACCACGGACCTGGAAAACATGCGGGGGCCGTACGCCGTGGCCGGGCACCTGTACGGCGAGCGGGTGCGCGACCTGTCATTCGAGGTCGGGGCCGGAGAGATTCTCGGCGTGGCCGGTCTCATCGGATCGGGCGCCGAAGACCTGCCGTACCTGCTCTTCGGCGCACGCCCGGCGACCAGCGGCACGCTCCGCCTCGGGGGCGAGGAACTGAACGTCGGCGGGCTCAGCCCGCAGCGCAGCGTGCGCGGGCACATCGCGCTCGTCCCCGCCGACCGCCAGGCACAGGGCCTCAGCGAACGGCTCACGCTGTGGGAAAACATCG
>DASZKN010000040.1:0-1735 GCA_035552855.1 Trebonia sp. | reverse complement strand
TGTCGCTGTTCAAGCAGTACGCGACCTACACCGCGCAGCAGCTGCCGTTCATCTGGATGCCGCAGAACTACGCGGTCCAGGCGGTGACCAGCAAGCTGAAGAACGTGGCCTTCAACCCGCTGTACACGTTCCTCCCCGAGTACTGGTACCTCACGAAGTAACCGGGAAAACGTAACGGCCGCCGGGACGCCCCCAGGGCGCCCCGGCGGCCGCGTTTCCTCGCTTCGCCCGGCCGAGCGCGTAACAGCGGGCCGCGGACGGGACGTTCGGCTGGCGAGCCGCCGATCCGCCGGCCGATCTCGGCCGCGGCCTGCTGCACGAGCGACGCCAATCGCTCCACCGCCGCCTCGCGGCCCTCAGCAGCCCCGCCGCCCTCAGCAGCCCCGCCCGCATCTGCGTACGGAAACGTCAGTGCCACGCTCGCGACCGGATGCCCGCCGTGGTCGCGCACCGCCGCCGCGACCGACGAGAACCCGGGCGTCACCTCGCCGTGCTCGGTCGCGTAGCCCGCCCGGCGCGCGTCGGCCAGCAGTTCCCGTAGCTCTCGCAGCGTGCGCGGCCCCGTCGCATGGCGCAGCACGAACGCGTCCGGGCCAGGGAACAGCGCCCGCACGGCGGCGGCGGGCAGCCAGGCCAGCATCGACCGGCCGCTGGCGGTGAGCGCCGCGGGCAGCCGCACGCCGACGTCCGTGACGAGCGGCGCGCGGCCCGGCGGCCGTTCCTCGATCACGTACAGCACTTCGCGGCCGTGCATCACCGCGAGGTGCGCGACGTGCCCGGTGGCGTCGGTCAGCGCCGAGAGCGGCACCCGGGCCAGCCGCTGCAGCGGCTCCTGCCGGACGTACCCGGTGCCGATCTCGTAGGCGCTGACGCCGAGCCCGTACCGGCGGTCGTCGGCGAGGTGCACGACGAAACCCGCGTCGATCAGCTCGTGCAGCAGGTGATACGTGGTCGACCGCGGCAGGCCCAGCTCGCGGGCGATCGCGCTGGCCGGCACCGGGCGCGGCTGCCACGCGAGGTACCGCAGGATGCTGAGCACCTGGCGTGCCGCCGGAACGTCGCTGGTCACGGCACCATTCTGGACTACCCGTACCAGCCGAAAACGCGCTAAGCCCCCGCCGCGCCGGAGCGCAGACGTCATCCGTCTGGGATACCAGACACAACTAGGCCGGCCCCGGCTAGCGGGATCGTCACCCGATGCGGTGCCATAGACACGTGGACACCATCATCGTGGGGACCGGCCCGCTGACCGCCGGTGACGTCGTCGCGGTCGCGCGGCACGGGGCGCCGGTGGCGCTGAGCCCCGCCGCCGAGCACGAGATCAGCGCGAGCCGCAAGGTCATCGAGGACCTCGCCGGGGACGACGACCCGCACTACGGCGTGTCGACGGGCTTCGGCGCGCTCGCGACCAAGCACATCCCGCCGGAGCTGCGCGCCCAGCTGCAGCGCGGCCTGATCCGGTCGCACGCGGCCGGATCGGGGCCGGAGGTGGAGACCGAGGTCGTCCGCGCCCTCATGCTGCTGCGGCTGTCCACGCTCGCGACCGGCCGCACCGGCGTCCGGCTGATCACCGCGCGGACGTACGCGGACATGCTCAACTCCGGCATCACCCCGGTCGTCCACGAGTACGGCTCGCTCGGCTGCTCCGGCGACCTCGCCCCGCTCGCGCACTGCGCGCTCGCCGTGATGGGCGAGGGGACCGTCCGGGTCGACGGGGTCGAGCAGCCGGCCGCCG
>DASZKN010000039.1:0-6184 GCA_035552855.1 Trebonia sp. | reverse complement strand
CTGCACCAGTACGGCTTCAACGGCGAGGTCGTCGACGTCGACCGGGCCCGGTCCGCCAGTGCGGGTTCCGGCGCCTGAGAGCCGCGACGGAGGGAGAGCTGAACCGGCCTGGATGCCGCAGATCCCTCCGCAGCATCCAGGCCGGGTGCCTGGCCGGCAGCGCTCATCCTCCGCGGGCAGCCATTTGAAGAACTGATGCAGCCGCCTGTACCGGTTGCGGCCGCGGGCCGGGATGGTCGCCCCTGCCCGCGCACGCCCTGCCACCGGACGTGTAGCTCCGGCCGCTACTTAGCATGAGAATCTTGCAGGCGCGGCTGCGATACTCGCCGCGTTCTACGTGCTCATTTAGACTTGATGTATGACCCACGAGCCCGCTGCGGCGCCTTCCGTGCTGTGGAAGGCCTTCGGCGTGCTCGCCGCGTTCAGCCGCCAGGACCGGGTGCTGACGCTCGCGGAGATCGCCCGCCGCAGTGGCCTGCCGAAGTCGACGGCCCACCGGGTGCTTGCCATGCTGGCCGAGGCAGGCGCTGTCGAGCAGGGCGAAGGCGGGTACCGGCTCGGGCTGCGGATGTTCAGCCTGGGGGCGCTGTCCCCTGAGGCGGGGCTGCGCGAGGCGGCCATGGTGCACCTGGAGTGGCTGCACCGGGTGACCGGGCAGACGCTGCACCTGGCGGTGCTGCGCGGCGACGAGGTCGTGTACCTCGAGAAGCTGACCAGCCGCGTGCGCGTGGAGTCCCCCGCGGCGATCGGCTATCGGATGCCCGCGACCTGCACGGCCGTCGGAAAGGCGATGCTCGCGTTCTCCGGCGAGAAGTCCGAGACCGACGTCCTCGCCCGGCCGCTCGCCCGCCGCACCGCCACGTCGGTGCGGACCGTCGGCGCGCTGCGCGAGCATTTCGCCGCCACAAGGGACCGTGGGTACGCCACCGACCGGGAAGAGTCCGCCCGCGGGCTCGCCTGCGTCGCGGTTCCGGTGCTCGTGGGCGGCCGTCCGGTCGCCGCGATCTCGGTCGCGTTCCCCGCCGCGGCGGGCACCGGCGACGTGCTCGTCGGGCCGCTGCGCGAGGCCGCCGCGGCGATCGCCGCGTCCCCTGCGGTCCGCCGCGCCGCGTCGCTGACCATCTGATAGTCGACCGCCGGGCATTACGCCGGGCTTGCCGTTCCGGCCAATTGAACGCTCGATTGCAATCGCTCCCCACCCGGGCCAGGCTTCTCCGCGAGGCGAGAGGAGACCTTCCCCATGGAACCTGACAAGGTCGACGCGGCGGCGGGCGCGCTGCTCGGCGCGTATTCGAGCGGTGTACCCGTCGCGCCCCTGACAGCGCAGTAC
This sequence comes from Trebonia sp., assembly GCA_035552855.1. GTDB lineage: Bacteria > Actinomycetota > Actinomycetes > Streptosporangiales > Streptosporangiaceae > Trebonia. The sequence continues at coordinate 4,854 of DASZKN010000039.1, read as the reverse complement.
CCCGGACTGACCGTTCACGACGCGTACGCGATCCAGCAGACGCAGGTGGCCGCGTGGACCGCGGCGGGGGCGAAGGTCAGGGGGCACAAGGTTGGGCTCACCTCTGCGGCGATGCAGCAGCAGCTCGGGGTAGACCAGCCGGACTTCGGCGTGCTGACCGACACGATGTTCCTCCCGGAGGGCGTAACCGCCGACTACGGGAAGTTCCTGCAGCCGAAGGCCGAGCCGGAGATCGCGTTCGTGCTTGGGCGGCCGCTGCACGGGACGGGCGTGACCGTCGCCTCGGCGCTCGCCGCCGTCGACTTCGTGCTGCCCGCTCTGGAGATCATCGACTCGCGGGTCGCGGACTGGAAGATTACCCTGGCCGACACGGTCGCCGACAACGCGTCCTCCGGCGCGGTGGTACTCGGCGCCCGCCCGGTCAAGCCGGACGCGCTTGACCTGTCGCTGGTCGGCTGCCTGCTGCACCGCAACGGGCGGCTCGCGGGCAGTGGCGCGGGCGGCGCCGTGCTCGGCTCGCCGGTCAACGCCCTGGTCTGGCTAGCCAACACGCTGGGGCAGCGCGGCGTGACGCTGGAGGCCGGGCATGTGATCCTGCCAGGGTCGGTGTGCGCGGCGATCCCGTTCGGCCTGGGCGACACCGTCTCCGCGGTGTTCGACCGCCTCGGCTCGGTCTCGATTACTTTCTCGGAGAAGTGACACAGATGGGAAAGAAGCTGACGGCCGCGATCGTAGGGCCTGGCAACATCGGGACCGACCTGCTCGTGAAGCTGATGCGCTCGGATGAGATCGAGGTCCACTCCATGATTGGGGTTATCCCGGAGTCCGACGGGCTAGCCCGCGCCCGCGACCTGGGCGTACCTGCGTCCGCGGAGGGGGTGGACTGGCTACTGAAGCAGTCCGTGCTGCCCGACTTCGTCTTCGAGGCCACCTCCGCCAAGGCCCACCAGGCGAACGCGCCGCGCTACGCGGAGGCCGGCATCACCGCGATCGACCTCACCCCCGCCGCGGTGGGCCCGTATTTGTGCCCGGCGGTCAACCTGTCGTCGCTGCACAAGGCGCTGAACCTGAACATGATCACCTGCGGCGGGCAAGCGACGATCCCGATCGTGCACGCGGTGTCGTCGGTGGTGCCTGTCGCCTACGCGGAGATCGTCGCCTCCATCGCCTCCCGGTCGGCGGGACCAGGGACCCGGGCGAACATCGATGAGTTCACGGTGACGACCGCCGCCGCGATCGAGCAGGTCGGCGGCGCCAAGCGGGGCAAGGCGATCATCATCCTCAACCCGGTCAAACCCCCGATGATCATGCGGGACACCGTGTTCTGCTCGATCCCCGCCGACGCTGACCAGGCCGCCGTTACCGCCTCGATCGAGAAGCGGGTGGCGGAGGTGCAGCAGTACGTCCCCGGCTACACACTGCGCGCCGAGCCGCAGTACGACGAGCCCCGCGATCTCTGGAACGGCATGGCCCGCGTGGCCGTGTTCCTCGAGGTGCGCGGGAACGGCGACTACCTGCCGCCGTGGGCGGGCAACCTGGACATCATGACCGCCGCCGCCGCCCGGGTCGGCGACCAGCTTGCCCGGATCAGGAAGGCGACAGCATGACCACCGTCATCGACACCACGGCGCAGTCGGGCGACGCTCCCGCGCCGAAGGTGCGGATCACCGACTCGACGCTGCGCGACGGCTCGCATGCGATGGCTCACCGGTTCACCGAGGAGCAGGTCCGCGGCGTCGTCCACGCGCTCGACTCGGCGGGGGTCGAGGTCATCGAGGTGACCCACGGCGACGGTCTCGGTGGTTCGTCGTTCAACTACGGGTTCTCCGTCGTCGACGACGTCAAGCTCGTCGCCGCGGCCGTGGACGAGGCGCGCAGCGCCAAGATCGCCGTCTTGCTCCTGCCGGGCCTCGGCACGATCCACGACCTGAGGATGGCCCGCGACGCCGGCGCGTCGGTTGCGCGGATCGCCACCCACTGCACCGAGGCCGACGTGGCGGTGCAGCACTTCGCCGCCGCGCGGGAGATGGGCATGGAGACCGTCGGGTTCCTCATGCTGTCGCACCGCATCGGTTCTGAGGAACTGGCGAAGCAGGCGCGGATCATGGTCGACGGCGGCGCCGAGTGCGTCTACGTCGTCGACTCCGCCGGGGCATTGGTCCTTGGCGAGGCCCAGGCACGCGTGGCCGCCCTCATCGGCGAGGTTGGCGGTGAGGCGCAGGTCGGCTTCCACGGTCATCAGAACTTGTCCCTCGGCGTCGCCAACTCGGTGCTCGCCGCCCAGCAGGGCGCCCTGCAGGTCGACGGCGCGCTCTGCGCGCTTGGCGCCGGAGCGGGCAACTCGCCGACCGAGGTCCTCGTCGCTACGTTCGAGCGGCTGGGCATCCCGACCGGGATAGACGTCCAGGGCGCGCTCGCCGCGGCAGAAGAGGTGGTCAGGCCGTTCCTGAGCCGGCTTCCGTTCGCCGACCGGAACGCGGTTACCCAGGGCTACGCCGGTGTCTACTCCAGCTTCCTGCTGCACGCTGAGCGAGCCGCCGAGCGCTACCAGGTCCCTGCGCACGAGATCCTGCAGCGGGTCGGCGAGGCCGGCTACGTAGGCGGACAGGAAGACATGATCATTGACATCGCCCTGCAACTCGTCGCCGAGCGCGATCGCGCCGCTGGGTAACGCGGACACGCGACGGGCGGGCCGTCCGGGGTCTCCCGGGAGGTCGCCTTGTTTCCTCTCGCGTTTTGCAAGGAGCCAAGCGCGGAGCGCGACGTCCTGCTAGGCCCGGGTGGAGTCTGGGAGCGGGGTCCAGGTGGCGGGCTGGTAGGCCGGGCTGCCGTCGTAGAGCAGTCGCGCGGCCTCGGCGTGGACGTACGCCACGGGCTGCTCGAGGTTGAGCGACTTGCGGAACGGCTGCCGCACGTCCTTGTCGATGCGCAGGTAGACCTCGCCGCGGTTGCCCTCTGGGTCGAAGAAGTAGATGCCGTAGGCGTTGCCGTGGGTGACTTCCTGCTGCACCGGGACGCCTTCTTCCTTGAACCGCCGGTGGTAGGCCTGCAGCGTTTCCACCGAGTCCACCCGCCAGGAAATCTGGTGCGGCAGCATTGCCCCGGGCGGCGCGGTGCGACCGCGCTGCAGTACGAACTCGTGGTGCTCGATGTCCGGCTGGGCGCTGAAGAAGACGATGCCCTGCTCGTCGTCCTCGTCGGTGACGGTCAGGCCGATCACCCGCTCGTAAAAGTCACGCATCTTCGCCAGGTCAGTTACCCACAGGCCGGTGTGGCCGAGGCCAAGGATCGCCATAATGCGCCTCTCTTCTGCTACCTAGGTTAAGGATTTGTCGTCCAGGCCGCCACGGCGGCGGCGACCCTCGGCTCGTCATTGGGCCGCCAGGCCGCGGCGATCACGTGGTCCGGCCGGACCAGCAGGAAGTGCCCGCGGAGGCGGCCGAACTCGGCGTTGATCGCGGCGTCCACGTCGACGAGCACGCGTATCTTTTCCGGGACGGCGTCGGGTAGCAGGTCGTCGACACAGACGTGGACCGCGACGGCGTCGACGGCCGCCGCGACGCCCAGCGCCCTGCCCCAGGTCGTCCCGCTGACGCCCACGCCGACCACCGTCCACTGGTAGCCGGTTACCTGGTCGAGGTATCGAACCTGGCTCGCGGACATGTCGAACGCGCGCGGCTGCGGGATTCCCCGACCCACGATCCCGGCGGTCTCGCCGGTGAACGTAACGATGCCTTCCGTGAGGGCGAGCGGTGGCCGGTAGCGCATCTGCTCGAAGTAGGCGCGGCCCTCCTCAGTGGCAAGAGCGGTGGTGATGATCCGGTCACGGGATTCCGCCATCCGCGGCGAGGTGGACATGACGACCCGGCCGAGCTTCTCCGAGAGCCGCACCGAGGCGGTTGCGTGCGGTCTGCGCTCCGCCTGGTAACTGTCGAGCGCGGCGCTGGCCAGCCGGCCGGACAGTACCCCGGCCAGCTTCCAGCACAGGTTCGCCACGTCACGGAGCCCGGAGTTCAGGCCCTGCCCGGCGAACGGCGGCATCATGTGCGCGGCGTCGCCGGCCAAGAAGACGTTGCCCTTGCGCCACTGGTCCGCGACGAGGCCGTTGAAAGTGTAGATGACCGCGCGCTCAACCTGGTCCTGTGCGATCTCGCGGTGCGGGATGAGCAGCTTGACGATCAGGTCGTGGCCGGGGTCCTCTCCCGGCAGGCCCTCGCCGGGGAAGAGCAGGAACTCATACCGGCACCTGCCGTCCTTCCCGGGGATGACCACGGTTGGCCGCTCTGGCGTGCCGAAGTGCATGCCGTACATCTCCCGGTGCTGGTCGCCGAGGGTGTCGACGACCAGCCAGGGCTGATCGTAGCCCCGGCCGCTCATGGTGATGCCCAGGAGCTCGCGGACTGTGGACCGTCCGCCGTCGGCGCCGATGACGTACCGCGCGCTGACCGACTGTTCACCGGCGTCGGGGGAGAAACGAACGCGCACGCGGTCACTGTGCTGCTCAAGCCAGGTCAGCCGCGAGCCGAAGCGCAGGTCGACGCAGGGGTGCGCGTAAAGCGCGGCCGCCAGGGCACGCTCTAGGTCGGGCTGGGCGAAGGGGTTCTTGAACGGGTAGCCGAGGCGGTAGGGACTGGGGCCGCGGGCGTGGAAGGTCGGCTTGCCGTGCCGGTCGAAGTACTTGGTGCCGGTGCCGGGCGAGAGGCTGGGAAGTATCGCGTCGATGATCCCGGCGTCCGCGTAGGTGCGCAGGGACTCATCGTCAATGCTAATCGCCTTCGGCTCGGCGCTCGTCCCCAAACGCTCCTCCAGGACCATAACCTCAACGTCGTGCGCGGCGAGCAGCGCCGCCGCGGT
>DASZKN010000038.1:0-1920 GCA_035552855.1 Trebonia sp. | reverse complement strand
ACCGGGCGGCCGGCTCAGCTGCCCTGGCCCGCTGCCTCAGCCGCCGTAGGCGGAACGGATGTTCTCCAGGAACCGCGACAGGCCGGCCGCCGCCAGCGCCGCCGCCACCATGGTCTGGTGCGAGGCGCGCCCGGTCCCCGCTATGTCGAAGGCGGTCCCGTGATCGACGGAGGTCCGCAGGATGGGCAGGCCCACCGTGACGGACACGGTGCCGTCGAAGTCCACCGTCTTGGCGGCGATGTGACCCTGGTCGTGAAACTGGGCAAGCACTCCGTCGTAACGGCCCTGCAGGGCCTGGTGGAACACCGAATCGGCGGGCACCGGGCCGCTCACCTGCGCGCCGTCGGCCTTCGCCGCCTCGACCGCGGGCGCGATGTGGTCGATCTCCTCGCGGCCGAAGTTCCCGCCTTCTCCGCCGTGCGGGTTCAGCGCCGCGACCGCGAGCCGGGGCTGCGGGTGGCCGAACACCTTCAGGGCGGTCAGCGCCGAGCCGATGGCCGCGCCGACCCGCTCACGGTCGATCTGCGCGACGGCCTCGCGCAGCGACGTGTGCCGGGTGGTGAAGAAGATCTTCATGTCCCGCACGACGAACATCGTGGTGGACTCCCGGGCTCCAGTGAGCTCACCCAGCATCTCGGTGTGACCCAGGTGCGTGGACCCGGCGGCCCAGATCGCCTCCTTGTTGATCGGGGCGGTGACGACCGCGTCCACCTGCCGGTCCAGGGCCAGCCGGGTGGCGGTCTCCACCGCGGCGACCGCGCTGCGGCCGGCGGCCGCGCTGACCCGCCCCGGGACGATCTCCTCTCCGGAGGCGGCGCCGATGTCGAGCACGTCGATGCTGCCCGGCTCGCGGCCGGCGGCGCCGGGGTCGCCGATGACCCGGACGCCGGCGCGCAACTCGCACAGCTTGGCGGCGCGGCGCACGATGTCCGCGTCGCCCACGAGCAGGACACGGGCGCGCGATCGCACCTCCTCTTCCGCCGCGGCGCGGACGGCGATCTCGGGTCCGATCCCGGCGGGGTCGCCGACGGTCAGCGCGAGCGTGGGCCCGCTGTCCCCGGTCGCGCCGCCCGGTGCTGCGCCGCCCGATGATGCGGGAAACGTCGTCATGAACTCAGTACCTCCCGTGCCTCGGTCGTGCCGACCAAGGCTTCGTGCATGCCGTGCAGGTGGCCGATCGCCGCCGTTATCGCGTTCTCGTCGCCGACCAGGCCGCCCTTGGTGACGACGGGGAGCCGGTCCCACGGGCCGCCGATGATCCGTCCGGCCACGACCAGGGGCTGAACTTCGGTCACGACGTCCAGCCCGCGCGCCTCCAGCGCGTCGAGGACCGCGGCGGCCACCTCGCCGCCGCAGGCGAGCAGGCCGGCGACCGGCCTGGCGGCCAGCACCTGCCGCGTGGCCTCCGCCAGCCAGGCCGGCACCTGCTCCGCCCACGCGCGGTCCATGTGTACCCCGGGCGAGGGAACGTGCCAGCCGGTCACCGGCGCGCGCCCGTCGATGGCGTCGATCGCCAGTGCCGCCAGTTGCGCCGCGTCCTGCTGGTCGCCGGCGGCGTGGATGCGGGCGCGGGTGCCGCGCTTCGCCGCCTCGAGCTGGAGCCGGGTCGTTTGGGCGGGACTGCCGACGACGACCAGGACGGGGCTTCTCGCGGCCCGCGCGGTGATCCCGAGGGTCCCGCAGTACGCGGCCGCGAACGGGCCGGAGTCCACCGCCACGATGTCGCCCAGCCGCGGCCGGACCAGGGCAGCGGCGGCGGCGAGCCGGTCCAGGTCAGCGTCGGTCGCGGCGTCGGCGACGGTAACGTCCGCGGACTCCAGCGCGGCCGCGAGCGCCGCGGCGAGCGCGTCGTCGTCGCGGTCCAGGACGTCCAGGTGAAGCTCGGTCGTGGTCAGCGGGGTGCCCGCGGCGATCAGTTCG
>DASZKN010000037.1:0-14752 GCA_035552855.1 Trebonia sp. | reverse complement strand
CCGGGCGCCCGCCTACCGTGACCGGTTCGAGCTCGACGCGCTGGGCCGGGAGCGGCTCGCCGACCCGTACACGGCGCTGCTCGCCGCGCACGCCGGCCTGGTCGCGCAGGCCGCCGCCGACAGCGCGGCCGCGCCCGCGGCGCGGGACGCGCTCGACCACGTGGCGGCGACCGCCGAGACGGCCGCGCGGCGGGCGCTGTGGCTGAACGCCACGTTCGACCTGCCGGGCGCGCGCCTGCTCTGCGTCGGCGATCACGACTTGTCGTCGCTCGCGGTCGCCGCGCTGGTGCCCGGCCTCGCGGTGACGGTGGCGGACGTGGACGAGCGGCTGCTGTCGTTCATCGAGAGCCGGGCGGCGGAGCGCGGGCACGACATCCGGTGCCTGTACGCGGACTTCCGGTTCGGCCTCCCGGAAGTGGCGGTGGAGTCCGCCGATCTCGTGCTCACCGACCCGCCGTACACGCCCGAAGGGGTCGCGCTGTTCCTCGGCCGGGGCGCGCAAGCGCTCCGGGATCGCGTCAACGGGCGCCTGGTGCTGGCGTACGGGTTCAGTCCGCTGCACCCGGCGCTGGGGATGAAGACGCAGCGCGCCGTGCAGGACCTGGACCTGGTGACCGAGGCGCTGCTGCCCGCGTTCAACCGCTATCACGGCGCGCAGGCCGTGGGCAGCGCGAGCGACCTGTACGTGCTGCGGCCGACGGCGCGCACGTTCCAGGTGCTCGACCGGAAGCTCGCCGGCGCGGCGGTGCGCATCTACACCCACGGGGCCCAGTCCCTGGAAGCCCGGGCGGCGACGCTCGACCCGGCCGTGGCCAGGGCCGTCGTGGAGACCGCGACCGGAGGTGACGGCGAGCCGTCCTTGCTGGCGGGGGAGGGCTGGCCGGTTCCCGCGGGCGGGGCGGCGGCCGGAGTGGCGACAGGCGGGGCGGTGACCGGGGCCGCGGCCGCGGTCGGCCTGGCGGCGCTGTTCGCGGCGGGCGTGCCCGCGGCGGCGGGCCGCCGGGCGCCCGTGCGGGTGGCGGTCAACCTGCTGGGTGACCCTGGCCCCTGGCTGCTGCGCGCGCTGCTGGCGGTGAACGCGGACCGGCTGGCGCTGCTCGTGCCGAACAACCACCCGGACCTGGTGAGCCAGGAGGCACAGCGGGCCCTGACCGGACTGGTCGCGCCGAAGTACGCGCTGTGCCTGCGCCGGAGCACCCCGGCCCCGGATTACGCCGTCGTCGAGGCCACCGCGGTCCCGGCCGCGGGCGGAAGGGTGCCGGCCGCGCCGGTGGCGGCCGACCTGCTGAGCCGTGCGCACGGGAAGACCGGGAACGTGTGGCGGGAGGCCCTGATCCGGCGCGGAACCGGTCAGGCGGGCGGATCCCTGACGAAGAACGAGGCACGGGCGCTGATCGCCGGCGCCGTCTCCAGGCCGGCCTGGCTGGACGCGCGGCTCATCGACCTGCCGCGGCACGCGATCGAGCGCCTGCTAGCCGCCGCCGCGGCGCTCTAACCTGCCCGAACGCTCAACCGTCGAGCCGCGCGACCAGGCTCGCCGGAGCGATCACGCGGTAGGCGTCCTCGCACAACTCCGCGATCTCCGTCCAGTCGACTGGGTACGCGTCCAGCCGCACTCCCACCCAGCCGCGCCCGCCGACGTACGGCGGCCGGAAGAACCGGTCCGGATCGGACGCGATCAGCTCGGCCTGCGCGCCCGGCGGCGCGGCGCACCACAGGTGCGGGAACCGGTTGTCATGGTGTCCGTCCGGCCACAGCATCACGAACTGCTTCTTGTCCCGGACGAAGAACGCCGGAGCGCCGTGACTCGGCCGCTCGGTGACCGCGGGCAGCGCGCCGCAGATCGCCCGCAACCGGCCGGTCACCTCCGTGTTCATGGCCCCCATGAATCCTTACGGTACCCGGTGCCTATGGCACCGGACATACGCCCGCCTTATGGTGGTCTGGATGAATACGCAACAAAGCGCGGGCGAACCAGCCATGAGAGTCGCCATGAACGGCGTGACCGGGCGGATGGGGTATAACCAGCATCTGCTCCGCTCGGTGCTGGCGATCAACGCCGACGGCGGCGTGCCGCTGTCCGATGGCCGGAAGGTCCGCCTCCACCCCATCCTGGTCGGCCGCAGCGAGGCAAAGCTGCGCGACATCGCGGAGCGGCACAAGCTCGCGGACTGGACGACTAGCCTGGATGACGCGATCGACGCGGTCAAGGACGGCGGCATCTACTTCGACGCCCAGGTGACGAGCGCGCGCTATCCGGCCGTGACCAGCGCCATCGCCAAGGGCGCACACGTCTACACGGAGAAGCCGTCCGGCGCGAACAGCGAAGAGGCCACCGCGCTCGCGGCCGCCGCGGAACGGGCGGGGGTCAGGCACGGGGTCGTGCAGGACAAGCTGTTCCTGCCGGGCATCCGCGCCCTGAAGTCGCTGCTGGACAGCGGGTTCTTCGGGCGCGTGCTGTCGGTGCGCGGCGAGTTCGGCTACTGGGTGTTCGAGGGCGACGGGCGCGCCCCGCAGCGGCCGTCCTGGAACTACCGCGCCGAAGACGGCGGCGGCATCGTGCTCGACATGTTCCCGCACTGGACATACGTGCTCGAGGGGCTGTTCGGCACGATCGAGGCGGTCACCGCGCGGGCCGTCACCCACATCCCGCGCCGCTGGGACGAGCGCGGCGCGGAGTACGAGGCGACCGCGGACGACGCCGCGTACGCGATCTTCGAGCTGGCCGGCGGCGTCATCACCGCGGTGAACTCCTCGTGGTGCACGCGGGTGCACCGCGGCGAGCTGCTCGAGCTGCACGTTGACGGCACCGAGGGAAGCGCGGTCGCCGGGCTGCGGGACTGCGTCGCCCAGCACCGGGGCGTCTCCCCGCGCCCAGTCTGGAATCCCGACATCCCTAACGAACTCTCCTTTCTCGACCAGTGGCAGCCCGTTCCCCTCGATGGCGAGCCGGGCAACGCGTTCCGCCTGCAGTGGGAGATGTTCGTCCGCCATGTGGCCGAAGACGCCCCGTTCCCCCACGATCTCCGCTCCGGCGCGCGCGGCGTGCGGGTTGCCGAGCTGGGGCTGCGGTCGACGGCCGAGGGACGCCGGATCGAGGTGCCCGCCTGATGCAGATCACCCTGCCGTTCCCCGACGGCACGCTCCAGACCTATACGCTCGCCGAGCCGCCCGCCTGGCCGCGCCCGGACGGGCCGCCCCGCTCGCGCGTCGTCTACGCGGCGGCGCACGTGGTGGCCGACCCGGTCGGCGACCCGGTCGCGGCGACCCCCGCGCTTGACTGGGACGCGACGCTGCGGATCCGGCGCCGCCTGTGGACCTACGGCATGCGGATCGCCGAGGCCATGGACACCGCGCAGCGCAACATGGGCCTGGACTGGGCCGCCTCCCTCGAGCTCGTCTCGCGGACGGCGGTCGCGGCGCGGGACTTCGGCGACCCGGCCGAGCTCGTCGCGGCCGGGGTGGGTACCGACCACGCGCGGGACGCGCGCGACCTGGACGCGGTCGTGTCGGCGTACCTGGCGCAGCTCGCGGCGGTGCGGCAGACCGGCGCCGGGGTGGTGCTGATGGCGAGCCGGGAACTGGCGGCGGTCGCCCGCGGCGCCGATGACTATCTCAAGGTGTACAGCGCGGTGCTGGCGCAGGCGGACCGGCCGGTGATCCTGCACTGGCTGGGGGAGATGTTCGATCCCCGGCTGGCCGGCTACTGGGGCACGCGGGACATCTGGCAGGCGGCCGAGTCGGTGCTCCAGCTGGTGCGGGAGAACGTCGGCGCGATCGACGGCATCAAGATGTCGCTGCTCGACCCGCCGCACGAGGTGGCGCTGCGGGCGGCGCTCCCGGCGGGCGTCAAGCTGTACACGGGCGACGACTTCAACTACCCGTCGCTGATCGCGTCGGGCAGCCATGCGCTGCTCGGCATCTTCGACGCGATCGCGCCGGCCGCCGCGGAGGCGCTGCGCGCGCTCGACGCCGGCGACCGGCTGCGCTATGAGGAGGTCTTCACGCCGACCGCGCGGCTGTCGCGGAAGATCTTCGAGCCGCCGACGTACCACTACAAGACCGGGCTGGCGTTCCTGTCGTGGCTGGCGGGTCACCAGGACGCGTTCGTCATGGTGCGGGGCGCGCAGTCGGCGCGGTCGCTGCCGCACCTGGCGGAGATCTTCCGGCTGGCGGACTACGCGGGCCTCATCCCCGACCCCGAACTGGCCGTCCGCCGCATGACCTCGCTGATGGCCCAGTACGGCGTCACGGCCTAAGCCGCCCCGCCTCGCGCTCCGCCGGACCCCGCCCCGCCCGCGCTGGCGGCGGTACCGCCGCCCGTCCATGCCGCCACTCAATCCACGACAACCCCGCTTGACCCTCATTTTAGTACCCCACCCCGTATTGCTTCCATGATCACCGGCCGAAAGGGTTGTGATAGTAACCTCTTTGGCCCGTGATCACGGATAGCGGCCCCGCGGCGGGCGCGGATCGGAGCGTAGGCGTGGCGGACATGCGCAGGCTGGCGCTTAACCAGTGGACGGTGCGGAACTGGAGCGTCCAGGCGGCGGTCGACGGGTGCGCCCGGCACGGTATCGAGGGGATCGGGCTGTGGCGGGAACACGTGGCGGAGCACGGACTGGCGGCCACGGCCCGGCTCGTGCGGGACGCCGGGCTGCGGGTGTCGTCGCTGTGCCGGGGCGGGTTCTTCAACCGGCCGGGCTGGCTCGACGACAACCGCGCGGCGATCGACGAGGCCGCCGCGCTCGGCGCGGCCTGCCTGGTGCTGGTCGTCGGCGGCCTGCCGGAGACCGTCTCTGCTGATAACAGCAAGAGGCGCGGGGTTGGCGCTAGCGGACCGCAACGTGAGTTCCCCACTGATAACAGCAAGAAGCTCCTGGCAGCGCGGGAGCGGGTCGCGGACGCGGTCGGCGAGCTCGTGCCGTACGCGGGCGAGCGGGGGGTGCGGCTCGCGCTCGAGCCGATGCACCCGATGTACTGCGCGGACCGGGGAGTGCTGTCCACGCTCAAGCAGGCGCTCGATCTCGCGGCCGCGCATCCGCCGGAGGCGGTGGGGGTCGTCGTCGACACCTTCCACGTGTGGTGGGACCCCGAAGCCCTCCCGCAGATCGCCCGCGCCGGGCGCGACCACCGGATCGCCAGCTTCCAGGTCAGCGACTTCCTGAGCCCGCTCCCGGCCGACGTGCTGCTCGGCCGCGCGCTGATGGGGGACGGCGTGATCGACTTCGGGCCGCTGTGCCAGGCGGTGGCCGAGGCGGGATACGCCGGCGACGTCGAGGTCGAGGTCTTTAACGCGGACGTCTGGGCGGCCGATCCCGACGACGTGCTCGCGACCATGAGAGACCGGTACGCGAAACTTGTCGCTCCATCACTATCACTCTCTAATGATCTCCGGTAAAATAGTATCGAAAGTTTCGAACTCGCGGAGGTGACGTGGCGGACCCGGAGCCGATCCGGATCGGGATCGTCGGCACGGGGAACATCGCCCGTGTGCACGCCAAAGCGCTCGCGGCGGTCTCCGCCGGCGCCGCGGTGTCGAATGGCGGTGGCGATGCCGCCGCGGTGCCGCCGGCCGTGCTCGTCGGAGCGATGGACATCGATGACAGCCGGCTGGGCGCGTTCGGGCAAGAGTACGGCGTGGCGGGCGGCTACCGGCAGGTTGCCGACCTGCTCAGCGGGGCACGGCCCGAGCTTGTCCATGTCTGCACGCCGCCGAGCACGCACTACGAGACGGCGCTGGCGTGCCTGCGCGCGGGCACCAGCGTGCTCGTCGAGAAGCCGCCGGTGATCAGCCTCCGCGAGCTCGACGAGCTCGCCGCCGCCCAGGGCGAGGCGGCCGGCGAGGCGGGCGCGCCGCCGTGGCTCGCGACCGTGTTCCAGCACCGGTTCGGGTCCGGTCAGCGGCGGCTGAAGTCGCTCGCCGCCAGCGGCGTGCTCGGCCGGCCGCTGGTCGCGGTCTGCCACACCACGTGGTTCCGCGACCAGGCGTACTTCGACGTGGAGTGGCGCGGGCGGTGGGCTACCGAGGGCGGCGGGCCCACGATGGGGCACGGCATCCACCAGATGGACATGCTGCTCGACGTGCTCGGCGACTGGACCGAGGTGTCGGCGCTCGCGCGTACCCAGGCGCGGACGATAGAGACCGAGGACCTGACGCTGGCGCATGTCACGTTCGCCAGCGGTGCCGTGGCCACCGTGGTGAACAGCGTGCTCTCGCCCCGCGAGGAGTCCTACCTGCGGTTCGACTTCGAGCGCGCCACCGTGGAGGTGACGCACCTGTACGGATACGGCGACGAGAACTGGCGCGTCACGCCCGCCCCCGGCTGCGAGGACGAGGTCGGCGCCGCGTGGGAGGGCGGTGAGCACGGGACCCGCAGCGGGCACGCGGCCCAGTTCAGGCATGTGCTCGCCGCGCTGAGGGACGGGCGGCGGCCGCCCGTTCCGGCGGCGGAGGCGCGGCGGACCACCGCGCTCGTCGCCGGCATCTACGCCTCGGCGTTCACCCGGCGCCCCGTGACGCCAGCGGAGCTCGCGCCCGGCACGCCGTTCTACGGCGCGATGAACGGAGGACGGTCCGGATGGTAATGACACAGTGATGATGACACTGCGGCGGGACGAGACCGGGCTGGCCGCGTCGTGGGACGGCGCCGAGCTGTTCCGGTACGTGTACGAGCCGGACGACCCGCAGCTCGAGTCGCCCCGGCCCTACTTCCACCCGGTGCGCACGCTGGGCGGTGACGTCGTCTCGCTGTACCGCCCGCACGATCACGTGTGGCACAAGGGCATCGCGCTGTCGCTGCCGAACGTCGGGCGGGAGAACTTCTGGGGCGGGGTCACGTTCCGTGCCGGGCAGTACGTGCAGGTGCGCAACGACGGGTCGATGCGGCACGAGAGCTTCGGGGTGGCGGTGGCCAAGGACGACGTCGTGCGGCTGGACGAGCGGCTCACGTGGGTGACCGAGGGCGGTGAGACCCCGGTCGCCGAGCACCGCCGGATGGCGGCCGTGGCCTGGCCGGCGCGGTCGGCCTGGTGGCTGGCGTTCGAGACCACGCTGACGAACGTCAGCGGCGCGGACATCGTCATCGGCAGCCCCACCACCGAGGGCAGGCCGAACGCAGGCTACGGCGGCCTGTTCTGGCGGGGGCCGCGCTCGTTCACCGGCGGCCGTGTCATGACGCCGGCGGGCACCGGCGGCGACGAGATGATGGGATCCCGCGCGCCGTGGCTGGGCTTCACCGGGCGGCACGACGGGCACGGCCGCTGGTCGACGCTCGTGTTCCGGGACGCGGCGGCCAACTTCAGCCACCCGACCCAGTGGTTCGTGCGGAGCACGCCGTTCGCGTGCGTGTGCCCGGCGCCGTTCTTCGACGCGGTGTACGTGTTCCGCGCGGGCACGTCGCTGGCCTTGCGGTATGACATCGCGGTCGCCGACGGTGAACTGGGGATCGACGAGTGCGCGGCGCTGGCGGCGGGCGCGGGCGAGAATGATCTGCTGATCTCGCGGGATTGATACAGGTGGGGATACAGGCATTGGGGATGTAGGCATGGCGGACACTGGACAGGCGTTTCCCGGGTCGACCGGCGTGACGGTGCTCGACGTCTACGACTGGGTGGCGCCCGACGGGCTGCCCGGCGGCTCGGCGCACGTGCACCTCGCGTCCACCGAGGGCTACGTGGTGCTCGCCGGCGAGGGCCGGCTTCAGACCCTCGGCGCCCGCGGGTACGCCGAGACGGCGCTGCGTCCAGGCGACTGCCTGTGGTTCACGCCGGGCACCATCCACCGGCTGGTCAACGACGGCGGGCTGCGGCTCCTGGTCGTGATGCAGAACGCCGGGCTGCCCGAGCACGGCGACGCCGTGCTGACGTTCCCGCCGGACGTCCTCGCCGACCCGGAGGCGTACGCCGCGGCCGCGGCCCTGCCCGCTCTGCCCGCCGGGGCGGACGGGGCCGGCGCGGACGGAGCCGGGGCACATGTGGCCGGGGAACACGTGGCCGCGGCGGCGCGGCGGCGCGCCCACCTGGCCATCGAGGGATACCTGGCGCTGCGCGCGGCCGTCGCGGACAAGGGACCGGAGGCGCTCGAGCCGTTCTATGCCGCCGCCTTGCGGCTGGCCGGGGGACACGCGGACGACTGGCGGGAGCGGTGGCGCGCCGGGGCGCTGGCGACGGCGGAGCTCACGGGTACGCACCTGGACGAGATCGGCGCGCGCGTGGCCGGGCACCTGGAGGCCGCTGCCCTGTGGCGCATCGAGCGGCCCGCGCAGGAGCGGGCGTACGGCATGTGCGGGCGGCTCACCACGTATCCGGCCGCCCGGGCGACGCGCGCCGGATAGCGCCCGGCGCGCGCCGGATAGCGCCGGCCGCGTGCGGCCGCGCCCGGCCAACTTTCGCCACTGCGAATTGTGACCCGCCACTGGCTGTCCAATTAACGTCCCGGCTTGTCTTGATTGGCCTCACCTTAGTGATTAGTCTTTCTCATAAAACTTTCGGAGAGTTTTCGAAACCAACGGGCGAACGAGCGCGAAGGAGACCAGCATGCTCTTCAGCGACGTTGCGAGGGGCCGCGGACGGGGCGCGCTGGCCGGCGCGCTCGCTATCGGGCTCACGGCGGCGGCCGCCCTGGCCGGGTGCAGCTCGGGAAGCTCGAACTCCGGCGGCTCCGGCGGTGGAGCCGCGGGCCTGTCGGGCCAGACCCTGACCGTGTACACGCAGGCGCCCTACGGCACCCAGCTCAAGCAGTACGAGCAGTACTACGCCTACATCGCGAATGCCTTCCACAAGGCGACGGGGTCCACGGTCAAGTGGGACTATTCGACGAGCGCGGTGTCGCTCTCGCAGGAGCTCGAGCAGGCGGCGGCCACCGGCGGCGGCCCGGACGTGTGGAGCATCGGGTCGTCGTTCAACGGGACCGCGAGCGCGCTGCGCGAGTTCTACACGATCCCGCCGGGCGACTGGAGCTCGTTCGGCGGTCAGGGCGCGTTCGTGTCCAAGATGCTGACGATGTCCGGGCCGGATAACAGCCACGACATCGGCGTGCCGTTCGAGTCGATCCCGTTCGTGCTGGCCTACAACAAGGCGCTGTTCCGCCGGGCGGGGATCGGCTCGCCGCCCGCCACGTGGTCGCAGTTCGTCGCCGACGCGGCCGCGATCCGGGAGGCCGACCCCGCCACGGCCGGCGCCGGCTTCTCGCCCGCCGACCCGTACGGCCCGTGGAAGCCCGTGTGGTCATACATGGAGCAGGAGGGCGGCGACTTCCTGAACAAGGCGGGGACCACCGCCACGCTCACGTCGGCGCAGCTCCAGGACGCGCTCAAGTTCTACTTCGCGCTCGAGAACACCTATCACGTCATTCCCAAGGCCGACCTCACCTGGCAGGGCGCGCAGGAGACGGCGGCGTTCCTGGCGGGCAAGACCGGCATGATGATGGACGCCGCGTACAGCCTGGCGCAGGAAGCGCGGGGCACGCCGGTCGCGAGCGACGTCGGCTTCGCGCCGATGCCGAACGTCCCCTACGGCATGTCCGCTCGTCCCGCCGGAGGCCAGCCCGCCGAATCGATCGTGTCGGGCAACTACTACGACGTCGCCAAGTACTACGGCAACCTGCCGCTCGCGCTGAAGTTCATCCAGGTGAGCACCGCGCCCGCGGCGCAGCTCGAGCAGTTCAAGGTCATGGGCTGGATGCCCGTGACCCAGGCGGGCGTCACGGCGGTCGAGAAAACGTACCCGCAAACCGTCCCGTTCATCCAGGCCGAGCAGAACTCCACGCCGACGGACTACTCGCCCGCGTGGAGCTACATCGAGACGGGCGTGCTCGCCGTGATCGGGCACATCGCGCAGCAGCTCGCAGGCGGGCAGTCGTACAGCACCGCGTACGCGCTGAGCCAGCTGCAGGCGGAGAACTCGGTCGTGCAGTCGCACCTGGGCGCCAACTCGTGAGCGGGCTCGCGACCCGCGAGCTCACGACGGCACCCGCCCCGGCTCCCCGCCGCGGCACGGTTCGCCGCCTGCTCGTCAGGTGGCGGCGGCCGGGACGGCGGGAGCCGGCCGTGTGGCTGGTCGCGCCGGGTGCCCTGTTCTTCGTCGTCCTCGTCGGCATTCCGCTCGTGATCGTGGCCTGGACGAGCTTCCTGCACATCAGCCTGTCGAACATCGCGGACTGGACGGCCGCGCCGTTCACGGGGTTCGGGAACTACTCATCGGCGCTAACCGGCCCCAACGTGCTCGGCGTGTCGGCGCTGCAGTCGGTGGTGATCAGCATCGAGTTCTCGCTGCTGGCCACCGTCATCTCCACGCCGATCGCGTTCTTCGCCGCGCTGAGCGTGCACCACAAGTTCCGCGGCCGGGCGCTGCTGCGCTCGGTCTACCTGGTGCCCTACGTCATCCCCGGGTTCGTGGTCGCGCTGCTCGCCCAGATCGCGTTCCTCAACCAGTACGGCCCTATCGACCGCCTGCTGGCGACGCTGCACATCGCCTCCGTCAACACGTACTGGCTGATCGGCGGGGCCAGCTCGTTCTGGGCGATGACGATCACTGAGGTGTGGGAGGTGTGGCCGTTCATCTACCTCCTGCTGCTCGCCGGCCTGCAGGCCATTCCCCGCGACCAGCTCGAGGCGGCCACCGTGGACGGCGCGGGCTGGCGGGCACGTCTCCGCTATATCGTGATCCCGCAGCTCAAGGGCGTCTACGCACTGGCCTTCGGGTTGTCGACGCTGTTCCACTTCGGCAACTTCACGCTGCCGTTCGTGCTGTTCGGCAACACGCCGCCCGCGTCGGTGGACGTGCTGCCGATCAACATCTACTTCCGGGCGTTCCGCGGGTTCGACTTCGGTGACGCGTCGGCGACCGCGATCTTCAACATCTGCCTGCTGGCGGTCCCGGCGGCCGTCTACCTCTGGATGGCGCATCTCGCCCGGCTGCGGGGCACGCGCCAGGCGGGCCTGGGGAGGGCGACGTGAAGAAGAACTCCGCGGACCGGCTGCTACCGCCCGCCGTATCCCGGACCGGCACCGCGGTGCTGCTCGTGTTCATCGTCGTGCCGCTGCTGTACCTGATCGAACTGGCGCTGAGCCCCAACACGACGGTCGCGCTCGGCGGCACCGGGCTGTCCCGGCTGACGCTGTCGAACTTCACCGGGATGTGGTCGGCCGCGCCGTTCCTGCACGGGCTGGTGAACAGCGTGATCATCGCGGGCATCGCGGCGGCGCTCGCCGTTCTCCTCGGGGCGGCGGCGGCGTACCCGCTCGCGCGCCTGCGGTTCCTGGCCCGCAAGCCGCTGCTGTACTCGCTGCTCGGCAGCCAGACGATCCCCGGCCTGGCACTGCTGCTGCCGCTGTACATCATGCTGGCCGGCGTCCAGGGCCTGATCGGCATCCACCTGATCGACAGCTATCCGGCGATCATCGCCGTGTATATGACGTTCGGTCTGCCGCTGGCGACGGTCATCTGCTTCGTCTACCTCCGCGGCATGCCGAAAGACCTGGAGGAAGCGGCCCTCGTCGACGGCTGCACCAGGGCCGGCGCACTGCGCCGGGTGCTCGTGCCGCTGATGGCGCCGGCGATGGTCGTCAGCCTGGTGTTCGCGTTCCTCGTCGGCTGGAACGACGTGCTGTTCGCCAGCGCGCTGACCGACAGCGGGACCCAGACGGTGGCGATCACGCTGCAGCAGTTCGGCCTGGCGCAGACCGAGACGTTCGGCGCGCAGCCGCTCTACGGCGACCTGATGGCCGCCGCGCTGGTCAGCGCGATCCCCGTGGTCGCGCTCTACCTGGCGTTCCAGCGCTACCTCGTCCACGGGCTGGCCGCTGGCGCGCTCAGCGGCACCTGACCGACAACGCTCCCGCCTGGAGGCGCGATCATGCGAGTGTCCCGGAAGATCAGAAAAGTAGCGGCGTCGGCGTCGGCGTCGGCGGCCTTGGCCGTGGCCGTGGCCGTGACGGTGGCGACCGCGGCCGCGGGAATCCCCGCGCGGGCGGGAACCGATCCCGCCGGGGCCATCGCCGCCACCACCGCCAGCGTCACTGTCGTCCCGTGGCAGGCGCATCAGGTGGTCGACGGCTTCGGGTTCGCCGAGGCGTTCCGCGAGCCGGTGCTCACCGCGCTGCCCGCGGCCGAGCAGGAGCGGCTCGGCGCGCTGCTGTTCAGCGCGCGGAGGGGCGCCGGGATGAGCATCGTCCGGTTCGGCCTCGGCGGCGCCACCGACCCGGGCGATCCCATCAGCGGCCCCGGTGACGTCGCCGACCAGGCATGGCTCGGCAAGCTGGCGGAGCGGTTCGGCGTCCGCCAGTTCTACGCCGACGCGTGGAGCGCCCCGCCGCCGTTCAAGACCAACGACTCGCTCGACAACGGCGGCTACCTGTGCGGGGTGCCGGGGGAGAGCTGCGCCAGCGGCGACTCCCGGCAGGCCTACGCCAGCTACCTGGCGGCGGAGGCACAGGGGTTCGCCCGCCAGGGCATCCCGCTCGAGGCCGTCGACTTCGTCAACGAGCCGGAAATCGGCCCCGCCTACGCCAGCATGTACATGACGCCGGCGCAGGCGGCCGACTTCGTGCCCTATCTCGGCCGGGCGCTGGCGGACCGGCGGCTGCCCACCAAAGTGGCGTGCTGCGACGCCGAGGGCTGGCTCGACGCCCCGGGCTTCGCCGGCGGCCAGGCTTACACCAAGGCGGTGCTCAGCGACCCGCGGGCGGCGAGGTACATAAGCCTGATCACCAGCCACGGCTACACCGCGGCGCCGTCGGTGCCCCTCACGGACAAGCGTCCGGTGTGGGAGACCGAGTGGGCGGACTTCGGTCCGTGGGACGCGTCCTGGGACGACGGGACCGCCGGGGACGGATTCACGTGGGCGCAGAAGATTCAGGACGCGCTGACCCAGGGCGACGTGGACGCGTTCTGCTACTGGTGGGGGGCGTCGGCCTCGACCGCGAACTCCGGGCTGATCCAGGTACAGGGATCCGCGATCAACCTGTCCAAGCGGTACTGGGCGTTCGCGGCGTTCGGCCGCTACATCCGGCCCGGTGCGGTCCGGATCGGCGCGACCACTGATAACAGCAACATGCGGGTATCCGCGTTCCGCGATCGCGACGGCGCGACCGTCGTCGAGATCCTCAACAGCGCCGGGGCCGCCCAGCCGGTCGCGTTGCGGGGCGTGCCCGCGGGCCGCGCGGCGGCCTACGTCACCAACGAGGCGGATGCGCTGGCGCCGCGGTACGGCCCGCTCACCGTGCCAGCCCGCTCGCTGCTCACGGTCGTCGTGCCCGCTCGCTAGGCTCAGCCGCCCACCGTACTTGGCAATCGTTTGCGAGCAACTTGTTCGCGATCGACGTCGGCGGCTGACGTTTGTCGTCGGCGGAATGCGCCAATCGGCTGGTTTCCCGGCGCCACGGCGAGACCTGCTTGCGTCATAACGCGAGTACGGGCATCCTGGGCGGCGTGACCGTATCTCCGGGCCTTATAGAGGCCAGCGAGCTAACGAAACGATTCGGCGACAAGGTCGCCGTCAACCACTTGTCGTTCAACGTCGAGCCGGGACGGGTGACGGGGTTCCTCGGCCCGAACGGTGCCGGCAAGTCCACCACGATGCGGCTCATCTGCGGCCTCGACCGGGCGAACGGCGGGACCGCGACGATCGGGGGCATCCCCTACCAGGATCTCAAGCGGCCGTTGCTGACCGTCGGTGCCCTGCTGGAGGCCCGGGCGCTGCACCCGGGCCGCAGCGCGCGCAACCATCTGCTGTTCCTCGCCCAGACCCAGGGCCTCCCGCCGCGGCGGGCCGACGAGGTGCTCGACCTCGTCGGGCTGCACGAGGTGGCGCGCAAGCGGGCCGGCGGGTTCTCGCTCGGCATGACCCAGCGGCTCGGCATCGCGGCGGCGATGCTGGGGGACCCCAAGGTGCTGCTGCTCGACGAGCCGGGCAACGGCCTGGATCCGGAGGGCATCCGCTGGGTGCGCAATTTGATGAGGCAGCTGGCCGGCGAAGGACGCACGGTGTTCGTGTCCAGCCACCTGATGAGCGAGATGTCCGTGACCGCCGACCACCTGATCGTGATCGGCCGCGGGCAGCTCATCGCGGACTGTGCGACCGGCGAGTTCATCTCCCGCAGCTCCGAGCGGTCCGTCCTGGTCAGGACGCCGGAGCCGGGTCCGCTGCGCGAGCTGATCACCGGCGAGGGCGGCGAGATCAAGGACGACGACGGACCGGACGAGACCGGGACCGCGGACGCCGTGCGGGCGTTCGTCGTCACCGGGCTGCCCGCGCCGCGGATCGGCGAGCTCGCCGCGCACGCGCACGTGGTGCTGCACGAGCTGACGCCGCGGCTGCCGTCGCTGGAAGAAGCGTTCATGGAACTGACCGCGGGGAGCGTCGAGTACGGCGACAGCGCCGCCCGGCAGGCGCGGCAGCCCGGGTCCCCGGCCGCCGCGCCGCCGGAAGCGGCGGCGCCGTCATCGCCCGCGGCGGCCGAGAGGAGCATGTCGTGAGCACGGCGACGCAGACGCACGAGCCGGCCACGCCGCCGGCGGCGCACGATACCTGGCCGGGACTGCTGCGCGCGGAGTGGACGAAGATCCGCTCGGTGCGCTCGACGGTCTGGTCGCTGGTGGCGTTCATGGTGGTGGCGATCGGTTTCAGCCTGATCATCGCGCTGGTGCTGAACACCGACTGGAACAAGACGGGCGGCGACGCGCACACCCGGCTGCACACCGACCCGACGTCGGTGATGTACGGCGCGGGCCTCGGCCTCGGCCAGCTGGC
>DASZKN010000036.1:0-7639 GCA_035552855.1 Trebonia sp. | reverse complement strand
CCAGTTACGTCTCATATGGCAAGCCGATAGATAACCACAGCAAGTTACCTATTAAACTGAAGGCGTGACTACACTGGAAGTACCGCGGGAGAGCCTGCGTGAGCGCAAGAAGCGGCTGACCCGGAAGGCGATCTTCGACGCCGCGCAGCGTCTGTTCAGCGAACGCGGCTTCGAGAACGTCACCGTGGCGGAGATCGCGGACGCGGCCAACGTGAGCGTGAAGACCCTGTTCACGTACGTCCGCTCCAAGGAGGAACTCGTCTTCAGCGACGAGCCCACCGTGCTGGACGCCGTCGTCACGGCCGTGCGGAACCGCAAGATCGCGCAGACACCGCTCGTCGCGGCGGCCAGCGCGCTGCTCGCCGCCGCCGGGAACGATGACCCGGCGTGCGGGCTCCAGGGCTTTCGCCGCCTGACCGGTCCCGGCGCCGGTCCCGCGGTCCGGTCCCGGCTGCGCGCGATGTACGAGGAGACGGAGGGCGCGCTGACCGAGGCGCTGACCATGCGCAAGGACGGCCCGCGGGAACGGGCCGCCCGCCGCTTGGTGGCGGCTCAGATCATGGTGCTCGTGCGCGCCGTGGCGAGCGAAGAGGTGCACGTGCTCATCAGCGAGTCCGGCATGACGAAGAAGGCACAGCAGGAAGCGCTGCGCGATTGGATACGCGACGCGGCGGGCAGCCTGGCGCGCGGGCTCCAGGCCGCCGGCCGCTAGCCGGCGCTAGCGCCTCACGGGCGTCAAGGAGGCCAACATCGGCCAGTGGCGCCGGGAGACGGTCGGCGACCTCACCTCGGCGTTCCGGTTCGGCCAGCCGGAGCACAACCCCGGCCGCCGCCCGAGCCTCCCGTAACCCAAGCCGCGCGGCGGCCGGGAAGGTTGACGACCGGAAAAGCGTTGGCATCACCGGACCGTTGTCGTCTACTCTTTCCCGCCGGTGAACAAACCTTCTGCCATGATGCCCGCGCTCGCTGACATGCGCCGCGCGCTGCCCGAGCTGATGCTGCCCGACCAGCACCGGCTGCGTCGTCGTATCGACCGCGCGCAGCAACTGCGCGACCGCCAGGCCCGCGACAAGGCCGTCGCCGGGCTCGCGGCCGACATCGCGCGGGCGGCGCAGCGGGTCACCCGCCGCCGCGCGGCGGTCCCGGCCGTCACGTACCCCGCGGAACTGCCCGTCAGCCAGCGCAAGGACGACATCCTCGCCGCGATCCGCGACCACCAGGTCGTGATCGTCGCGGGCGAGACCGGCTCGGGCAAGACCACGCAGCTGCCGAAGATCTGCCTCGAGCTCGGCCGCGGCGTCACCGGCCAGATCGGGCACACCCAGCCGCGGCGGATCGCCGCCAGGACCGTCGCCGAGCGGATCGCCGAGGAACTAGGCACCGACCTCGGCACGGCGGTCGGCTACAAGGTCAGGTTCACCGACCGGTCCGGCGACAGCACGCTCGTCAAGCTCATGACCGACGGCATCCTGCTCGCCGAGATCGCCACCGACCGTGACCTGCTGCGCTACGACACGCTCATCATCGACGAGGCCCACGAGCGCAGCCTGAACATCGACTTCATCCTCGGCTACCTCAAGCAGCTCCTGCCGCGCCGCCCGGACCTGAAGGTGATCATCACCTCGGCGACGATCGACCCGGAGCGGTTCGCCAGCCACTTCGCCGGCGCCGACGGCGAGCCGGCGCCGATCGTCGAGGTATCCGGCCGCACGTACCCGGTCGAGGTCCGCTACCGCCCGATCGCCCACCCGGAGGTTGACGCCGGCGACGGCGAGAACGACCGCCCCGGCCGGCGCCCGGAGAAGACCGAGGACCGCGACCTCGCGCAGGCGATCGGCGACGCCATCGACGAGCTGTCCAAAGCGGGCCCCGGCGACATCCTCGTCTTCCTGTCCGGCGAGCGGGAGATCCGCGACACCGCGGACGCGCTCAAGGGCCGCTCCGGTCTCGAGATACTGCCGCTGTACTCCCGGCTGTCGGCCGCCGAGCAGCACCGGGTCTTCGAGCTGCCGCGCTCGAGCCGGACGCGCCGCGTCGTCCTCGCCACCAACGTGGCCGAGACCTCGCTCACCGTCCCCGGCATCAGGTACGTCGTCGATCCCGGCACCGCGCGTATCTCGCGCTACAGCCTGCGCACCAAGGTCCAGCGTCTCCCGATCGAGGCGATCTCCCAGGCGAGCGCCAACCAGCGCAAGGGCCGCTGCGGCCGCGTCGCCGACGGGATCTGCGTCCGGCTGTACTCGGAGGAGGACTTCGAGTCACGGCCGGAGTTCACCGATCCCGAGATCCAGCGCACAAACCTCGCGTCGGTGATCCTCCAGATGTCCGCCGCCCGGCTGGGCGACGTCCGCAAGTTCCCGTTCGTCGACCCGCCCGACCCGCGCTCGATCACCGACGGCGTTCGCCTGCTCGAGGAGCTGAACGCGTTCAAGAGCGGCCAGCTGACCGACATCGGCCGGAAGATGGCGCGGCTGCCCGTCGACCCGCGCATCGCGCGCATGATCCTCGAGGCCGGCGAGAACGGCTGCGCCCGCGAGATCCTGGTCATCGCCGCGGCGCTGTCGATCCAGGACCCGCGCGAGCGCCCGGCCGACGC
Organism: Trebonia sp.; assembly: GCA_035552855.1. GTDB lineage: Bacteria > Actinomycetota > Actinomycetes > Streptosporangiales > Streptosporangiaceae > Trebonia. The sequence goes on along the minus strand of DASZKN010000036.1, from coordinate 5,043 downwards.
GCAGCAGAAGGCCGACCAGGCGCACGGCCGCTTCACCCAGCCCGAGTCCGACTTCCTGGCGTACGTGGCGCTCTGGGACTACCTGGCGGCGAAGCAGCGCGAGCTGTCCGGCTCCGCTTTCCGCCGGCTCTGCCGCGCCGAGTACCTCAACTACCTGCGGGTCCGCGAGTGGCAAGATCTCCACGGGCAGTTGCAGAGCCTGGCCGCTGACCTCGGGCTGGCCGTCGCAAGTTCATCCACTGAACGCGCCCTGCTGACTGCCGCGCTGCTCAGCGGTCTGCTGTCGCACGTAGGCATGAAAGTGGTGGTTCCCGCGGGCAAGCCGGGCACCGGCGGGCGGCGGCGCGAGCTGACGGACTACCTCGGGGCACGCGGCACCCGGTTCGCGATCTTCCCGGGCTCGGGGCTGGCTCGCAAGCCGCCGGACTGGATCGTCGCGGCCGAACTGGTCGAGACGTCCCGGCTGTGGGGCCGGATCGTCGCCAGCATCGAGCCGGAATGGGTCGAACCGGTCGCCGCGCACCTGGTGAAGCGCAGTTACAGCGAGCCCCGCTGGAGCAAGAAGCGCGGCGCCGTGCTCGCCACCGAGAAGGTGACCCTGTACGGGATCCCGATCATCGCCGACCGGAGCGTTAACTACGCGCGCATCGACCCGGCGCTGAGCCGGGAGCTGTTCATCAGGCACGCGCTGGTGGAGGGGGACTGGGAGACCAGGCACCACTTCTCCCGCGACAACCAGCAGCTGCTGGCCGAGGCGGGCGAGCTCGAGGAGCGGATGCGCCGCCGCGGTCTGGTCGCGGGGGAGGACGCGCTGTTCGCGTTCTACGACGCGCGCGTTCCGTCCGACGTCGTGTCCGCCCGGCACTTCGACGCGTGGTGGCGCAAGGCCAGGCACGAGACGCCGGACCTGCTGAACCTGACGCTCGGCGAGCTGCTCAGCGACGAGGCGGCGGTGGCCGGCGCGGACGCCTACCCCGAGGTGTGGACGTCGCAGTCGCCGGGCGCGGCCGGCGGCCGGCCCGCGCTGCCGGTGTCGTACGCGTTCGAGCCGGGCAGCGACAGCGACGGCGTCACGATCGACATCCCGCTGAACACACTCAACCAGGCGCGGCCCGGCGAGTTCTCCTGGCAGGTGCCGGGCCTGCGGCACGAGCTGGTCACCGAGCTCATCAGGTCGCTGCCGAAGACGGTGCGCCGCGAGCTCGTCCCCGCGCCGAACGTGGCGACCGAGGTGCTCGCGGATCTCGGCGCCACCGAGGCGGCCCCCGAGGGTGAGATCACCGAGGTGCTCGCGCGCGAACTGCTGCGGCTGCGCGGGGTGCGCGTGGCGCCGGACGCATTTGATCTGGAAAAAATCCCGACTCACTTGCGCATAACGTTCCGTATCGTCGACCATAGTCGGGTGCTCGCCACAGGGAAGGATCTAGCGGCGCTCCAGCGCCAGTTGCGGCCAAGGCTGCGCGCCACGCTGTCGGCGCGGGCCGGGTCGCTCACCCGCAAAGGCGCGACGACCTGGGACTTCGGCACGCTGCCGCAGGTGTTCACCGACGGGGACGTGAAGGCGTACCCGGCGCTCGCCGACGCGGGGACCGCCGTGGACGTGCGGCTGTATGAGACCGCCGGCGCCGCGCGCGCCGCGATGCGGGCCGGCACGCGCCGGCTGATCCTGCTCGGCGCCCGCTCGCCGGTGAAGGACATCGCCGCCCGGCTGACCACGGCCCAGAAGCTCGCGCTCAGCAACAACCCGCACGGCGGGGTGGCCGCGATGTTCGCCGACGCGGTGGACTGCGCGGCCGACGGCCTGATCGCGGACGCGGGCGGCCCGGCGTGGGACGCGGCCGGCTTCGCCGCGCTGGCCGACAAGGTGCGTGCCGGCCTGTACGCCGCGACCTGGGACGTGGTGACCGGCGCCGAGGAGATACTGCGCCGGGCGCACGCGGTGCAGGTCCGGCTGGACACGCTGCGCAGCCCGGCGCTGACCCCGGCGGCGGACGACATCCGGCGCCAGCTCGGCGGCCTCGTGTACGCCGGCTTCCTCAGCGCGGCCGGCGCCCGCCGGCTGCCCGCGATCGCGCGCTACCTGCGGGCCGTCGAATACCGGCTGGACAAGCTCGCCGACAACGCGGGCCGCGACGCGCAGCAGATGGCGGGCGTGCACCGCCTCGAGGACGAGTACCGGGAGGCGCTCGCCGCGCTCCCGGCGGCCGTCCGCTCCGGCCAGCCCGCCCAGGACATCCGCTGGATGATCCAGGAACTCCGGGTCAGCCTGTTCGCGCAGACAGTCGGCACCCCGGTGCCAGTGTCTGAACGCAGGATAAGAAACGCAATCGAACACATGGTCTGACAACCTTTTGCCATTAATCCTCCCCCCGGCGTGTCGTTCGATCCCGTGCTACCCCAAGTGCTAGCTTTCCTCCCAAGTAGCACCCCACCCCCCGGGCCTTTCCGCCCGCGACTGAGGAGGAAGCATCGTGACCGCCACACCCCCCGTACGGCGCCGGCTGCTCGGCGCCGCTTTGCGCAGGTACCGTGAAGCCCTGGGCTACGGACTTGAGGACGCCGCGCGCATACTTGACTGCGACCGCTCTAAGATCAGCCGCATTGAGACCGGCCAGCGCGGGATCCGCGTGAAGGAACTGCGCGAGTTGCTGTCCGAGTACGGCGTGCCCGAACAGGAACAGGCCGCGCTTGTCGCCGTTGCCCATCGCGGCCGCCAGCACGGCTGGTGGCAGGACTACCCGGACGTGCTGACTGACGTCCGCCAGGACTATGTGATCCTCGAGGCGGCGGCGTCCGAGATCCTTGTTTACGAGCCGCAGCAGGTTCCGGATCTGCTGCAGACCGCCGATTACGCGCGGGCGATCGCCGGCGCCGATCCCGCCTTCACCAGCGCTGGCCAGCGTGCGCACGCCGTGGAGGTGCTGCTCACCAGGCAGCAGATCGTGGTCGGCGAGCGCCCGCCGCGACTCGACGTGGTGCTGGGGGAGAGCGTCCTGCGGCACGCCGTGGGCGGCCCCGGCGTCATGCGCGCCCAGCTTGCCAAGCTCGCGGCACTCGCCGCCCGGGGGGCGGACGCGGACGAGGGCATCACGGTCCGGGTCCTGCCGTTCGCGGCCGGCGCGTGCGCGGCGGCGGGCAGCGGCCCGATGACAATCCTGCGCTTCGCGCAGACCCCCACGCTAGGAGTGGTTCACCTGGCCACCTTGTCCGGCGGCATCAGTCTGGAGGACCGCGACGACGTCGCTCGCTACCTCAGGGCTTTTGCCCAGCTACGGGGCACCGCGCTGCCGCCGGGCGCGTCGGCCCGGCTGCTGCGCCAGCTAGCCACGGAGTGAACGGGCCGGGCCGAAGGCCCGGCAGCTGGGCACCCGGTTGCGGCCCCGGGTGCCCAGCTGCCGGAAGTTCGCTTCCCGCGCGCGTTCGTCGCGCTAGTTCGCCTCGGCGTCCGCTTCCCCGGACCCGGCGGGCGCGGCGCCCGCGCCGGTCGGAAACGACAGCTGCTTGGTCACTAGCTGCAGCTTGGCGACGAGATCCTCGATGTCCCGCAACTGGCTGTCATTGCGCACACGGGCATCAAAGTGGCGATCGTTTGCGGCCGGCATGCTGTTGCCGGTTTTCATGGACAGAAGTCTCCTTGATGGAGGAAACGGAGGGCCGCCGGAGCCAGGCACCCCAGCGGCGGCTATCAGCAGCGATCATACTGTGATTTAACACGCCTGTCACGTCGGACGCGCAGATATGCGTACTTTTCCTATTCCGTCACGCCTGCCCCCCGCTCTACAGTCCAATAGGCTATGCATGGCGCCCGCCAACCGCGAATCAGGCGGGCCGCGGGCCCGCTTATCCGTGGTAAATTCGCAGGTCACCTGCCATGAAAGCACCTCCCGCCCGCCCGCGCGCAACTCCCGCGCCCGCCCGCGCGCAACTCCCGCCCGCCCCTGCCGGTTTTTGGGATTACTCATGCACTTGCATTCATGCGAACGTTTGCATTTGCAGAACGGCTCCCCGTGGAATACACACGTGTGAATGCCCGTGCGCATGCACGTGCCCTTACTTATCGGTAACTTGCTTGTCCGTAACTTACGGGCCGATGAACGGCGGCTATGGGCGCGCATCGATCGCGCCATGTCCGCTGGGCTGTCGCGCTAGGCGCGGCTCTTCCGGGCCGGTTTAGGCGGCTGCTCGTGTGGCGTCGTGTCCTCGGCGAGGCGGGGGAGGACGATGGCGAAGCTGGCCCGTCCTGGGCGGCTCGAGACCAGCACCGCGCCGCCGTGCGCCGCGACCACCGCGTCCACGATCGCGAGCCCGAGACCGGTGGAGTGTGCGTCGGCCGCGTGCGACCGGGCCGTGTCGGCGCGGGTGAACCGCTCGAACAGGTCGGGGAGCAGCTCCGGCGGGATGCCGGGGCCGTCGTCGGTCACCGTGATGACCGTGCGGGGGAGCGGCGGCACGGTGCCGCGCACGACGTAGCCGCCGACGAGCGTGTCGCGGTCCGCAACTTCCGCGTCCGCGGCGAGCCGCACCGTGACCGTTGTCCCGTCCGGCGTGTGCCTGCCGGCGTTGCTGAGCAGGTTCGTCAGTACCTGGTGCAGCCGGTGCTCATCGCCCCGGACCAGAACCGGATCGTCGGGCAGGTCGAGGACCCAGCGGTGCCCGGGCCTGGCCACCCGCGTGTCGCTGGTCGCGTCGATAGCGAGCCGGGTCACGTCCACCGGCTCGCGGGCCAGCGGGCGCCCCGCGTCCAGCCTGGCCAGCAGCAGCAGGTCGTCCACGAGCACGCTCATCCGCGTCGACTCCGACAGCACCCGGCCGAGCGCGTGCGCGACCGGCTCGGGTGACTCGCCGCGCTGGCGGAGGGCCAGCTCGGCGTAGCCGCGGATCGCCGCGAGCGGCGTGCGCAGCTCGTGGCTCGCGTCGGCGGCGAACCGGCGCAGCCGGGCCTCGCTCGCCGCCCGGCGGGCCAGCGCCTGCTGCACGTGCCCGAGCATGCGGTTGAACGCGCCGCCGACCTGGCCGGTCTCTGTGTCCGGATCGGTGAACGGC
>DASZKN010000035.1:0-9871 GCA_035552855.1 Trebonia sp. | reverse complement strand
CCGCGCCGCCGTCAGATCATGGCGAACAGCAGCCGGGACGGGGGCATCAGGCATCGCTTCCTTCGAGGACCCGCCGGGCGGCGAGCACCGGCGACGGCTTCGGCGAGCGGGCGCGCGGCGGCCACGGCCAGTAGGCCAGCGCCAGGATCGCGAGCAGCGGGCCCGAGTTGGGATCGGTCGCTCCCCCGGCCAGGATCATGCCGAACGCCTCGCCGACTACCCAGATCACCACGGCCACGACGAGCGCGAGCGCCAGCGCCGACCGGGCGTAGCGCGGCGGCAGCCATACACACGCGCCGATCACGGCGTAGGCGGCCGCGAACGCGACCGAGGCGGCCAGCCCATGCTGGGCGGTGAGGCTCGCGGCCCCCCGCTCGATGGCCGCTATCCAGGACGGCTCGCCATCGACCAGGCCGGCGATCGTCTGGCTGAACGCCTGCGGCGCCCGGTTAGCGGGCAGCAGGGCGAAGTAGGCGAAGCTGAACCACAGCACGCCCCACAGCGTCCGCGCGGCGCGCGCGCCGAGCAGTCCGTCGGCGACGAACGCCGACTTGCCCCGGCGCGGGGCGGGCCACAGGACGACGGCCAGCATGGCATAGATGATCACGGCGCCGGGCGCGCCGGTGAGCGGGTTAGCGGCGCCGAACAGCACGCCGCCCAGCCCCTCACCGAACCACCAGACACCGGCCGACCAGGCGATCGACGCGGTCAGGGCCGCCCGCAGCGTCGGCCGGAACGCGATGCCGAGCCCGAGCAGCAGCTGGACGGTGGCGAAGATCGCGTTGAGGAGCACCGGATGGTGCTCGACGAGCGTGGCGTCCCAGACGATCGGCCGCGCGATCAGCCACGGGTTCCCCGGCGCGGTGGCGGCGAGCGAGTGCCCGAAGCTTTTGGTGAACATCACGGACTGGAACTGGAGCAGTCCGTCGAGCAGCCACATCGCGGCGAGCGCGAGTTGCAGGACGCGCCGCGCGTCCGGCAGGGCGGTATCGCCCATCTGTTTTCCTCCCGGTAGCTGCCCCCAGCCTCGGCACGCGCATGCGCGCCACCCGGTATCGCTAACTAGCACTTTAGAAGGACGGACCACACCCCGTGCCCGTAATCCGGCAAATCGACATGTTCCGGGACTCTAACGCAAGGCTCGCAGTCTCCCGCCTACTCCTCCGTGCACAGGATGACGTCGGACGCCTTGATGACGGCGGTGACGGCGGCGCCCTCGGTGATCCCGAGTTCGCGGACCGCCTCTACCGTGACCGACGCGACCAGGCGGACGCCTCCCGCTTCCAGTTCGACGTTGGCGATCGCCTCGCCGGCGTTGATGCCCGTGACCCAGGTCAACGGGAAGTGGCTTTTGCTCCGGTCCGTGCGGCACCGGCCGGACGCCCGCCTGCTCAGACGTCAGCCGAAAGATTTTCGGACTAATGTTCTGTATTGACCCATATATTGCGGTATGTAGCGGTAAATAGCGCAAGCCAGGCCTTGCAATCGCGCGCAAGACACGGCAGCGTTACAGAGACGTTAGCTACCTGCGTCTTCCAGTCACTCCCTCATCATTGACGCAGTGGTGTTGAATGATCTAAATCTTGCTAATGTCACCTCGTGGCTGGCTGATGTGAACGCTCACATCTGTGAACAGGCCGGTCAGGCCCAAGGGAGGTCCTGATGAAGAAAGTCGACCCAGTGGTCGATGAAGCGATAGAGACCCTGAACATGAAAGACGGGCCCACGCGGCGTCGGCTGCTTGGCGGCGCCGGGCTGTTCAGTGCGACCGCTGCGGCGTCGGCGCTGATTTCCGCGTGCTCATCCAGTTCATCGTCCAGTGCGTCCTCGACCAAGGCGGTCGTCGGGAGCTTCCCGTCGACGCCCAAGTGGCAGTTCTGGTACGTCAACCACGCCGACACGAACGAGTTCTTCACCCCGACGCAGTACGGGTTCCAGGACGCGGCCGCGCTGCTCAACCTGCCGAAGCCGAAGTGGGGCGGCGACCCGAACCAGAACGTCGCGAACATGGTCAGCTACCTGAACGACGCGATCGCGGCGAAGGCGGACGGCATCGCGACGACCGTGCCCAGCGCCACCGGGTTCACCACGCCGGTGAAGAACGCGATGAACGACGGCATCCCGGTGCTCACGTACAACGCCGATGGCGTGTACACCAACGGCAAGCCGGTCATCGGCACCAACCGGCTGGCCTATGTCGGGCAGGCGCTGTACATCTCCGGCCAGACCATGGGCGCGCAGATCAAGTCGCTCGTCCCGGGCGGCGGGAAGATCGGCATCGGCATCGCGCAGCCGGGCGCGGGCAACATCCAGCCCCGCTACGACGGCGCCGTGTCGGTGCTCGGCAGCTCTTACCAGGTGAGTGAGATCAACACCACCACGGACACCTCGACCGAGCAGAGCAAGATGTCGGCGTGGCTGCTGGGCAACAGCGACGCCAAGGGACTCTTCGCGGTGGACTCCGGGTCGACGTCCTACCTGGCCGGAGCGCTCAAGTCGGCTGGCAAGACGATCCCGGCCGGCGGATTCGACACCGCCCCGGCGACCCTGACCGGCATCCAGAGCGGCGCCGTCAACTTCACCATCTACCAGGACCCGTACATGCAGGGCTTCCTGCCAACGCTGTACCTGTACCTGTACAACCTGTCGGGCGGGCAGCTCAGTCCCCCCGACACCGACACGGGCCTTACGGTGCTGCACAAGGCCGACCTGGGCGCGTTCAACACCGCCAGCCGCTATCAGGGCGCCTCGGCGGCCCAGAAGTACATCCAGCGGCCGTCCGGCGCGATCAACAACCCGATGGCGACCACCAGCACCTGACGGTCGGCCAGCACTAACGACGCGGGCAGGTCCGGTTCGCTGGGCCTGCCCGCTCCACACATAGCACCGGGAGAGACAGGAACATCAGGTGAGTGAGACAACTCAGAGCAGTCCGGGCGTGGTCGGCAGTCCGCCCGGCCGCGACGCGCGGGCGGGAGGCAACCGGTCACCGCTAGGCATGCTCCAGCAGCTGGCCAGACAGCGCGAAGCGGCTGTGTTCGTGATCGCCGTCCTGACGTTCGTGGCCTTCTGGCTCGCGAACTCGGCCTTTGTCTCGTCGACGACGCTCTCCATCACGTTCAACTACACCTTCCCGGCGATCATCATCATCGCGCTGGGCGAGGTGCTGCTGCTGATCAGCGGCGAGATCGACCTGTCCGTCGGCTTCATGGTCGGCTTCGCGCCGTTCATGGCGTACTTCCTCGACGCCTACTACCACGTGCCGGCGTTGCTGGCGGTCGTGATCGGGCTGCTGCTAGGCGTGATAGTCGGCTGGGTGAACGGGTTCCTCACGGTCACCATCGGGGTGCCCTCGTTTATCACCACGCTCGGCACGGGCTTCATCCTGTGGGGCGTCATGCTCTACACGTCGCACGCCGAGCCCGTCCCTGTTCCCGCGAACATGGCGAACTTCGGGCACTGGCTGGGCGGCGGCAACAAGTACTCGTGGCTGATCTGGGCCGTCGTGCTCACCTTGATCTTCCACACCTTGCTCACCCGGACCCGATGGGGGCTGCACACGGTCTCCGTGGGCGGCAACCTGCTGGGAGCGCGGGAGGCGGGCATCAGCGTAGCCAAGATCAAGTACGGCAACTTCATGCTCACCGGCGTGCTCGGCGCGCTGGTCGGCTTCCAGACGATGTACTACACGGCCACCATCGACCCGAACTCCGCCAGCTACACGCCGATGTTCAACGCGGTCACCGCGGCGGTCATCGGCGGCACCGCCATGCTCGGCGGGTCGGGCACGATCATGGGCGCGTTCTTCGGCGCGATCGTGCTGGCCAACCTGTCGGTGGGCTTCGCCGTCCAGGGCGTCAGCGCCAACGTGATTTACGTCATCGACGGGGCCGCGATCCTGATCGCCATGGTCGCCAACGTGCAGCTCACCCGGCTGCGGGAGAGGGGAGGGCGGTAGCCCATGACCGAGCAGAACATCGCGCACACCGGCGACGCGCTCCGCGTCGAGAACGTCTCGAAGCGCTACGGCGCGGTGACCGCGCTCACCGACATCAACCTCCGCCTCGGCAAGGGCGAGGTGCTCGGGCTCATCGGTGACAACGGAGCCGGCAAGTCCACGCTGCTCAAGATCATCTGCGGGTTCCAGCCGCCGACGACCGGGCAGCTCTACCTCGAAGACCAGCCCGTGCACCTGAAGTCGGTCGACCACGCCCGGTCACTCGGCATCGACGCCGTCTACCAGGACCTGGCCCTCGTCAACCAGCTTCCGGTGTACGTCAACATGTTCCTGAACCGGGAGAAGGTCCGCGGGCCGCTGCTGAACTCCCGGGCCATGCGCCGGGAGGCCAAGGCGCGCCTCGACGAGATGAACGTGCGCATCCCGTCGGAGAACGCGCTGGTCGCCCAGCTGTCCGGCGGGCAGCGGCAGGCGATCGCGGTAGCCCGGTCGGTGTTCTCGAACCCGAAGATCCTGCTGCTCGACGAGCCGCTCGCCGCCATGGGCGTCAAGGAAGGCGCGATCATCCTCGACCTGGTCCGCAGGCTGAAGGAGCAAGGCAACGTCTCGATCATCATCATCGCGCACAACTACGGGCAGGTGCTCGAGGTATGTGACCGGGTGAACATGATCCAGGGCGGCAAGATCACGCTGGACAAGCGGAGCGCGGAGACCTCGGCGCAGGAACTCACCGAGATCGTGGTCGCCGAGTACCGCAAGGCGCTCCTGGAGCGCCAGCAGATGGCGGGCTAGCCCCCTGTAGTAATCCTGAAACAGCCCGCGCCCATGTCCGGACGCGGGCTGTTTCGCGTTCCGGGCCGGTCAGGTCGGGTCCGGCTCCGGGTAGGCGCCCCGGCGGGCGAGGAACTCGAAGTCGCAGCCTTCGTCCGCCTGGGTGACGTGCTCGGTGTAGAGGGCGCCGTAACCGCGGCCGAACTTCGGCGCGGGCGGGTGCCAGCCGGCACGGCGAGCCGCCATGGTGCGTTCGGGGACATCGACCTTCAGGACGCGGGCCGGCACGTCCAGGGTGACCAGGTCTCCTGACTCGATGAGGGCCAGCGGACCGCCGATCCAGGCCTCGGGCGCGACGTGCAGCACGCACGCGCCGTAGCTGGTCCCGCTCATCCGCGCGTCGGAGACGCGCACCATGTCCCGCACGCCCTGCGCGAGCAGGTAGCCGGGGATCGGCAGCTGCCCGTACTCGGGCATTCCGGCGCCCCGCGGGCCAACGTTGCGGAGCACGAGCACCGAGTCCGGCGTGATGTTAAGCGCCGGGTCGTTGATGCGCGCGCGCATGTCCTTGTAGCTGTCGAAGACCACCGCCGGGCCAGTGTGCGTGAGCAGCCGCTGCTCGGCCGCGATCTGCTTGATCACCGCGCCGTCCGGGGCGAGGTTGCCGCGCAGCACGGCGATGCCGCCCTCCGGCGACAGCGCGTTCCCGGGCGAGCGGATGACGTCGTCGTTGTAGACGGCCACCTCGGGATGCGTCTTGTGCAGCGCGCCCGGGACCTTGGACAGCTGGCCGAGCAGCGCGGGCACGCCGCCGGCGTAGTGGAAGTCCTCCATCAGGTACTGGCCGGACGGCCGCACGTTGGCCAGCCAGGGCACGCGGCGGGACATCTCGTCGAAGTCGTCGAGCGTGAGCTTCACGTCCGCCCGGCCCGCCATCGCGATCAGGTGGATCAGCGCGTTCGTCGAGCCGCCGAGTGCCAGCACGGTCGCGGCCGCGTCCTCGAACGCCTCGCGGGTGAGGATGTCCCTGGGCTTCGTGCCCTCCCAGACCAGCCCCACGATCCGCTGGCCGGCCTTGACCGCCATCCGGTAGTGCCCGGAGTCGACCGCCGGGATCGACGCGGCGCCGGGCACCGTCATCCCGAGGGCCTCGGCCGCGCTGGTCATCGTGGACGCGGTGCCCATCGTCATGCACGTCCCCGGGGACCGCGCGATGCCCTCCTCGAGCTCCCGCAGGTCGCAGTCGGTGGCCTCGCCGGCCTTGAAGTCGTCCCACACCCGCCACATGTCGGTGCCGCTGCCCACGTTCTGACCGCGGAAGCTGCCCCTGAGCATGGGGCCCGCCGGGACGAAGATGGCCGGGATGTTGGCGCTGGCCGCGCCCATCAGCAGCGCGGGCGTGGTCTTGTCGCACCCGCCCATCAGCACGGCGCCGTCGATGGGATAGGACCGGAGGATCTCCTCGGTCTCCATCGAAAGCAGGTTGCGGTACATCATCGGGGTCGGCTTCTGGAACGTCTCGCTCAGCGTGCTCACCGGCATCTCGACGGGAAAGCCGCCCGCCTCGAGCACGCCCCGCTTCACCTGCTCGGCCCGCTCCCGCAGGTGCATGTGGCACGGGTTGATGCCGGACCACGTGTTAAGGATCGCGATGATCGGCTTGCCGTCGATCTCGTCTTCGGTGATGCCGAGCTGGCGAGCGCGGGAGCGGTGACTGAACTGGCGGACGCCCTCGGTGCGGGCGGCGCCGAACCAGCGCCGGCTGCGCAGCTCTCCCGGCCGGACCGTCACGCAAGCCCCCAGGAGCGGATGATCCCCGATATCTCGTCCTTGATGCCGGCGGGCAGCTCGCGGCTCGGCGGCCGGACGTCGCGGGCGCAGACGCCGAGCTGGGCGAGCGCCTCCTTGACCACGCTCACGTTGTCGGCGGACCCGTCGGCGGCGCGCAGTTCCTCGAAGCGGCGGCACGACTCCCAGGCCTTCATCGCGGCGTCGAAATCGCCGCCGCGCAGCGCCTCGAGCATCGCCAGCGGGATCGACGGCGCGACGTTGGCCAGCCCCGTCGTGAACCCGCGCGCTCCCGCCGCCCAGAACTGCGGCGCGGTCAGCTCGGCCGCGCCTGCCAGCCAGGCGAACCGGTCCAGGCCCGCGTCCCTGGCGACCTGCGCGAACCTGGTGGCGTCGCGCACACCGTACTTGACGGCCACCACGTTCGGCGCCCGGTCGGCGAGCGCCGCGATGTGCGCGCCGCCGATGCGGTCGCTGCGCACGTACAGGACGATGCCGAGGTCAGGCACGGCCTCCGCGATCGCGGCGTGGTAATCGATCCAGCCGTCGGCCGAGATGTACGGGTGCACGGGCTGGTGGACCATCACCATCCGGGCGCCGTGGTCGCGCGCGTGCCTGGCCGCGTCGATCGCGGTCGCGACGTCGTGCCCCACGCCGGCCAGGATTTCCGCGCGGCCATCCGCGGCCTTGACCGCGGTCTCGAGCACCTGGCGCGCCTCCGGCTGGCTCAGCGCGTAGAACTCCCCCGTGTTGCCGTTCGGGGTCAGCACCGACATGCCGCCGTCGAGCAGCCGGGCGACGACCCTCGTGTACGCGCCCGTGTCGATGCTGCCGTCCGGGGCGAACGGCGTCACCGTCACCACCACCGCGGTGGCGAGCGCGGTCCGCAGTCCACTCGTGTCCAGGGTCATGGCATGTCCTCCTTGGCGGGCAGTGGCGTTGTTAACGCTCACAACTTCACATTCTGGCTTATCGCTCACGGCGGCGGCCGGACAGGGCGGTCAACGTGGTCAACGCCGCGCCGGACCCGTGCTCGACCGGACGATCAGGTCGGCCGGGATGGGCTGGCCCGGCCCGGCCTGGCCGCGGTGGTTGATCAGGTCCATCAGCACGCGCAGCGCGCGCACGCCCAGCGTGCCGAAGTCCTGCCGCACGGTCGTCAGCGGCGGATTGTAGTAGGCCGCCTCGGGGACGTCGTCGAAACCGGCCACGCTGATGTCCTCGGGCACCCGGCGGCCGTGCTCCGCGACCGCGCGGAGGAAGCCGAGCGCCATCTGATCGTTCCCGCAGAGCACCGCCGTCACCTCCGGCTGGCCGGCCAGTTCGCGGCCGATCTCGTACCCCGACCGCGCGGACCAGTCACCGCGCAGCAGTCCCGGCTCCGGCGCGCCGGCCGCGAGCAGCGCCGCGCGCCAGCCTTCGACTCGTTCCCCGGCTTCCAGCGAGTTGTCCGCACCGCCGACGTGGTAAACGGTCCGGTGCCCCAGGCCGAGCAGGTACCGGGTCGCGGTCGCCGCCCCGGCGCAATTGTCGATCGCGACGGACGGCAGCGACGCGTAATCGCCGGAACCCACCGCGACGAGCGGGATACGGACCGTCAGTGCCCGCAGCGCGTCCGCCGCGCTCGCGTCCGGCACGATCACGATGATGCCCGCGACCGCCTGGGCGGCGAACCGCTCCACCGCGTCGGTAAGCGCGCCTAGGTCGAAGGCGGGCAGGCTGGCGACCGCGACGACATACTCGGGATGCAGGGCGCGCTCGATCCCGTAGAGCATCGAGGCGGGACCGTAGAGGGTGGTGTCGACGCTGACGACGCCGAGCACGTTCGTCTTGCCGGTGACGAGCGTGCGGGCCGCGATGTTGGGGCGGTAGCCAAGAGCACGGATCGCGGCCATGACCTCAGCTTTTGTCTCCGGGCTGACGTTCGGGTGACCGTTCAGAACGCGGGACACCGTCTGGTGGGAGACGCCGGCGCGGCGCGCCACGTCGGCCATCACCGGCCGGGCCACCGGGCCGTCCGCGGTTGACGTCACGATGCCTCATCTCAGCCGTGCGCAATGCCCGGCGCTTCCCCGGGCATCATCACGAGATATCTGAATTTTACCAGGTCAGCAGCGATTCTTAACTGGCGTAAGCATCTTGTAGGCAGTAAATAGGCACGTAAGGGGCGTTGGCCGTCGCTTCCTGCCCGACGGCCGGAAACCGGTAACCTGGGAGCATAGGGCGCACGCGGCGCCCTGAAGGGTGCGCGACGATGACAGCCGAAGAAGCTGGCGCGGAGACCGGGGCGGCCGCCCCCCGCCGCCGTGAGCAAGGGGCGGGACCTGGCGTGGGGATCCTCATCACGATCAGATCGCTGCTGCCGAACCTCGCGCCGGTCGAGCAGCGGGTGGCACAGGCGGTGCTCGACGACCCGGGCGGCGTGGCCTGGCGGAGCATCTCCGAGCTCGCACAGTCCTGCGGCACGAGCGCGACGAGCGTCGTGCGGTTCTGCCGCGCGATCGGGCTCAAGGGCTACCCGGAACTGCGGCTGGCGCTCGCCGGCGCGGTCGCGCATGACGACGCGGCCGCGGTCGTGGCCGCCTCCAGCGACATCGAGCCGGGCGACGACCCGGTCACGATCACCAAGAAGATCGCCTACGCGGACGCGGCCGCCGTCACCGACACCGCCAGCCGGCTCGACACCGGCACGCTGGTGAACGTCGTCGACGCGCTCGCCGGCGCCGCCCGCATCGACATCTACGGCGTGGGCGCGAGCGGCTACGTGGCCGTCGACCTCCAGGTCAAGCTGCAGCGGATCAACCGGCCGGCGTTCGCCTGGCCCGACCCGCACATGGCCGCCACGTCGGCCGCGCTGCGCGGCGCGGGCGACGTGGCGATCGGCGTGTCCCACACGGGCACGACCGTGGACACGATCGACGCGCTGACCGAGGCCCGCTCGCACGGCGCCACGACGGTCGCGATCACGAACTTCCCGTGGTCCCCGATCACCGAGGTCGCGGACCATGTGCTGCTGACGGCGGCGCGGGAAACGGCGTTCCGCTCGGGCGCCATGACGAGCCGGATCGCCCAGCTCACGGTCGTCGACTGCCTGTTCGTCACGCTCGCGCAGCGCGACCTGCCCGGCACGATGGAGGCGCTGGAGCGGACGTTCAGCGCCGCCCAGGCCAAGCGGGTCCGCCGCCCGCGGGGAACCCGCTAGCCCTTGACCGAGCCGACCATGCTGGCCCGGTTGATCTGCCGCTGCGACGCGGCGAACAAGATCACCACGGGCAGGCTAGCGATCACGATGCCGGCCGCCAGCAGCGTCCACTCGCTCTCGTTCGAGCCGAAGAAGTTGTAGATGCCTCGCGT
>DASZKN010000034.1:0-21851 GCA_035552855.1 Trebonia sp. | reverse complement strand
AGGGCCGCGTCGCTCGCGACGCCGATCCCGGCGTCCAGGATGACCGGCACCCCGGCCCGCTCGACGATCATCGCGATGTTGTGCGGGTTCCTGATCCCCAGGCCGGAGCCGATCGGCGCGCCGAGCGGCATCACCGCCGCGCAGCCCGCCTGCTCAAGGCGCAGTGCGAGCACCGGGTCGTCGTTCGTGTACGGCAGCACCGTGAACCCGTCCGCGACGAGCAGCCGGGCCGCCTCGAGCAGTTCCGCCGGGTCGGGCAGCAGCGTCGTGTCGTCCGCGACCACCTCCAGCTTGACCAGGTCCGTGCCCAGGGCCTCGCGGGCCAGCCGGGCGACGATGAGGGCCTCGGAGGCGGTGTGGCAGCCGGCGGTGTTCGGCAGCACGTCGACGCCGGCCTGCCGGACGGTGCCGAGCAGCGACCCGTCGCCGCCGGCCCCGCTGACGCGGCGCATCGCGACCGTCGCCAGTTCCGCGCCCGACGTGACCAGCACCTTGGCCAGGACGTCGAGGCTCTGCGCGCCGCCGGTGCCGAGGATCAGGCGGGACGACAGCTTGCGCCCGGCGATCGTCCAGCCCTCGTGGGGAGATGACTGGACCGCGGGGAGCCAGGATGGTTCGTTAAGGGAAATCATGTTTTCTAGCCTCCCTGCACCGCGGTGACTACCTCGACCTGGTCGCGGTCGGCGAGTGGCGTGGCCGGCCAGGCGCGGCGCGGCACGACCTCGCCGTTGACCGCCGCCGCGACGCCGGCGCGCTGCCCGGTCAGCCCGGCGACCAGCTGCTCGACGGTCGTGCCGGCGGGGACGTCGCGCGGCTCCCCGTTCAGTGTCACGGTCATGCCAGCCTCCCTGGCGTGAAGGGCGCCCACTGCGGGGCCGGGGCCTCCCCGCGCAGCAGCGCCGCGACCGCGTCGGCGGTGGCGGCGGACAGCAGGATGCCGTTGCGGAAGTGGCCGGTCGCGACGATCAGGCCGTCACCGGGCGGGCCACCGCTGGCGGGATCGCTCGGACCGGCCGGACCGGCGGGGCTGGCGGGGCCCACGACCGGGCCGTTGTCGACGCTGCCGGGCCGCAGGCCGACGTCGATCTCGGCCAGGTTCAGCTCGCTGATCGCGGGCAGCGCGGTCATCGCGTCGCGGAGCAGGTCGTGGACGGCGCCGGCGGTGGCGTCGGTGTCGTCGCGCTCTTCTTGCGTCGCGCCGACGACGAGCTCGCCGTCCGCGCGGGGCACGATATAGATGTCGCGGCCCTGGACGAGGGCGCGGAGGGTGTGGGTGGCGATGGGCGGCAGGTCGCGGGGGTGGCGCAGCCGGAGCAGCTGGCCCTTGACCGGGCGCACCGCCTTGCGGATCGCCTCGGGGACGCCTTCTATCTCGCTGGTGGCCCAGCCGGCGGCGACGACGACGCTTCTTGCTGTTATCACTTGGCCGCTGGCGAGCGTGACCGCGCCGCCGGTGACGCTCGCCACCTTGCCGGGCACGGTGCGGACGCCCGCGGCGGCGGCCGCGGCGGTGAGCGCGCGCGTGTAGCGGCGATTGTCGACGGACAGATCCCCGGTCGCCAGCAGGCCGCCTTGCACATTCGACGAGAGGAAGGGCTCTCGGCGGCGGCATTCGCGGCTGTCTAGTTCCGTCGTCTCCAGGCCGATGCCGCGGCGGAACGCCGCCAGCCGGCGCAGCGCCGCGAGGTCGTCCTTGTCGTAGGCGACCGAGAGCGTGCCTTCGGTGCGCAGTCCGGTGCGCTGTCCGGTTTCCTGTTCAAGCTCGGCGGCGAAGCCGGGGAAGCGGCCGATCGCGAGCAGGTTCAGGTTCAGCAGGTTCTCCTCGCCGAACACGCTCTCCGACACCGGCCCCAGCATGCCCGCGGCGACGAGGCTGGCCTTGTCGCTGTCGGCTCCCGGGTCGACGATCGTCACTTGCTGGCCGTTGTCGATGGCGGCGCGCCAGGCGATGGCGGTCCCGATGACGCCGCCGCCGACGATGAGGACGTCAGGTGTCATGCGCACTCCCTTCGCCGGCATTACCCGGATCAGGTTCGACGGTCGGAGGCCGTGCCTCCCTCTCAGCCCGGTACGGGGCTCCCGCGGTTAGTTTCCCCGGTGATCCCCGTTGGTTTCCCGTCGGTTCTCCCGGAGGACAGGGGTCGTCCCCTGCGCCAGCTTCATCTTAACGCGTGGTTGGATGGGCGCTATGACCGACTTGGGCGCTGGCTCGCGGACGGACTCGGGGACTGGCTTGGGAACCGGTCCGGGGACCGACTTGCGGGCGCGGCTTTCGGCGGCGCGGCTGTACCTGTGCACGGACGGACGCCGGCGCCAGGGCGACCTTCCCGCGTTCCTCGACGCGGTGCTGGCCGCCGGCGTGGACATCGTGCAGCTCAGGGAGAAGAACCTGGAGGCGGGCGAGGAACTGGCGCTGCTTTCGGTGTTCGCCGACGCGTGCCGGCGGCACGGCCGGCTGCTCGCGGTCAACGACCGCGCGGACCTCGCGCTCGCCGCCGGGGCCGACGTGCTGCACCTGGGGCAGGATGACCTGCCGGTAGCGGTGGCGCGGCGGATTCTCGGGCCGGGGCCGCTGATCGGGCGCAGCAGCCACAGCCCTGAGCAGTCCGGTGCGGCCGCTGTCGAGGACGGGGCCGACTATTTCTGTGCCGGGCCGGTGTGGGCGACGCCGACCAAACCGGGACGGCCGGGGACCGGGCTGCCGCTGATCTCGCATGTCGCCGGGCAGGTCGCCGGGCGGGTCGCCGGGGCGGGGACGAGCCGGCCGTGGTTCGCGATCGGCGGGATTGACCTGCCGCGGCTTGACTCCGTGCTCGCCGCGGGCGCCACCCGCGTCGTGGTCGTGCGCGCGATCACGGAGGCCGACGACCCGGGCGCGGCGGCGGCCGAGTTCGCGCGGCGACTTAGCTTTTGAACGATCAGTTACCGGGCAGTTACCTCACATGATGACGGGGGCGAGGCTCGGCGTGGTGCTCGTCGCCGCGGCGGGCGGCGGCGTGCGGCCCGCCGGCACCCAGGTCGCCACGGACGTGGCGATCGACGGCCGGACCTACGACGTCTTGGACGACCAGCCGTCCTCCGGCGGCAATCTCGTCGCGTACGTGCTGACGAGCCCGGTGGCCGCGGTCCGCGGCCTGGACGTCGCCGGGCTCGTGCCGGACACCGTGGCCGCGGCTACACGAAACTTGAGTGGTACCTAATCTCGGTCGAGGCCGGGTTCGAGCTGTGGCAGCGCTCGCCCGATGCAGGTAAGGCGGTCTGGCCGGCGCGGCCCGCTCAGGTGGCCGGGCCGGCGCCGAGGTAGCGCAGCACGGCGAGCACCCGCCGGTCCCCGCCGTCGCCCGGATAGAGGCCGAGCTTGGCGAAGATCGACGTGATGTGCTTGCTGACCGCGCTGTCGGTGATGACGAGCGCGGCGGCAATCTCGGCATTGGACCGGCCCTCGGCCATCAGGGCGAGCACGTCGAGTTCCCGCTGCGTCAGGTCCGCCAGATGGTCGCTGGCCCGGCTCCGGCGGACGAGCAACTGGGCCACGACCTCCGGGTCGAGGGCGGTGCCGCCGTCCGCCACCCGGCGCAGGGCCTCGAGGAACTCCGCGACGTCGGCCACCCGGTCCTTGAGCAGGTAGCCGACTCCGCGGGTGTTCGACGACAGCAGGTCGGTGGCGTACCGCTCCTCCACGTACTGCGACAGCACGAGGATCGCGATGTCCGGCCACTGGGCGCGGACCACGAGCGCGGCCCGGATGCCTTCGTCGGTGTGCGTCGGCGGCATCCGGACATCGGCGATCACCACGTCGGGCGCCGCCCGCTCGACCGCGGCGAGCAGCGCGTCCGCGTCGCCGGCGGTCGCCACCACGTCGAACCCGGCGCTGTCGAGCAGCTTGGTCAGGCCCGCGAGCAGCAGCACCGAGTCCTCCGCGATCACCACGCGCAGGCGGGACGGGGCCTTCGTATCCCCGGACGGCACCGTCATGTGCTCACGCTACCCTGCCGTCACTCGGCCCGCAGCGCCGCCGCCGGGCGCGCGCGGGCCGCCCAGCCGGATCACGTGATCCGCGGCGGCGGTGGCCTGGGCTGTCATGGCCGTCAGTGTGGCCGGTCCGGGCGGTCCGAAGCATTGGTGCCAGGTCCAGAAATGAGGTGGGGCAGGGTCCACCATCACGTGTGCACCGTGCCCTATGGGCGTGGCCGCCGCGGGCGCATACGGTGGTCGCCATGGCCACTTTCGCCGCGGCCGGTGACGCGCCGGACCAGCGTGACGCCCCTGCTCAGCAGTACAGTCGCGCCCCGTGGTCCCCGCGTGCGTGGCGGGCGGCGCTGTACCTGACCGGCGGCGTGCCCGCGCTCCTCGCCGCGCCGGTCCTCGTCGCCGCGGGCCTCGGCGCCAAGCACAACTGGGGACTGGGGATCGTGCTGCTGGCCGCCTTCCTTTTCGCGGTCCCGGTGCTGACCCGCGTTCACCGCCACCGGCTGCGCGTCACCTCCGGCGTCGAGGTGCCGCCCCAGCCCGCCGTCAGCTACCTCAGCGTGGCGGGCATCGTCGCCGCCGCCCGGTCGCAGGCGACCTGGCGGCAGGTCGGCTACCACCTGCTGGCGGCGCCGGCGCTGGCGGCGGGCGCGATCGCGGCGTTCGGGATGTGGCTGACGGGCGCGGCGTTCACGTTCGTGTACGCGTTCGCGTGGGGAGCCCCGCCGCACAGCATCTTCGCACGTGGCAAGTCGGCCCCGCCGTCATGGCACCCGCTGTGGATGCTCGGGCTCCCGGCGGACGTGTGGCTGACCGCGGCGGGCATCGCGGCACTGGTAATCGCGCCCCGGTTCACGGCCTTCGTCGCGGCGACCGACGCCCGGGCGGCGCGCGTCCTGCTCGGGCCGAGCCGGGCGGTGCAGCTCGAGCACCGGGTAGAGCACCTCACGCAGACCCGGGCTGGTGTCGTCGACGCGGCGGACGCCGAGCGCCGCCGCCTGGAACGCGACTTGCACGACGGGACCCAGCAGCGCCTGGTATCGCTGGCGATGCGGCTGGGCATGGCTCGCGCTAACGGCGCCCTCACGGACAGCCAGGCGCAGCACGTCATCGCCGAGGCGCACGAGGAGGCGAAGGCCGCCCTGGCCGAGCTGCGGAACCTGGTCCGCGGCCTGCACCCCGCCGTGCTCGAGGACCGCGGCCTGGACGCGGCGCTGTCCGGCGTCACCGCGCGGATGCCGATTCCGGTCCGCCTGACCGTGGATGTGCCGCGCCGCCCGTCCCCCGCGATCGAGGCCATCGCGTACTTCGTGGTCTCCGAAGGACTGACCAACATCACCAAGCACGCGCAAGCGACTCAGGCGGAGGTCTACGTGCAACGCGCCGACGACAGGCTGCACATCATCGTCACCGACGACGGGGTGGGCGGCGCCAGCCCGTCGCGGGGCACCGGACTGGCCGGGCTGGCGAAGCGCGCCGAGTCGGTGGACGGGTCGTTCGACATCACCAGCCCGCCCGGCGGCCCGACGCTCCTCTCGGTGGACCTGCCATGCGCGCGGTGACCGCGGCGGACGCGCTCGGCCGCTGGATCTGGGGCTTGTCGGGCGTCGCCACCGCGGTAGTCCTCGCCGTGTCCGGCGTCGTGCTCCTCACGCGATCGAGCGCGCCCGCCGGCGAGTACGCGTACCCGCAGCCGACGGAGCGGCACACGGTGACCATCGCCCAGCCGGTCACCAGCCTGGCCGTCTACACCTACGGCACGCCGGTCACCGTACACGGCGGGAACGACCGGCGGGTGACGGTCACCGAGCTGATCGGCGCCGGATCGGCCGGCGTGGTCAGCCAGACCTTGTCCCGCGGGCATCTCACGCTGTCCGATCCGGCTTGCCAGGACACCGGCTGCTCGGTCGGCTTCGACGTGACCGTGCCGGCCGGCGTCAGCACGACGGTGTCCTCCGGCGGCGGGCCGGTCAGCGTGACCGGCGTCCGCACGGCGGATCTCAGCTCCGGCGGTGCTCCCGTGATCGTTTCCGGGACGGGCATGACGAAGGTGGACTCCGGCGGCGGCGCGGTGAGCGCGACCCGGATCAACGGTTCGTTCACGGCCACCACGGGCGGCGGCCCGCTGCAGCTGACCGGCTGCGCGGGGCCGCTCAGCGCCGACTCCGGCGGCGGCGCGGTGGTCGCGCGCGGCATCGACGCGGCCACCGCCACGATCTCCACCGACGGCGCCCCGGCGCTGGCCGACTTCACCGTCGCCCCGGTGTCGGCGACGGTTGACACCGGCGGCGGCGGCGCGATCCTGGACATGCCGGGCGGCCCGTACGCGGTGACCGCGGACAGCGGCGGCGGCACCGAATCGATCGGGGTGGCCACCGCTCCCTCGGCTCGCGACTCGCTCACGGTCACGACCGCCGGGGGCCCGCTCTTCATCAACCCCGCGGGCGGCGGCTCGGCGGGCGACCCCGTGGGCAATCCGCTGCCCAAGCCGCCGCGCCCGCCTGGGCCAGCCAAGCCGCCCACAGCACCCAAGTCGTTCCTCACGGGAGCCAGCTGACCGGGACTAGCGGCTGGCCGGGACTAGCGGCTGACTGTGTTAGCGGCTGACCAGGCCGAGGGCCAGCAGGCTTTCCGCGGTCGCGGTGACCGCGTCCTCGGCTGACCGGGGCCGCCAGTCCAGCACCGTCCGCGCCTTGGCGTTGTCGACGTGCCTGACCTTGTCGAGGTTCACCGTGAACTGGCGGAACGCCGGGACGAAGGGGGCACCGGCGTGCACGAACCAGCTGGGTATGTCCCTGGCGGGAACATGGCGGGCGTCCGGACCGAGCCGGTCTCGCAGGGTCTGCGCGATGTGATGGTAGGAGACCGCGTCACCGGCGGCGGCGATGAAGCGCTCCCCCGCCGCCCGCGGGCTGGTCATCGCCCGCAAGTGCAGGTCGGCCGCGTCGCGGACGTCCACCACGGCGGTCCACAGCCGGGGCGTGCGCGGCAGTTCTCCCGCCAGCATCGCCTTGACGACGCCGATCGAGCTGGCGAAGTCCGGTCCGAGCACCGGCCCGAAGATCCCGACCGGGTTGACCACCGCGAGTTCCATGCCGCCGCCGTCACGCGCGGCGAAGTCCCACGCCGCCCGCTCGGCCAGCGTCTTGGACTTGAGGTACGGGTTGACCTCGGGGGCGTCGACGTTCGTCCAGTCGTCCTCGGTAAACGGCCTGGCCGTCGGCGGGTGCCCGTAGCCGATCGCGGCGAAGGACGACGTCAGCACCGTGCGCCGCACGCCCGCGTCCCTGGCCGCGCGCAGCACGCGCAGCGTGCCTTCGCGCGCGGGGTCGATCAGCTCGCTGGCGTCGCGCGGCACGTCCCGCGGGAGCGGCGAGGCGACGTGCAGCACGTAGTCGCAGCCGCGGACCGCCTCGGCCCAGTCGGCGTCCGACGTCAGGTCCGCGACCGTGAACGACAGGACGCCGTCCGATAGCGCGCCGTCCGGCACTGCTCCGTCCGGCACCGCCCCGGCCGCCCGCGCGGCCCGCTCGACCTGCCCTGTCTTCGCCGCCGTGCGCACCGTGGCCCGCACCCGGTAGCCGGCCCGCAGCAACTGGGCGATGCAGTACCCGGCCAGGAACCCCGTCCCGCCGGTCACCAGCACGGTCGCGTCGGTCGTCACCGCGACACTCTACCGGGGGCCACTGTGCCAGGCGCCGCCCGGTTGCGGAACGGCAACGGTGCCCGCGGCCGGGAGACCCGCGCTGCGCCGTGATGTTAGTTTTCGTGGGTGAATGTGGACAGCGGCGCGCCCGGAAAGGGCGAGAACGAGGGCGTAACCGGAAGGCACGAACGACCGCACGGCGCGCGCACCGCCAGTTCCGCGATCAGAGTCACCAAGATGGCGGCGATGACGACCGGAATCGCCGCCGCCACGGTGCTCGCCGCGGGCGCGGTCACGGTCGTCGCTCTGAGCGGCGCCAAGACCCCGGCGAACGCGAGCGACGCGGCCAACATGCATCCCACGCCGGCCCCCACGCACGCGGCCCCCAGCCCCGCGGAAACCACGCTGGAGATCCAGGCCCCAGCGCCCGCCACGACGCCGGCGGCGCCGCCCGTGGCGACCGCTCCCGTCCACCCGGTGTGGCCGACCCATCCGGTCCCCGCGTACCCGGTCCACATCACGTACCCGCCGCAGCAGGACTGCTACGCGCCGCCGCACCCCACATGCACGGTCCCCCCGATGCCCACCGACCTCAACAGCCCGTACGTAAGCGGCTAAGCCGCTAAACCGTCGCCAAGCCGCCGGGCCGGTAAGCGGCCGAGCCGCTCCAGGATCCGCTCGCTGGACAGCCCGAGCGCGCGGAACTCCTCCGGCGTGAGCGCCTCGATGATCAGCTTCCTGACCGCCTCGACGTGACCGGGAGCGGTGGCGACCACCTTGTCCCAGCCATCGTCGGTGAGCACGGCGTTGATGAAGCGCCCGTCGTCCGGGCAGGACTCGCGGCGTACCCAGCCGCGCCGTTCGAGGCGGCTGACCACGTGCGACAGCCGGGACAGCGACCCGCTGGACATCGCGGCCAGGTCGCTCATCCGCCGGGAGCGACCGGGCGCCTCGGAAAGCGTGGCCAGCACCATGTACTCGAAATGCGTGATCCCGGAATCCCGCTGCAGCTGAGCGTCGATCGCGGCCGGCAACAGGAAGAGCACCCCGGCGACCGGCCGCCAGGCCTGCTGTTCCTCGTCCGATAGCCACCGCGCTCGCGCCATGGCTATAGAGTACGCAGGCCGGCCGCCGCGACCACGCGCGTGACGGCCTCCGTCTCCCAGCCTGGCGCCATGATGTGCACGCCGGCGACGCCGGGCACCTTGCGCAGGCCGCCGATCACGTCGGCGGCGACGCTCACCCCGGCGGCCTTCGCGTCCTCGCCGGACAGGCCCGCGAGCCGGGCGAAGGTCGCGTCGTCGACCTCTACTCCGGGGATGTGCTTGTGCATGTGCGCAAGCACCCGGGTGCTGCGCGGCGGCATGACGCCGACGAGCACGGGCACGCCGGCCAGCAGCCCGCTGTCGGTCAGCGCGGCGAACCACCCGGCGAATCTTGGCACGTCGAAGACGATGTTGGTCTGGAAGAACTGCGTGCCCGCCGCGAGCTTGGCCGCGACACGCTCCGCGCTGTCGGTGAGCGGGTTCATCGCGCTGCCCACGAAGAAGCCGGTCGGCGTGCGCAGCGTCTCCCCCGCCGCCAGTTCGCCGGCGTTGAGCTTGCGGATCAGCCGGACCAGGCCGAGCGAGTCGATGTCCTTGACGTCGGTGGCGATCCCGGCGTACCGGCCGACCTTCAGCGGGTCGCCCGACAGCGCGAGGACGTCGCGCACACCGAGCGCCCACGCGCCGAGCAGATCCGACTCGATCGCCATGACGTTGCGGTCCCTGGTCGTCACCTGCAGGATCGGGGCCAGCCCGGCCTCCGTAAGCCAGGTCGCGCAGGCCAGCGGCGACACCCTGGCGGTGGCCGCCGGGTTGTCGGTCACGTTGGCGGCGTCCACCAGGTCCTTGATGGCGGCCGCGGCCGCGCGGACGGGGGCGGCGACCGGATCGAGCGGCGGGGACAGCTCGGCGGTGACCGCGAAGATACCGGCGGCAAGCGTGTCACGAAGGGCCATGCGGGGTTCTCCCTTCTTCTTGACCAAGCCGGCCCGGTTCAGGCTGGCCCAGTCAAAGCTGACGCAGTCCAGGCTGGCTCAATCCTTGCAACCGCTAACAATCAGCGCCAGCCAAACATTCTGCGGCGCACACCGCGCGGCCCCCGCGTTTATGGCCAGGCCACTAAGCTTGCCAGCGCCCGCCCACGGGTGATTGCCTTGGTTCGTGAGGAGCACGTGAGGATCAGGTGACATACAGGTCAGCCGCGGCCACCATCACGTACCTGTTCGAGCCGAAGAACTGGATCATCGTCACCGTCGCCGCCATCGGCTGGCACTCGGGCGCCCTGGCGGGGCTTGGCTGGGGACTGCTGGCGGCACTGTTCGCGGCGGTGCTGCCCACGCTGTTCATCACGCGAGGCATCAGCAGAGGCGTCTGGGACGACAGGAACGTCGGGGCCAAGCGCCCCCGGCTCATCGTCTTGTCGTTCATCATCGCGTCGGTCGCGGCCGGCGTGCTCGTGCTCGCGGCGGGCGGCGCGCCGCGCGAGCTGACCGGCTACTTCGCCTGCATGCTGGCGAGCGTGGCGGTCCTCGCCGCGATCACGACCGTCTGGAAGATCTCCATCCACTGCGCGGTCGCGGCCGGCTCGGTGACGATCCTGGCGCTCATCTTCGGCGCGTGGGTGACGCCCGCGTACACGCTGGTCGCGCTCACCGCGTGGTCCCGTGTCGTACTCAAGGACCACACGACCGCTCAGGTCATCGCCGGGTCCGTGCTCGGCGCGCTGGCGGCGATCGTCAGCTACGCGGTAATTCCCAGGGCATAGTCCCCTAACGCGCGCTGGCGGCTGCCTACAAGTTCCAGATCCGCCCGGTCTTGTCGACGCTCGCGGTGGCCAGCTGCCGGCCGTCCGGGCTGAACGCGGCCGCGCTCACCGCGCCCTCGTGGCCGGCGAGGGTGCGCACGCACCGTCCCGTCGACGTGTCCCACAGCCGCACCGTGCCGTCTGAGCTCGGCGTCGCGATCAGGCCGCCGTCCGGCCGGAAGCTCGCGCCGAACACCGAGTCCGTATGTCCCTCCAGCGTCCGGATCGGCGCGCCGCCGGCGGCGTCCCACAGCCGGGTCGTCCCGTCCTCGCTCGCCGACGCGAGCACGGACCCGTTCGGCGCGAACGCGACCGACCAGACCGTGTCGGCGTGCCCGGTCAGCGTCTGGTGGCGGCCGGCGGCCCGCGGCTCCCACAGCCGCACGGTCGCGTCGAACCCCGAGGTGGCGATGCGCTTGCCGTCGGGGCTGAACGCGACCCCGGACACGATGCCGTCGTGCCCTTCGAGGACCTCGAGGACACCGCCGGTCCTGACGTCCCAGACCCGCGCCGTGCCGTCGCCGGCCACGGTGGCGAGCACCGCGCCGTCCGGGCTGAACGCGGCGGCGTAGACGATGTCGCCGTGGCCCCGCAGCACGTGCACAGGCGCGCCGCTGCGCGTGTCCCAGAGCCGGGTCGTCTCGTCGTAGCTGGTGGTGGCGACGAGGCCGCCGTCAGGGCTGAACGCCGCGCCGAAGACCGCGACCGTGTGCCCCTCCAGCACATGCTGCAGGACACCGCGGTCGGCGTCCCACAGCCGGGGCTCGAGGTCCGCGCTGATCGTGGCGATAAGGCGGCCGTCAGGGCTGAAAGGGGCGGCGAACACCGCGTCGGTGTGGCCTTGCAGCACGTGGGCCACGGCGCCGGTGCTCGTGTCCCACATGCGGGCCTTGCCGTCCTCGCCCGCCGTCGTCAGCCGCGCGCCGTCGGGGCTGAACGCCACGGAATTCACCGGGCCGGCGTGCCCGGCCAGCACGACGACGTGCTCGACCGCCGACTCGAAAACGCTCATGTATCCGCCTCTGCGATTCCCGGTCTCCGTCGCCCGACCGGTGCTGCTCGATTTGATGTCCGGCTAATTCTGCACTTTCGGCAGCACGGTGTAGCGCTTTTTGACACCTTCGGTGCCCGTGTTGCGCCAATTCGTGACATCCGGCGGCAGATGTCCGCCGCCCGCGCTCGCCGGATAGCCCGCGTCCGCCGAGCATCGTACCGGGTCCCCGGTTCTGCGATGATTGCGTTCGTAAACGTTTACCCGCGAGGCGATTGAGAGGAACCACCAATGCCCGACCCCTCCATCCTCGGCATCGTGCTGGCCGGCGGCGCGGGGACCCGCCTCGCCCCGCTGACCGATGACCGCGCCAAGCCGGCGGTGCCGTTCGGCGGGGTGTTCCGGCTGGTCGACTTCGCGCTGTCCAACCTGACCAACAGCCGGATCCTCAAGAACTGCGTGCTGACCCAGTACAAGAGCCACAGCCTGGACCGGCACATCTCCCAGACGTGGCGGATGAGCTCGCTGCTCGGCAACTACGTGACGCCCGTGCCCGCGCAGCAGCGGCTCGGCCCGGAGTGGTACACCGGCTCGGCGAACGCGATCTTCCAGTCGATGAACCTGATCAACGACGAGCGCCCGGACCTGGTCGTGGTCGTCGGCGCGGACCACGTGTACCGGATGGACCTGCGGCAGATGATCGAACAGCACGTCACCTACGGCGCGGGCGCCACCGTCGCGGCCATCCCGGTCAGCCGGCAGGACGCGAAGGCGTTCGGCATCGTGGGGGTCGGCTCGGACGGGCAGGCGATCGAGTCCTTCCTCGAGAAGCCCGCCGACCCGCCGCCGCTGCCGGACAGCCCGGAAGAGTCGTTCGCGTCCATGGGGATCTACGTGTTCGACACCAAGGTGCTCGTCGACGCGCTGCGCCGGGACGCGGCCGACGAGGAGAGCAAGCACGACGTCGGCGGCAGCCTCGTCCCGCTGCTCGTCAGCGACGGCGCCGCCCAGGCCTACGACTTTCTCACGAACGAGGTGCCGGGCCAGACCGAGCGGGACGCGGGCTACTGGCGCGACGTCGGCACGATCGACGCCTACTTCGACTCGCACATGGACCTGCGGGCGATGCAGCCGGAGTTCAACCTCTACAACAGCCGGTGGCCGATCCTCACGTCCGTGCCCCCGCTGCCGCCGGCGAAGTTCGTGCACGACAGCGGCGACCGCGTCGGCCGGGCGATCGACAGCCTGGTCAGCAACGGCACCATCGTCTCCGGCGGGCTCGTCCGGCAGTCGGTGCTGTCCCCCGGCGTCCGGGTGAACAGCTGGGCGCGGGTGGAGAGCGCCGTGGTGCTGCATAACGTGACGATCGGCCGCCGGGCGGTCGTGCAGAACGCGATCATCGACAAGAACGTCGTCGTCCCCGAGGGCGCGCAGGTCGGCGTGGACAAGGACCAGGACCGCGCCCGCGGCTTCACTGTCTCGCCCGGCGGCATCACGGTGGTGGGCAAGGGACAGGAAGTGCCGCTATGAGCGAGGCTTGGTGTTCAGCTGAGCGGGGGGCACTGTGAGCGATCCGCTGAAGGTCGCGCTGCTCACCCGCGAGTACCCGCCGGAGGTGTACGGCGGGGCGGGCGTGCACGTGGAGTACCTGGCCCGCGCCCTGGCGCCGCTGGTCGACCTGACCGTGCACTGCCAGGGCGCGCCGCGCGCGACCGCGGTCGCGCACCAGCCCTGGCCGGAGCTGCGCGACCAGGTCCTGCGGGTCTTCGCCGCGGACCTGTCCATGGCGGACGCGGTCGCCGGGGCCGACCTCGTGCACTCCCACACCTGGTACGCCAACCTGGCCGGCCATCTCGCCGCGCTCCGCTACGGCATCCCGCACGTCGTCACGACCCATTCCCTCGAGCCGCTGCGGCCCTGGAAGGCCGAGCAGCTCGGCGGCGGCTACGCCCTCTCATCCTGGGCCGAGCGGGTCGCCACCACATCGGCCGCCGCGGTGGTGGCGGTTTCCGACGGCATGGCCGGCGACATCCGCGCCGCTTACCCCGAGATTTCCCCCGAACGGATCCGGGTGATCCGCAACGGCATCGACACTGTCGAGTACGCTCCCGACGCCGATACGGGCGTGCTGGCCAGGCACGGAGTGGACCGGTCGCGGCCGTACGTGATCTTCGTCGGCCGGATCACCCGGCAGAAGGGCCTCCCGGTGCTGCTGCGGGCGGCCACGCTGCTCGACCCGGCCGCGCAGCTCGTGCTCTGCGCGGGCGCCGCCGACACGGCCGAGCTCCTCGCGGAGGTCACCGAGCTCACCAGCGGGCTGCGGGCGGCGCGCTCAGGCGTGATCTGGATACCGGACATGCTCCCCAAGCGGGAGATCATCCAGCTCCTGACCCACGCGCTGGTGTTCGTCTGCCCGTCTGTGTACGAGCCGCTCGGCATCGTGAACCTGGAGGCGATGGCGTGCGGGACCGCGGTCGTCGCCTCCCGCGTGGGCGGCATCCCCGAGGTCGTCGACGACGGGGACACGGGCCTGCTCGTGCCGCCCGACGACCCGGCGGCGCTGGCGGCCGCGGTCAACACCCTGCTGCGCGATCCGGGGCGCGCCGCCGCGCTCGGAGCGGCCGGGCGCGAGCGGGCGGCCAAGTCGTTCAGCTGGGAATCGGTCGCGGCGCAAACCGCCGGGCTGTACGCCGAGCTGGCCGGTTAGCCTTCCGTAAGCGGGCCGGAGGGCGGGAGATGAGATCATCTTCCCGTGGCAACAGCGGTGATCTTTGACTTCTCCGGGACGCTCTTCCGCTGCGAGGACGGCCCGTCGTGGGTGCGGGCCGCGCTGCGGCAAGCCGGGATAGCGGCGTCGGAGGCCGAGGTGTACGCGGCGGCCGCCCGGCTCGCGGCGAGCGGCGGGCAGCCCGGCGCGCGCACCCCGTTCACGCTGCCGCCGCACGTGGCGGGGCTGTGGGAGCGCCGGGACCTGAGCGCGGCGGCGCACCGGGCCGCGTACACGGCGCTCATCGACGAGGCCCGGCTGCCGTGGCCGGGCCTCACCGGCCTGCTGTACGAGCGGCACGCCGCCCCGCAAGCGTGGCTCCCCTACCCGGACACGGTCGCGGCGCTCGAGCTGCTCGCCGGCCGCGGCATCCCGGTGGCGGTGCTGTCGAACATCGGCTGGGACCTGCGCCACGTGTTCCGCCACCACGGCGCGGACCACCTGGTCGCCGACTACGTGCTGTCCTTCGAGCAGAATGTCGCCAAGCCCGGCCCGCGTATCTTCGCCACGGCCTGCGAGCTGCTCGGCCGCGACCCGGCCGACGTGCTGATGGTGGGCGACGACCCGGCCGCCGACGGCGGCGCGACCGCGATCGGCTGCGCGTTCCGCGCGGTCGCCCACGTGCCGGTCGCGGACCGCCCGGACGCCCTCCTGCAGATCGCCAAGTCCCTTTGACCGCGGAACCGGGCCCGGCCGCGCTGGGCGGCCTGCTGGAGGCGCTGGCCGCGATCGACGCCAAGCACGCGGCGGTCCGGATGGGCCCGGCCGCACTACCAGCACGGACTCCGCGAGCGCGTCGAGCAGGGCAAACACGGGCTGCTCAGCGAGCCATTCCCCGCCGCTGGCCGCCACGTCACCGCCTCTCCCGCTACCGCGCCTATGGTCACCGTATCGAGTCAGCGGGGCGCGTTAGGGATAATCGGCTTTAATCTTTTCCTGCATTTGCCGACTTTGCAATTGCACGATATTCCGCAACCCCCGGTGAGAGGCGTATAAAGGGTAGGCGCCCGCGGAATTCCCGTCGGCGGAGGGGCGATAGGAGCGCGCGATGACGGAGGCCCGGCCGGACCGGCCGCTGGTCGACGCGGCCAGCCTGGAGCAGTTGCGGGCGGGGCTGCGGGCGATGCGCGGCGGGGACTTCGGCGTGCGGCTGCCCGGATCGGCGGACCCGCTGCTCGACGACATCGCCGCCGCTTTCAACGAACTGGCGGCGCGGCTAGCCGAGCCGGATCCGGCCCGCTCGCGGTTTCTCCCGACTTTGTCACACGTACTGCGGACGCCGCTGAATAGCGTGCTCGTCCTCGCGCGCCTGCTCGCGCAAAACCCCGCCGGGAATCTCACCCCGCGGCAGGTGGAGTACGCGAGGGTCATCCATTCCGCGGGATCGGATCTGCTGCAGGTAATCAGCGACCTGATCGAGCCGGATGCGCGCCCCGTGGTGCCGGCGCCGCGCGTCGCGGCGGAGAACGGCGAGTGCCGCCTGCTCGTCGTCGAGGCCGCGCGCGCCGGACTGCTCACGCTGCTGACCGGCGGCGCGGTCGCGGACGGGCCGCGCCCGGTCTCGGTGCGGACCGCGACGACGGCCGAAGAGGTCGCGGCGGCGCTCGCGGCCGGGCCGCCCGCCTGCGTGCTGCTCGACCTGCGGGCGGGCGACGCGCTCGCGGCGGCGGCGCTGGCGCGGGTGCGGTCGGACCCGCGGTCGCGGCGGGTTCCCGTGCTCGCGCACGGGCGCGGCGAGGAGGAGAAGGCCCGCTTCGCCCGGCTGCGCGACGACGCGGCCGACGCGGACCCGATCGAACTGCTGGAACTGCCCGCGGACGTGCGCGAGCGGATCGCCGCGCACGCCGCCGCGACCGCGCCGGCGCCGGCCGACGGCAGGCCGGGACACGCGCGGCTGCGCGGCAAGAAGATCCTCGTGGTCGACGACGACCGGCGGAACGTGTTCGCGATCTCGAGCACGCTCGAGTACTACGAAATGGACGTGATCTCCGCCGGGGACGGGCGCGCGGGTATCGAGCGGCTGCGCGCCGCCCCGGAAACCGACCTGGTGCTGATGGACCTGATGATGCCGGGGATGGACGGGTACGCGGCGATCACCGCGATCCGCGGCATGCCCGAGTTCGCGGATTTGCCGATCATCGCGGTGACCGCGCACACGATGGCCGGCGACGCGGCCAGCGCCGTGCCCGGCGCGAACTGCTGCCTCACCAAGCCGCTCGACACCGACGAACTGCTGAACCGGATGGAGCGCTGCCTGGCGGGCTAGCGTTTTAGCGCACGGGGCTAGCGGCCGACGGGCGTGCTCGTCAGGTAGGTGGCGCTGAAGTCGAGGTCGCCGTGCTCCTCGGCGCCCTGGCCCAGCCGCCGCGCGATCGTCTCGACGAGCGGCAGGTCAAGGCCGTGGGCCTCGGCCGACTGGCGCACGAGGCCGGCGTCCTTCGCCGCGAGCTTGAGCGCGAACGCCGGGGTGAAGTCCCGCTCGATCATCGCCTTGGTCTTCATGCGCAGGTACGGCAGGTCGAGGGTGCCGCCCTCGACGGCCTTGAGCAGCATGGACGGGTCGAGACCGAGGCCCTCGGCGAGGGCGGCCGTCTCGGCGGCCACCTCGACGACCGCGAGCACCCAGCTGTTCGTGACCAGCTTAAGGCGGCTGCCCGCGCCGGCCTCGCCCACCCGGATCGTCCGGTGGCCGATCGCGTCGAAGACCGGCTGGGTCCGCGGCCGCGCCTCCTCGGGGCCCGATTCGAGGACGACGAGCTTGCCCTCCTCGGCCGGCTGGCGCGTGCCGAGCACGGGCGCGTCCACGAACCCGACGCCGGCGCGGCCCGCGAGTTCGGCGCAGCGTTTGGTGGCGTCTTCGCCGATCGTGCTCATCTGCACCCAGATCGGATGATCGGGGTCGTCCGTCTCGTTGGCCGACATCGCCGCCAGCGCGCCGTCGGGCCCGTCCATCACGCCCGTGACCGAGTCCTCGTCGGCCAGCATCGTGATCACGATCGCGGCGCCGCGGGCCGCGTCGGCCGGGCTGCCGGCGATATGCGCGCCGTCGTCCGCGAGCGGCGCGGCCTTGTCCCGTGTGCGGTTCCACGCCCGGACCAGGAGGCCGGCGCGCGCGATATTCCGGGCGATCGGGAAGCCCATCGTCCCGCCGGCGCCCAGCACGGCGACGGTTTCCGTGCGAGCTATCTCAGCCATCTGGCAGTTTTCCTTTCTGTCCCTCACTGGTCCCGCTGTGGTTCTCTGGTCCGGGCATCCCTGCCCCGGTTCGCCCTGCCCGGTTCGCCCTACCCCGGTTCGCCGGATGAAACTAGCGCCTCCGGGTAGGACCGCGTCGTGACTGGCGCTACGCAGGGCGGCCGGGCCGCGGAAGCGGCGCGGCTCGCCACGGAGGCCGCGGACTGCACCCGGTGCCCGCTGCATGAGCGGGCGACGCAGGTGCTGTTCGGCGAGGGCCGGCTGGACGCGCGGCTGTTCCTGATCGGCGAGCAGCCCGGTGACCAGGAGGACAAGCAGGGGCATCCGTTCGTCGGCCCGGCCGGGCACGTGCTGGACCGGGCGCTCGCCGAGGCCGGCGTCGACCGGGACCACGTGTACCTCACCAACGCGGTCAAGCACTTCAAGTGGCAGGCCCGCGGCAAGCGCCGGATCCACCAGCGACCCAACGGCAGCGAGATCCGTGCCTGCCGGCACTGGCTCGAGGCCGAGCTCGCGCTGGTCCGTCCCCGGCTCGTCGTGCTGCTCGGGGCGGTGGCGGGCGAATCGGTCTTCGGCTCGCGGTACCGGGTCGGCGAGCACCGCGGGGAGCCGCGGGACGCGGCGGCGGGCGACTGGGAGGGGCAGGTGCTCGGCACCATCCATCCGTCGTCGATACTGCGCGGTCCAGATGAAAAAGCCAGGTCAGACGCTTATGCGGGCCTCGTCGCCGATCTGCGGGCGGCGAGCGCGGCCGTGGGGTCGTTACCGCGATCTGGATGGTGCGCGGGCGGCTGGGTTTGCACCTGTAACGCCTGGGTAGTGCGCGGCACCATGGCTGGAAACCGTTCGCCCGGCTGCGCCAGGTGGTCGCGCGGTGTATGGTCTGTCCAGAAAGCGACATGTCGCCTGGGCAGGGCTGCCCTTGTCCAGGCGTCTCGGAGGTGCGGTGTGGCTGACAGGCCGGCGACTGCCGGAAGGTTCAGGCACCTCGCGTTTTTTTATGCCACGCCCGGCGGCTACGCGACCGAGATCGCCGAGTTCCTGCGGGCCGGGCTGGCCGCCGGGGAAGCCGGGTTCGTCGCCGTCCCGCCGGACGGGATGGCGCTGGTCAAAGACGCGCTCGGCGCGGACGCCGCGCACGTCGAGTTCGCGGACATGACCGAGCTT
The DNA here is from genome assembly GCA_035552855.1 of Trebonia sp. Classification (GTDB taxonomy): domain Bacteria; phylum Actinomycetota; class Actinomycetes; order Streptosporangiales; family Streptosporangiaceae; genus Trebonia. The sequence goes on along the minus strand of DASZKN010000034.1, from coordinate 3,266 downwards.
GGCCGCAACCCGGGGCGGATCATCGTCCGGGTATCCGATTTCACCAGCAAGCATCACGGCCGGCCCGTGCGCTACGTCGGCGAGCCGGTCTGGGCCTCCCGCGGCCCGGCCGAACTACGCGAGGCGTGCCTCCACGAGAGCCTCATCAACCTCGCGTTCGCGGACACGTCGGCGCAGATACTCTGCCCGTACGACACGTCCGCGCTCTCGGCGGACGTCGTGGCCGACGCCACGCGAACTCACCCGCTGTTGCTGTCAGACGGCCGCTTGCGGACAAGCCCCGAGTATGCCGTGCCGTTCCGGATTCCTGCCAACTGCAGCCTTCCGCTGCCTCCGCCGCCCCCTGATGCCATGCCTTACACGTACCGCACGGACCTCTCGGAAGTCAGGACCCTTGTCTACAAGCACGCGCGCGACGCGGGACTCGCGGCAGCGCGGGCCAACGACCTCGTGCTGGCGGTCAGCGAGGTAGCCGCCAACACGCTGCGCCACACCCAGTCCACGGGCACGCTCACGATCTGGTACGACGACGACGAGATCGTGTGCGAGGTACACGACGAGGGCGTCATCGCCGACCCGCTCGTCGGCCGCCGCCGCCCGTCGCCGGACGCCGACGGCGGGCACGGCCTCTGGCTCGTCCACCAGGTCTGCGACCTTGTGGAGCTTCGTTCCGGCGACAAGGGCACGACGATCCGGATGCACATGACGATCGAGGGCGGCGACGAGGACGCGTTAACGTCGCCGGGGGCGCTGTCTTACGACTGCCGGGCGAACCCGCCGCGTGGCCGGCTCGTGTGGTAGAACACGGGTGTGGACCTGCTGACTACGTCCGTGACAACGCCTACCGCGGGGAGCGAGACCTTCACGCTGGTGGAACTGTCGGGCGAGGCTGACGTTACGAATAGCGAGATGCTGCGCGAAGTGCTCGAAGCCGAGGTGGCCAAGGAGCCGCGCACGATGGTCATCGACCTTAGCGGGCTGCGGTTCATGGACTCGTCGGCGCTGCACGTGGTGCTCCGCGCCAACCGGGCGATGGACCGGCAGGGCGGCGTGCTGGCGCTCGCCTCCCCGCGCGAGCCGGTGGCCAAGATGCTCCGGCTGACAGCGGCTGATCAGCTGATACCGGTCTACTCGAGCGTGAGCGAGGCCACCGCGGGCTAGCCGGTCCCGGCCGCGCCGCGACCGGGCCGCGCGACCGGGCCGCGAGAAAATTCGCGCAGGGGGCTGTTTATTTGGCCCCCGGTACGGATAAGATCTCTTCCAGTGGTGCCTACGACGCAGGCACGTTCCACGCCCATCATGGCGTGCGTGCTCGCGTGGCCCACTTCTTTTTTTGCCTCCAGGCCTCCGGCGGCTCGCCGTGATGACATGCCGCCAAGGAGGCTTTGAGATGAAGATCGCGCTCGTAGCGCAGCACGCAGCCCCCGTCCCGGGCGCCACCGCCAGCGAGGCCGGGGACGACATTCGAGTCCGGGAGCTTGGCCGTGCCCTCGCCGCCAGGGGGCACAGCGTCACCGTGTATGTCCAGAAGCCTGACCCCGCGGTGCCCGATGGCGCCGAGCTGCACCCCGGTGTCCGCGTTGCTTACCTAGGCCCGGCGACGACCGGCCGCGACGACACGGAACTGCTCGCCCGGGTGCCGGATTTCGCCGCATCCCTGCGGGACCACCTGGAGCGTGAGCGTCCCGACGTCGTGCACGCCTTGCGCTGGACCAGCGGGCTCGCGGCCCTCGCCGCCACGCGCGACCTGGCGATCCCCGTTGTGCAGTCATTCAACTCGCTGGGCGTCGCCGAGCGCCGGCACCACCTCATTCCGGAGAGCGCCAGCGTCAAGCGGATCAGGCTGGAGTCCGCGATCGGGCGCGGCGTGAGCGCCGTGCTGGCTGGCAGTTCCGGCGAGGAGTCGGACCTCGCCCGGCTGGGTGTGTGCCGCCGGTCGATCAAGGTGATCCCGTTCGGCGTGGACACCGAGCAGTTCGCCCAGGAGGGGCCGACGGCGAAGCGCGGCGAGCGGTCGCGGCTCGTCACGGTGACCGAACTCGACTGCTACGAGGAGATCTCGACGCTGCTCAAGGCGATCGCCCGGGTGCCGAGCGCCGAACTGGTCGTCGTCGGCGGCCCGGCGCGGGACGAACTCGCGGACGACCCGGCCCACCGCAAGCTCGCGTCGCTGGCCAGCGCCCTTGGCGTGGCGGACCGCGTGGTGTTCACCGGCCGGCTTGACCGGGCGGCGCTGCCCGCGCTGCTGCGCTCGGCCGACCTGTTCGTCAGCACCGCCGAATACGACCCGACCGGCATGGCGTCCCTGGAGGCCATGGCCTGCGGCACCCCGGTCGTGGCGACCGCGGTGGGCGGCCAGGTCGACGCGATCGTCGACGGCACCACCGGCCTGCTGGTCCCGCCGCGGCGGCCGGCGATGCTGGCCCAGCGGATCCGGCAGCTGCTCGGCCACCCGATGCTGCTCGAGGCCTTCAGCGTGGCGGCCGCCGACCGCGCCCGCTCCCGGTACTCCTGGGACCGCATCGCGCACGAGACGCTGGCGGTCTACGACAGCGTCGCCGAGACCGTTCCGCTGGCGGCCTGAGCCTTCCGGCGGCCTGAGCCCCCTCGCCCCGGGCTGCTCCGCGCAGGCCCGCTGCCCCGCACCGACTGCCCTCCCGGCGCCCACCGCTGGGAGGGCAGTTTCTATTCGGTTCTAGCCGGGGCGGACGAGGTCGCTGGCATGTTCCGGCCGCCGCGACCAGGATCGCCGGAGCCGGGCGGCCCAGCAGCGCCCGCGTGCGTTCGGGAAGGCCGGGCGGCAGCGACGCGACGATGTCGGCGATCGTCGTGGCGGTGAGCGACTGGCGCCACGCGGCCTCGGCGACGGCCATCCGCGCGGCGATCCCGCAGGTCTGGCGGCACTGCTCCGGGGGTGCCGCGCCGCGGCCGCGCTGCCGGATCTCGTTGCATGTACAGAATGCGGCGCTCGGCGTCGCCGCGGATCGTGAACATGTCGAGCAGCGTGGGCTCGCTCACGAGGCAGAGCACTCCCGGCGCCGGCGCGTTCTTCGATGACGACGGTGTGGTGCCGTGGTAGAGGCGGGCGTGTGCCTGGTGACTGGCGCCGGTCAGGCGGCTTGTCCGGGTGGGGGCGGGTGGCTGCGGAGGACTTCGCCGGCGGGGCTGGTGACCTTGACGGTGCTGTCGGGGAGGATTTCGGCTTCCCATCCCCACCGGTGGATGCAGATGTCGTGGTGGTACTGGCAGAAAAGCCCGCACATGGC
>DASZKN010000033.1:0-5608 GCA_035552855.1 Trebonia sp. | reverse complement strand
CGCGGCCAGCCAGCAAAGGGGCACGAGCAGGCTGGCGCAGAACGACACCACCAGTCCGACGTCCGTGCCGCGCCTCTTCCACGCGGCGGTCACGATCAGCGCGGCCGCGTATCCGCAGGCCGCTATCGTCCCCCACAGCTGATGCACGTGGTCCGAGCTGAGCACGGCCACCAGGACCGCGTAGAGCGCGGAAACGGCGAACACCCCGGCCAGCCAGCGCCGTGGCATAGCGGCCGGCGACTGCCAGGAAGGCCCGAGGCGCACGCCGCTCATATTTCCGTGATCCTACCCGGACAGGCTGACGCGGCTTAGCTGTCTATGGTGGTATGTCCAGCTGACCAGCCGATGTAGGCGTCCCGCAGCAGCAGCGCCCACATGTAGATCGCGCAGAGCGGAAAGGCGAACGACAGGATGCCCGCCGCGGCCGCGATGCCCGCCACGATCATGCGGCCCTCCCAGCCCAGGCCGCGCCAGTCCGCGCCCGCCAGCACCGGGGGCTTGGCCGCCTGCCGGATGAACAGGGCGGGCGACACCTGGTTGCGTGCCCGGTAGGCGAGGTCGAAGTGGCGCATGATCACCCCCGTGATCAGCGCGAACGTCACTGGCGCGGGAACCTTGCCGGCGAACCCGACGGCGGCGATGAACACGTACTCGCCGGCCTGCAGGAGCGCGGGCGCTAGCCAGTCGCGCGGCCCGTCGTGCGGATGCCAGCAGCCGAGCGCCGCCAGCAGCATCGCCTCGGCGGGAGTGAGCAGCAATATCCCTGACAGGTTTCCCATGCCGAGCCACGTCAGCGCGCCCGTCACGAGCAGGCCCACGACAAGCGGCGGCACCGGCGGCAGCCGGCCCGCCACGAAGCTGCCGATCCACACCGACAGCGGGCCGTCGCCCCGGTAGCCGATGACGCCGCTGTTCGGGCCGACCACGCCGATCCGGATCAGCAGGGCCAGCACGCCGAGCAGCAGGACGAGCACGAACCCGCCGCGCGCGCCGACCAGGATGACGGCGACGCAGAGCGCCACGAGCCGGGCGCCCGAAGCCGGCGCGGGCACGAGGATGCGATCGGCCGTCTGCTGGCCCTCGATTACCGCGGTGCGCTCCTTCGCGGCCGCCAGGCAGATGTTCGCCATTTCCCGGACGGCCAGCAGAATCGCGGCCGCGATCGCCAGCCGCCACACTCCGGTGGGGCCCGAGCCGCCGAAGCTGGCCAGGAACGTGCCCCTGAGATGGTCGCCGATCAGCCCGGTGAGCCCGGTGCCCGCGCTCGCGGCCACGTTGGCGCTCACGCCGCCCGCGATGCCGGCGTACACGGCAAGCTCGGCGAGCAGCGCGCAGGCGCCGTGCGCCCAGTCGGCGGCGGCCGTCAGCTGACCGGAACTGTAATAGCGCGCCGTCCGGCACGTGACGTACGACGCGACGAGCGCCACGAAGGCGACCGCATCCGCGTGCGCGGAGATGCCGGTGAGCCAAACCGCCGCGATGATCGCGAAGCCGAGGGAGAACGCGGACAGCGTGATCGGCGAGAGGCCCCGGCCGGCGGACCACCACGCGATATCCACGGTGACCGAGTCGATGACCGAAGTGTCGCGCGTGTCCTTCTCGTCCGCGTCCTTCGCGCCGGCCGCCGCGCGCCCCGGTGGCACAAAGCCGCGTGGGGTCGTGTGGCCGGTCATCGCGCGTCCTCCTCGCACGCTACGCCTGCACGGCGGCGATTCTCGAGCGCGCCGTCGCACCAGCCTAGCGATCTGCCCGGTAATAGTCGCGGAAAACCGCGCCTATCGGCGCGGCGGGTAAAGTCCCCGGTGTGACGGTGACACGGATGGTGGCGGTGGTGCTCGGCGGCGGCGGCGGCAGCCGGTTCGGCGCCGCCATGCCCAAGCAGCTGCTGATGCTCGCGGGCAGGACGCTCGTCGAGCACTGCGTGACCGCGTTCGGGCAGGCGCCCGGCGTGGACGAAGTGCTGCTCGTCATGCCGCCGGCCTACCACGACGAGGCCGCCAAGCTGGTCGGTGACCAGGTCAGCGCCATCATCGCGGGCGGCGCCAGCCGGTGCGACTCGGTGCGCGCCGCGCTCGCGCACCTGTCCGCCCGGTATCCGGCCGATTCGACGGGCGTGCTCCTGCACGACGCGGCGCGGCCGCTGGTCACGCAGCGCGTGATCGCGGACTGCGTGGCCGCGCTGGCCAAGCACGAAGCGGCCGGCACCGCCGTGCCGACGGCGGACACCATAGTCGTCGCCGACGACGGCGTGATGTCGCACATCCCGCCCCGCGAGAAACTGCTGCGCTGCCAGACGCCCCAGTGCTTCCGGCTCGCGGTGATCAACCGCGCGCACGAGCTAGCCGCGGCCGACCCGGACTTCGTCCCCACCGACGACTGCGGCGTCGTGCTCCGCTACCTGCCGGACGTCCCGGTGCACCTTGTCGAGGGCAGTGACCTCAACATGAAGGTCACCTATCCCGGCGATCTGGCCATCGCGGAGACCCTGCTGCGCACGCACGGCGGATAAGCCGGCTCACGCGCCGCTACGGGCGGACCGCTTGCTTGATCAGCGTGCGGCCGAAGTCCCACATCAAGCCCGTACCGCGGCCGGCGTCGTCGAGCACGTCGTCGAGCGCTTCGAGGAACAGCCGCACCTCCGCGTCGCCGATCATCAGCGGCGGGATTAGCTTGATCACTTCCATGTTGTCGCCGGACACCTGGGTCAGGATCCGGTGCCGCTGGAACAGCGCCACGACCACCATCTGCGCGAACAGCCCGGTGCGCGCCTTCTGCAGCATGTTCCATCCGGCCTTGGCCCGCAGGCCGGAGGGTTTGCCGAACTCGATCCCGATCATCAGCCCGCGCCCGCGCACGTCCGCGATCAGGTCGTACTTGGCCGCCAGGTCCGCAAGCCCTGACTTCAGCGCGGCGCCGGTCCGGGCCGCGTTCTCCACGAGACCCTCGTCCTCGATGACCGCGAGCGACGCCAGCCCGGCCGCCATCGCCAGCGGCCCCGTCTTGAACGTCGTGGAGTGGACCATGACCTTGTCCATGCCGGAGTACACCGAACTGTAGATCTTGTCCGTGGTCAGCATCGCGCCGACCGGCACGTACCCGCCGGACAGCGCCTTCGCCACCGTCACGATGTCCGGGATCACGCCTGAGTCGTGCTCGTACGCGAAGAACTTGCCGGTCCGCCCGAACCCGCTCTGCACCTCGTCGCAGATCAGCAGCGCGCCGTGCTTGTGCAGCAGTTCCTTCGCGGCGGCCAGGAAGCCCGGCGGCGGCGCCAGCACGCCGTGCCCCTGGATCGGCTCGATGATCATCGCGGCGACGTCGCCGTGCCGCAACTCGGCCTCCAGCGCGGCCAGGTCGCCCAGCGGCACCAGCGCGTCCGGCAGCAGCGGCCCGAAGCCCTTCCTGAACTCCTCCGCCCCGTTCACCGAAAGCGACCCGGTCGTCAGTCCGTGGAACGCGTGGTGCGCGTACACGATCCGGCTGCGCCCGGTCGAGAACCGGGCGAACTTGAGCGCCGACTCGACCGCCTCGGTCCCGCTGTTGCAGAAGAACACCCGGTCAAGTCCGGGCACCTTCTCCAGCAGCCGCTGCGCGAGCAGCCCGGCGACCGGCTGGCAGTCGAACTGCGTCCACGCGGCGAAGTCAAGCTCGAGCGCGTCCTGCAGCGCCTTCTTGATCACCGGGTGGTTCCGGCCGGCCGCGAACACGCCGAACCCCGCCAGGAAGTCGGCGTAGGCCTGCCCGTCCGCGTCGTACAGGTAGGCACCCTCGCCGCGCTCATAGACCTTGTCGAAGCCGATCGTGTGCAGCATGCGGGGCATCTGCGCGTTCAGATACTTGCTGTGCAGGTCATACCCTTGCCCCCGCACCGACGCGAGTTCAGCGTTCAGATCAAAGCCCATGCAGCGGATCTTATCGCCGCCGCGCGAGCCGTCGAGGGCTTGAGAGGAACCCAAGGCCCCAGCACATGTGCATAGTGGCGAGCACCACGGGCACCCGTGCCCGCACCGGCGCGGGCACGCCACGCGTCAGCAGCGCGCCGGCCGCCGTTACCCCGCACACGTAGCCCGCCGGAATGACGAACCCGAAAGCCAGGTACTTAACGAACCCGGCTGACCCGGCCGCGATCCCGCCTACTCCGGTGAGCCCGAGGACCGTCCCGAGGACGGCGAGCCCGGCGGCCGCCGGCGCCGCGAGGTACCGGAGGTTGACCGTCTCCGGATACCGGCGCGCCACGACGCGCCGCCACCGCCCGTACCGGAAGTGCTGCCTGGCCAGCGCGCGCAGGCTGGCGCGCGGCCGGTACGTGACCCGCAGCTCCGGAGTGAACCAGATCAGCCCGCCGGCCGCGCGGATCCGGTAGTTCAGCTCCCAGTCCTCGGCGACGATCATGTTCTCGTCGTAGCCGCCGACCTGCTCGATGGCTTCGCGGCGGTACACGCCGAGGTAGACGGTGTCGGCCGGCCCGGCCGCGCCGCCCGTGTGGTTGGCCGCCGCGCCGACCCCGGCGCGCGACGTCATCGCCCAGGCGACCGCCTGCTGGAAGGGAGTGATCCCCTCGGCGGCCATGACGCCCCCGACGTCGGCGGCCCCGGTTTCCTCGAGCGCGCGGACGGCGGTGCGCAGGTAATCATCGGGGAGCATGGCGTGCCCGTCGATCCGGGTGATCACGCCGTGCCGCGCGGCCTTGATGGCGGCGTTCATGGCCGAGGCGATCTTGCCGGAGGGGTTCGGCACGACGGTGACGCGGGAATCGGCGGCCGCCAGTTCGCGGGCTATCTTCTCGGTGCGGTCCTTGGACGGCCCGACGGCGAGGACAAGCTCGAACCCGCCCGGGTAGTCCTGCGCGAGCACGCGGGCGACCGAGTCGGCCAGGTGCTTCTCCTCGTTCCTGACCGGCATCACGACGGAGACGGCCGACAGCACCTCCGCCCCGGAATCCGGCATGCCCGCGGCATCGGATTTCCGCGCTTGAGCGGGAGTCACCAGCGCCCGTTCAGGAAAATGATTTTGGGCCGTCACGTCATGCAGTTTAGAGGGCGCGGCGGCTGCCCGCTGACCTTAAGGGGGCCGGCGGGCAGCCGCGCGCCGCATTAGCCGCTAACGTCCTCCAGCAGGTCCGTGACCAGCGCGGCGATCGCCGACCGCTCGGACCGGGTGAGCGTGACGTGGGCGAACAGCGGATGCCCCTTGAGCTTCTCGATGACCGCGATCACGCCGTCGTGACGGCCCACGCGCAGGTTGTCGCGCTGCGCGATGTCGTGGGTGAGCACGACCCGGGAATCCGTCCCGATGCGGGACAGCACGGTGAGCAGCACGCCGCGCTCCAGGGACTGTGCCTCGTCGACGATCACGAACGCGTCATGCAGGCTGCGGCCGCGGATGTGCGTGAGCGGCAGCACCTCGAACATGTCGCGGGCGAGCACTTCGTCGATCACGTCCTGCGTGGTGACCGCCGAGAGCGTGTCGTAGACCGCCTGCGCCCACGGGCCCATCTTGTCCGACTCCGAGCCGGGCAGGTAGCCGAGGTCCTGGCCGCCGACCGCGTACAGCGGCCGGAACACGATGACCTTGCGGTGCTGCTGGCGCTCCATGACGGCCTCCAGGC
>DASZKN010000032.1:0-33128 GCA_035552855.1 Trebonia sp. | reverse complement strand
GTCGTCGGATCTGGACGCGCTCGAAGAGGCGCTCGACGGGTTCGACGGGCTGCTGAAAGTCCAGCTCGCGGGGCCGTGGACGCTGGCCGCGACCCTTGAGCAGTCCCGCTCGCTCAACCCCGCGCTCGCCGACCCCGGCCTGGTCGCCGACCTCGCCGCCTCGCTCGCCGAGGGGATCGCCGCCCACGCCGCCGAGGTCGCCAAGCGGCTACCGCGGGCGACGCTCGTCGTCCAGCTCGACGAGCCCGCGCTGCCGGCCGTCATCACGGGCGCGGTGCCGACGGCGAGCGGGCTGGGCCGCGTCCGTGCCCCCGAGGAAGAATTCCTGCGCGCCCGGTTGGCACAGGTCATTTCGGCGACACAGAACTACACAGTGGTGCACTGCTGCGGTCACGATGTCCCGTTCGGGATAATCATGGGGGCGGGGGCGGCCGGCGTCTCGTTCGACATGAGCCAGTTGCGGATCGCGGACCTGGACAAGCTGGCCGAGACGGCGGAGGCCGGCGCGGGACTGCTGGCTGGAGTCCCGTTTGATTTGGCTGAACGATCCCCGCTGACTCCCGATGCGTACGCCCGTTCCATAGCCGAGCTATGGCGCAAGCTGACGCTGCCTGCCGGCCGGTGCCCGGAGCAGGTAGTGGTCACGCCGGCCTGCGGGCTGGCGGGAGCGTCGCCGGCGCGAGCGCGGGCCGTGCTGGGGGCATGCCGGGACGCGGGCCGGATCCTCGCGGACATGATGGGGGAGTTATGGGTTCGTTGGAGGAGGCCCGGCGCGAGCACGCGGAGCTCAGCGAGAAGCTGACCGAGGCCCAGTACCGGTATCACGTGCTCGATTCGCCGACGATCTCGGACATCGACTACGACATGTCGATGCGCCGGCTCGAGGCGATCGAGGCGGAGTTCCCTGAGCTGCGGACGCCGGATTCCCCGTCGCAGCGGGTCGGCGGTGGCCTGTCGACGCAGTTCACGCCGGTCGAGCACCTGGAACGGCTGCTGTCGCTCGACAACGTGTTCTCGGCCGAGGAGTTCGGCGCGTGGGCGGACCGCGCGGCCAAGCTCGGCGCGAGCGGCCCGTACCTGTGCGAGCTGAAGATCGACGGCCTGGCGATCGACCTCGTCTACGAGAAGGGCCGGCTGGCCCGGGCGGCGACGCGGGGTGACGGGCGGACCGGCGAGGACGTGACGCTCAATGTGCGGACGATCGAGTCGGTGCCCTCGCGGCTCTCCGGCTCCGCCGTACCGGACGTCCTCGAGGTGCGCGGCGAGGTGTTCCTGCCGGCGGTCGCGTTCGAGCGGCTGAACGAGACGCTGCAGGAGGCCGGGAAGCCGGCGTTCGCCAACCCGCGCAACGCCGCGGCCGGCTCGCTGCGGCAGAAGGACCCGCGCGTGACCGCCGCGCGCGCCCTGGACGCGATCGTGCACGGGATCGGCCGCGTCGTCAGCTCGGGGGAGATCAGCGGGTCGGCCGCCGGGCCGAGCGACAGCGGGCACCTGGAGGGCGCGCCCGCCAGCCAGTCCGGCTGGTATGAGCAGCTGCGCGAGTGGGGACTGCCGGTCAGCGACCGGTACAAGGTGGTCGCGGGGCTTTCCGAGGTGCGCGACTACATCGGCTACTACGCGGACCCGGTGCACCGGCACGAGCCGCCGTACGAGATCGACGGCGTGGTCGTGAAGATCGACGCCCTGGAAACGCAGCGCGCGCTGGGCGCGACCAGCCGCGCGCCGCGCTGGGCGATCGCGTACAAGTATCCGCCAGAGGAGGTGACGACCCGGCTGCTCGACATCCGGGTGAACGTCGGCCGCACGGGCCGGGTGACGCCGTACGCGGTGATGGAGCCGGTCAAGGTCAGCGGCTCGACCGTGGAGAACGCCACCCTGCACAACGAGGACGAGGTCAAGCGCAAGGGCGTGCTCATCGGTGACATGGTGGTCCTGCGCAAGGCCGGCGAGGTGATCCCCGAGGTCGTCGGCCCGGTGGCCGACCTGCGGGACGGCTCGGAGCGGGCGTTCGAGTTCCCGCGGGCGTGCCCGGAGTGCGGCACCACGCTCGGCCGGGACGAGGGCGAGGTCGACTGGCGCTGCCCGAATCACCGCGGCTGCCCCGCCCAGCTGCGCGAGCGGCTGTTCCACCTGGCGTCCCGGGGCGCGTTCGACATCGAGGTGCTCGGCTGGGAGGCGGTCAACGCGCTGCTCGAGGACGGCCTGGTGACCGACGAGGGCGACATCTTCGGCCTGGACTCGGAGGCACTGTACCGTTCGGCGTTTTTCGTCAACAAGGCGGGCGCGCTGAAGGCCAACGCCCAGGCGCTGCTGCTGAACCTGGCGGAGGCGAAGACCCGGCCGCTCTGGCGCGTGCTGGTCGCGCTGTCGATCCGGCACGTGGGGCCGACGGCGGCGCGGGCGCTGGCGGACGCGTTCGGCTCGCTGGACGCGATCGCGTCGGCCTCGCCGGAGGCGCTGGCGATCGTCGAGGGGGTCGGGCCGACGATCGCCGTCTCGGTCGTCGAGTGGTTCACCGTCGACTGGCACCGGGCGATCGTCGAGAAGTGGCGCGCGGCCGGGGTCCGGCTCGAGACGCCGGGCTTCGACCCGTCGGCCGCGTCGTCCCGCCTGCTGGCCGGCGTGACCGTGGTGATCACGGGCACGCTGCCGTCGCTGACCCGCGACGAGGCCGCCGAGGCCGTCCGCGCCGCCGGCGGCAAGGTCTCCTCGTCGGTGTCGAAGAAGACGACGTACGTGGTCGCGGGCGAGAACGCGGGCTCCAAGTACGACAAGGCGGCCGAACTGGGCGTCCCGATCCTGGACGAGGACGCGTTCCGCGCCCTCGTCCAGAACGGGCCCGGCTAACCCTCTAGTGCGCGCAGCGCGTCGATGAAGGCCGGGCCGTGCGGTGAGCCGGTGCCCGTCATCGTGTCGTAGCCCGGCCGCGTCACCTGGCCCGTGTACCCGGTCATCCCGAAACTTTCCTCGTCGAACCGGGTCAGGGACAGCGCGCCGCAGTCCGCGGCGTCGCACGCGACACCGCGGTAGGAGCTCGGCGTCTTGCTCGTGACCGGCAGCGGGTCGTACAGCGCCGGCGTGCCCGCCAGCCGGTACAGCGCCGGGTTGATGAACCCGAACGTCTGCCCCTGGCCGCCCTGGGCCGCCGCCACCATCCCGGCGACAATCGGCGCCGCCAGGCTCGTCCCGCCGATCGGCGACTCGCTGTACCCGGTGGGCTTGCCCTTGGCGTTGAACGAGAGCAGGCCCTCGGCGAATCCGGTGAACGGGTCGGCGTCCGCGCTGACGTCCGGCACGGCCCGCACCAGGCCGCCGCGGTCGCCCGGCGCCTGCGCGAGCGCCGTCGGCACCACGCCCTGCTGGTAGGACGGCTGGGACCACAGCAGGCTCGGGCCGCCGCCGGCCGCGCCCTGCTCGTCGGTCTGGAAAGCCCACTTGCCGTTGCCGCCGGCGTACGTCGCGGTCGACCAGCCGGTCTCGAACAGGTGCGGGTTCGTCTTGCCGATGCCGAGCGTCGTCCCGCCGACGGCCGTCGCGTACGGGTCACTGGACGGCGTCAGCACGCCGGAGGCGTCGCCGCTGGAGAAGTACATGCCGACGCCCTCGGCGGCGGCCCGCACCAGGTAGGCCCGCTCGATGCTGGTGAAGTTCTCCGGCTGGGTCTCGTCGAAGCCTTCCCACGAGTTCGACGCGATCGAGGCGAGCGGGCGGCCGTCCGCCCCGTTGAGGATCGCGGTGTCCGCGTCGAACAGCGCCTGCAGCCCGTAGTCGCCGTTGTCACAGCTATCGCCGCCGATCACGACCTGCTTCGCGCCTGGCGCCATGACGTAGGACGCCTCCACGTCCAGCTGCTCTTCGACGTTGAACGGATCACCGCAGGCGGAACCGCCGCCGAGCGACACCTCGTGGTACCGGCTGGCCGCCGGCGCCTGGATGTGACCCGCCGCCGCGTAGTCCCCCAGCGTCTTGAACATGTAGGGCGCGAGGCCGACCTCGACCAGCGCTACCGTCACCCCCGCGCCGGTGTCGGCCGGGCGGTAACCGTAGCCCGTGCGGAGTCCGCTCGCCGAGTAACCGCAGCCGACGGTGGGGAACCGGGTTGTCCCGTACTCCTTCGGCAGGTCGCGTGCGTAGTACTGGCCGTAGTAGCTCGAGCAGGGGAACGACGGATCGTTCGGCCCGCCCGGCCTGCGCGGCCCGCCCGGCTGGATGTGGGTATACGTCATGGCCGGCGCGGCGTTGTCCAGCCCGGTGACGCCGAGCACGGTGTCGTGCAGATCGGCGGGCACGGACACCGGCGTGTCGTTGGCGCGCAGTTCGTTTTCCCCGGCGCTCACGCCGGGTCGCGACCGGTAGTAACTGAGATGGGTGTGCAGCGCCGCGGTGATCACGGACACCGGCGCGGTGGCCCGCACGTAGTCCCGGCCGGCGTCGGCGCCGATGCCGGTGAACCCGGCCGACCGCAGCCAGTTCGCGACGGCGTTCGCCTGCGCGGTGGTCGCGCCGAAGCGGGCGGCGTACGCGGGGGGACTCAGGTAGCGGTGGAAGAGCGGGTTCCCCGGCGTGCTGGCGGCGGTCGCATAGCTTTCGGCGGCGGCGGCGGCGGAGCGCGGCGCGAGCCAGAGCTGGATCGTGAGCCGCTGGCTGGCCGGAACGGTGCCGTCGGCCGTGGTCCGCCCGGTGAACGGAGCCGAGCTGCCCTTGACGACCGTCATCTCCGGAGCGGAACTCGCCGGTGCCGCGCTGGCCGCTTGCGCCGCCCCGGCGATCGCGACGCCGGTGGCTACGGCCGTGACAGCGATCATGGTGATTCGCCTGTTCATGGTCTCCCTGTCGTGTGGGACATCTATTCAGCTGTGTGGCTGGCGGGAGGCCATTCGACACAATACGTAGGCCGGAATAAGAAAACGCTGCGCAACGCCGGCCCAATAGGATGTGAGCATGTCCATCACCCGTGACGAGGTCGCTCACCTGGCGCGGCTTTCCAGGCTTGCGCTCAGCGACGAAGAGCTGGATCATCTGGCGCCTCAGCTTGACCAGATCATCTCGGCGGTCGCGCAGGTGCAGGAGGTAGCGGCGGACGGGATCCCGCCTACCTCGCACGCGACCGGCCTGGCCAATGTGTTCCGCGACGACGAGCCGGTTCCCTGCCTGACGCAGGAGCAAGCGCTCAGCGAGGCGCCAGCGGAGGAACTGCGGCGCTTCAAGGTGCCGCGGATCCTGGTCGAGGAGTGAGGACGGAGCAATGGACGAGCTGATCAAGATGACCGCGACGGAACTCGCCGCCGCGGTCGCGAACGGCGACGCGTCCGCGGCCGAGGTCACGGCCGCGCACCTGGCGCGCATCGACGCGGTCGACGGGCAGGTCAAGGCGTTCCTGCACATCGCGGACGACGCCACTGCCCAGGCGCGCGAGATCGACAGGAAGCGCCAGGCAGGGGAGCCGCTCGGCCCGCTGGCCGGGATCCCGGTCGCGGTCAAGGACCTGTTCACGACCGTCGGCATGCCGACGACCTGCGGATCGAAGATCCTCGAGGGCTGGCATCCGCCGTATGAGTCGACGATCATCCAGCGGCTGCGGGGCGCGGGCGCGATCCTCATCGGCAAGACCAACATGGACGAGTTCGCGATGGGCTCGTCCACGGAGAACTCCGCCTACGGCCCGAGCCACAACCCGTGGGACCTCGACCTGGTTCCGGGCGGCTCCTCCGGTGGCTCGGCCGCCGCGGTAGCGGCCTACGAGGCGCCGCTCGCCCTCGGCACGGACACCGGCGGATCCATCCGCCAGCCCGCCGCGGTATGCGGGATCGTCGGCACGAAGCCCACGTACGGCGGTTCGTCGCGGTATGGCGTCGTGGCGTTCGCGTCGTCGCTGGATACCCCGGGGCCGTTCGGGCGGAACGTGCTCGACGCCGCGCTGCTGCACGAGGTGATGTCCGGCCACGACCCGATGGACTCCACGTCGATCGACGCGCCGGTGCCGCCGGTCGTCGAGGCCGCCCGGCACGGCGACGTGAGCGGAATGCGGATCGGGGTCGTGACCGACCTGTCCGGCGACGGCTACCAGCCCGGCGTGATGACCCGGTTCACCGAGGCCGTGGAACTGCTCGAGTCGCTGGGCGCCAAGGTCACCGAGATCAGGTGCCCGCACTTCAGGTACGGGCTGCCCGCCTACTACCTGATCGCCCCGAGCGAGTGCTCGTCGAACCTGGCGCGGTTCGACGGCATGCGGTACGGGCTGCGCACCGGCTCCGGTTCGGCCGAAGAGGTCATGGCCGCGACGCGGGCCGCCGGGTTCGGCGCGGAGGTCAAGCGGCGCATCATGCTTGGCACGTACGCGCTGTCCAGTGGGTACTACGACGCCTACTACGGCAAGGCGCAGCAGGTGCGGACGCTGATCATCCAGGACTTCGACGCGGCGTTCGAGCAGGTGGACGTGCTGGTGTCCCCGGTGACGCCGACCACGGCGTTCGCGCTCGGGGAGCGGGCGGACGACCCGATGGCGATGTACCTCGCCGACCTGTGCACGATCCCGACGGACCTGGCGGGCAACGCGGCGATCTCGGTGCCGTGCGGGCTCGCGCCGGAGAACGGGCTGCCCGTCGGGCTCCAGGTGATGGCGCCGCCGCTGGCCGACGACCGGATGTACCGGGTCGGCGCGGCGGTTGAGGCGGCGTTCGAATCGCGGTGGGGGCACCCGCTGCTTGCTGAGGCGAAGGGCGTGACGGCGTGAGCGTTACGTACGAAGAGGCGCTGCAGAAGTACGAGCCGGTCTTCGGGCTCGAGACGCATGTCGAGCTGGGGACGCGGACCAAGATGTTCTGCGGGTGCACGACGGTGTTCGGCACCGAGCCGAACACGCAGGTGTGCCCGGTGTGCCTGGGGCTGCCCGGCTCGCTGCCCGTCGTGAACCGGCTGGCGATCGAGTACGCGATCAAGATCGGGCTGGCGCTGAACTGCTCGATCGCGTCCTGGTGCCGGTTCGCCCGGAAGAACTACTTCTACCCCGACATGCCGAAGGACTTCCAGATCTCCCAGTACGACGAGCCGCTGTGCGTCGACGGGTACCTGGACGTGCTGGTCGGCGGGTCCACCGTGCGGGTGGGCATCGAACGGGTGCACCTGGAGGAGGACACCGGCAAGTCGCTGCACGTCGGCGGCGCCACCGGGCGGATCCAGGGTGCCGAGTACTCGCTCGTCGACTACAACCGGGCCGGCATCCCGCTGGTGGAGATCGTCACGAAGCCGGTGCCCGGCACCGGGTTCCTGGCGCCCGAGGTCGCGCGGGCATACGTGACCGAACTGCGGGACGTGCTGCGGTCGCTGAGCGTGTCCGACGTCCGGATGGAAGAAGGCTCGCTGCGCTGCGACGTGAACACGTCGCTGTCGCTGGCCGGGTCCGGTGTCTGGGGCACGCGCACCGAGACCAAGAACGTGAACTCGCTGCGCTCGGTGGAGCGGGCGGTGCACTCGGAGGTCGAGCGGCAGGCCGCCGTGCTCGACGCGGGTGGGCGCGTGATCCAGGAGACGCGGCACTTCCACGAGGACACCGGCGTGACCACGTCCGGCCGGTCGAAGGAAGAGGCACAGGACTACCGGTACTTCCCCGAGCCGGACCTGGTGCCGGTGGCGCCCGCGACCGACTGGGTGGAGTCGATCCGCGAATCGCTGCCCGATCTGCCGTCGGCCCGCCGCGCGCGGCTCATCGCGGCGTGGGAGCTGTCCGACCTCGAGTTCGAGGCGCTGCGCAACGCGGGCGCGCTCGACGTGGTCGAGTCGACCGTCGCGCTGGGCGCGTCCCCCGCCGACGCGCGCAAGTGGTGGCTTGGCGAGCTGGCGCGGAAGGCGAACGACGCGGGCATCGATGTCGCGGCCCTGCCGATCACGCCCGCCGACGTGGCGCGCGTCGCCGAACTGGTCGCGTCCGGCGCGCTCAACGACCGGCTCGCCCGCCAGGTCATCGACGGCGTGCTCGACGGCGAAGGCACGCCGGACGAGGTGGTGCAGAAGCGCGGACTCGCCGTCGTGTCCGACGACTCGGCGCTGCTCGCGCCGATCGACGAGGCGATCGCGGCCAACCCGGACGTCGTGGAGCGGATCCGCGGCGGCAAGGTCCAGGCGGCCGGCGTCCTGGTCGGCGCGGTCATGAAGGCCACCCGCGGCAAAGCCGACGCCGCCCGCGTCCGTGACCTGATCCTGGAACGCCTGGGCTAGCCGACGTTCACTCCGTAGGCCCGCGTTTCCGCGGAAACGCGGGCAGCCGGAATGTCAGATGTTCACTCTATAGTCGAACTTATGAGCGATCTTCTGGTTTCTGGTAATTCTGAGTTGAACAATGACCTGATCCCTCTTGAGGCCGACGATCCGATGCCGATGGAGCGCCTCGAGGCGCGGATCTGTGAGCTGGCCGGTCACCTGGCCGCCGCGACGTGCCAGTTCCTGCTGCTGGTAGGCGATTTTGACGAGCGCGGCGGATGGTCGTCGTGGGAGATGCCGTCGTGCGCGGCCTGGCTGGCCTGGAAGTGCCAGCTCGCACCGGGCACAGCCCGTGAACAGGTACGGGTGGCGCGGGCGCTGCGCGAGCTGCCGGTGATCCGTACGGAGTTCGCGGCCGGCCGCCTGTCGTATGCGAAGGTGCGCGCACTGACCCGGATTGCTACTACTCAGACGGAGCAGGGCCTTGTGGAGACGGTGACGCCGCTCACCGCGGGCCAGTTGGAGCGGTTTGTCCGGGCGTACCGGAAGGTGGAACGCGGAGAGCAGGACGGGCGCCCGGCAGTGCGGGAGCGGAAGGTGCGGTGGCGCTATGACGAGACCGGGATCAGCATCACCGTGTCCCTGCCGCCGGAGGAGGGGGCAGTCGTACTGCAGGCGATGCGTGCCTGGGTGAACGACGTCGACCACCCGCACAACCCCGACCACGACGACTCGCCGCCGGCAACCAGGGAAGATCGGCTGCGCGAGTCTGACGCGCACACCGGCGTCGACTGGGAATCAGAGCTGCGGCCCTGGAACCAGGAGAAGGTTCCAGCGGAAAACCTCGCCGACGCCCTGACGGGCATCTGCGGAGACTACCTGTCCGGCCGGGCGGCCGCCGCCGAGAATCCGGACAACTACCAGGTGATCATTCACGCCGGGGCCGGAGCCATCACCGGTTCGTCGGCCTGTGCCGGCGTTTCCGCGGAAACGTCATCCCAGCGGGCACTGGCCATGCTGAAGGAGACCGTGCCGCTCCTGACCTTCCCCGAGAGCCACCCCGCTTACCCATGGCGCTCTCACGTCGAGGACGGATCGGCGATTGACACGGTGACGCTGCGAATGATCGCCTGCAACGCGACGATCTCGACGATGCTGCATGACGAGAACGGGGAAGTGCTGGATGCCGGCCGCCGTAGCCGCAAGCCATCGGCGGCCCTGCGCCGTGCGGTCCGCGAGCGGGACAAGTACCGCTGCCGGTTCCCGGGCTGCGAATCACGCCGTGTTGACCTCCACCACCTGCGGTTCTGGGCCGACGGCGGCGAGACCAAGCTGGAAAACCTCATCTGCCTGTGTAAACGCCATCATGCGATCGTGCACGAGAAGGGCATCATCATCGCGGCCTCCGGTGCCGGGTTCACCTTCCGGCTGCCCGATGGCACGCTGATACCGCACGCCCCGCCCTTGCCCGGCGGGTCACCGGCCGGCCTGGCCGCCACCCACGACGCCGAGATAACCTGCGAGACGATCATCCCGCCGTACTCCGGCGGCCGCCTCGACCTCCACGAGGCCATCTGGATCTGCTTCCACAACGCCAGAATCCAGGCGGCGGCCTAGCTGATCCGGTTGGGGTTCAGGAAAGCCTCGTGGCGCAGGTGGTCGGCTTGGCCGGTGAAGGCCTTGAACTCGCCCAGCTTGTAAGCGTCGCCGGTCTTGCGCGGGTCGACGTCGATGTGGAAGTCCTGCCGCAGGTGGGCGAGGTGCCGCTCGAACGCGGAGACGTCCATCGAAACCGGCAGCCGGCGCAGGATCTGCTCCATCGTGAGGAAGCCGCCGTCGTCGCGGAGGACAACGTACACGGGGTCGTGCGCGACGCTCGTCTGCTCGACGAGTTCCCGCCGCGGGCCCAAGTGGCCGAACGCCTTCCTGATCTGGTCGCCAACGGCACGGGCGACCGGCGGCGGGAACGCGTTGCCAATCTGGCGGTAGCTCGCCGTCTTGCGACCGCTGAAGGCCCACCGGTACTCGTCGCCGTCCCAGCCCTGCAACCGCGCCACCATTTCGCAGGTCAGCTTGGGATGCAGCGTGACCGGGGCATCAGGTCCGGGGGCGGAGTCGGCGATGCCGAGCGCGTCCACGCCCATCTCGCGCCACGCCCGCTTCGCCCGGGTCGGGCCGAGGTCGGGACCGCCGTGCTTCTTCGAGCCGCCCACGATCGTGGGGGCGATGCCGCCCGCCCGCGCGGCCCACCCGGCGGCGCCGCGCCAGCCGTTCGCGGCCATGAGGCTGGACAGCGCCGCACCGACCGTTCGCGGCGAACCAAGCGGCTCCGGCCAGGTGAAGTACGCGAAGTCGACCGGCCGCATGGCCACGAGCACGAACCGCGGGCGCAGCTGCGGGACCCCGAAGTCCGCGGCGTGCAGCAGCCGCCAGTCCGCCGCGTAGCCGAGCTGCGCCAGCCGGTCGAGCACGTGCTGCCGGTAGGCGGAGAACCGGGGGAGCGACAGCCCGCGGACGTTCTCAAGCAGCAGCGCGCGCGGCCGCATGGTGCCGCACAGCTCGATGGCCCACGCGAACAGGTCGCGCTCGTCGTTCGCGCCCAGTTGCTTGCCGGCCACGGTGAACGGCGGGCAGGGGACGCCGCCGGCGAGCAGGTCGATGCCCTGATAGTCCGCCGGCTGCCAGACGGTGTCGCTGGCCACGTCGCCCTGGGCGATCTTCCAGTGCGGCCGGTTGAGGCGGAGCGTGGCGCAAGCGGCCTCGTCGAGCTCGACGGCGAGCTCGTGCTCGAACCCGGCCAGCTCGAGGCCCAGTGCCTGGCCGCCGGCCCCGGCGCAGATCTCGACGACCCGGTACTCCGCCATCTGAACGCTGCTAGCCGGGCAGGGCCGAGCGGCGCCAGCCACCCGGCCCTGGGAAGACAGGCGACCGCACCAGCCGTGACCTGCTATTCCACTCCCTAACGCGTCCAGGTGGCTCGCCGTGGTCACCCGGCTGCCGCGCGGCGGAGACGGCCGCGAACGTGGCGACCAGCGCCGCGATCTCCTCGGCGGTGGCGTCGCCGCGGACGACGCGGAGGAACGGCGTGTGCTCGTCAGCCACGTCAGCCACGAGGTGACTTCCCCACTCCGATGCCGAACTCCCGGTGGACGCGCGCCCAGAACGCGTCCCGCAGCCATTCCCGTGCCTCCTGGTAAGGCCGCAGCGACTGGCCAAGCTCCTTTTCCGCCTCGACGAGCAGTTCTTTGTCGATGACGGGGGGCAGGATCGGGCCGGGCAGCAGGTCGCGGATGTTGTCCTGGCCGCGGGTCAGGATCCACTTGTGCGCGACGTGCTCGCCCGCCTCCTCGACGTGCCGCCGGTCCGGGCCCAGCTTGGGCATCGGACCGGTCGACGTGAGGTGGGAGTTGCGTCCCATCGGTCCCATCGGTCCCACCGGAACCGGCGGGGCCGGCGGGCGCATGTGCCGCTCGCCGAACAGTTGCGCCGGTGATGGCACGGTCGCCTGGATGTCCGGGCGCGGGGTCTCGGCGACGGGGTTCTTGGTGAAGTACGGGCGGAGGAACGCGCCGTCGAGCACGTCGACGGTGTCGGACTCCCACACGAGCCGCTCGGCCTGGTTCGTGCCGTACGGCGGTTCGATGCCCCACAGGTTGACGCGGACCCCGTAAGCCTGCGCGGCCTCGACGGCCGGCACCATGTCCTCGTCCCCGGCGATCAGCACCGCGTCCGTGATCGCGCGGTGCCGCGCCAGCGCTTCCATGTCGGCGCGGATGTTGGCGTCGACACCCTTTTGCTGGCCGCGGGCGTTCAGGTTGCCGAGCCGGAGCTTGACCCACGCCATCTGCGCGACCACGCGCTGGTCGATCGTGGGCACCCGGTCGCGGGCGGCGTCGTACCAGTAGACCCGGAGCAGTTCGCCGCGGAACTGTTCGTCGGCGTGCTTCGTGACCGCGGAGATGAGACCGACCGCGTCCACGCGAAAGTCGCGGCGCGCGCTGGTGCCGAACAGCAGCTCGCCCGCGGCCGCGTAGATGTACCCGACATCGACCATGACCGCGTACCTGGCCAGGACGGGCATCGGGGCGGCGAATTCGCTCATCGCT
Organism: Trebonia sp.; assembly: GCA_035552855.1. Lineage (GTDB taxonomy): Bacteria > Actinomycetota > Actinomycetes > Streptosporangiales > Streptosporangiaceae > Trebonia. The sequence continues at coordinate 20,826 of DASZKN010000032.1, read as the reverse complement.
CCGACTCTACGATGGCGAGGGGTGTGCGCGGGCCACTTGGACCTTTACAGCGGAATGTTGCCGTGCTTCTTGGGCGGCAGGGTTTCCCGCTTCGTCCTCAGCGAGTTCAGTGCCCTGGTGACCGCTATCCGGGTTTCCGCCGGGCGGATCACCGCGTCGAGGTAGCCGCGCTCGGCGGCGATGTAGGGGTTGGCGAGGGTGTCCTCGTACTCGGCGGTGCGCTCGGCGCGCAAGGCCGCGGGATCGTCGGCGGCGGCGAGTTCCCGGCGGTACAGGATATTCACGGCGCCCTGCGCGCCCATGACCGCGATCTGCGCGGTGGGCCAGGCGAGGTTCACGTCGCCGCCGAGGTGCTTGGAGCCCATGACGTCGTAGGCGCCGCCGTAGGCCTTGCGGGTGATGACGGTGACCTTGGGAACCGTGGCCTCGGCGTAGGCGTACAGGAGCTTGGCGCCGCGGCGGATGATGCCGCCCCACTCCTGCTCGGTGCCGGGAAGGAAGCCGGGCACGTCCACGAACGTCAGCACGGGGATGCTGAACGCGTCGCAGGTCCTGACGAACCGGGCCGCCTTCTCCGAAGCGTCGATGTCCAGGCAGCCCGCGAAGTGCATCGGCTGGTTGGCGACCACGCCGACGGGGGAGCCGGCGACCCGGCCGAAGCCGACTACGATGTTCGGCGCGAAGTTCTCGTGGATCTCGAGGAACTCGCCCTCGTCGAGCACCGCCTCGATGACCCGGTGGATGTCGTAGGGCTGGTTCGCCGAGTCGGGGATCAGCGTGTCCAGTTCCTCGTCGTCGGCGGTCACCGTGTAATCCGGGGTCACGGGCACGACTGGCGGCTCGTCGAGGTTGTTCGACGGCAGATAGGACAGCAGGTCCCTGGCGAACTCGATCGCGTCCTGCTCGCTGCTCGCCTGGTAGTGCGCGACGCCGGACCTGGTGGCATGGGAATGCGCGCCGCCGAGATCCTCGAACGTGACGTCCTCGCCGGTCACGGTCTTGATCACGTCCGGGCCGGTGATGAACATGTGGCTGGTGCCCTCGACCATCAGCGTGAAGTCGGTGATCGCCGGGGAGTAGACCGCGCCGCCCGCCGCCGGGCCCATGATCAGGCTGATCTGCGGGATAACGCCCGAGGCGCGCGTGTTGCGAAAGAAGATCTCCGCGAACAGCCCGAGGGCGGCCACGCCTTCCTGGATCCGGGCGCCGCCGCCGTCGTTGAACCCGACGACCGGGCAGCCGGTCTTCATCGCGTGGTCCATGACCTTGACGATCTTCTCGCCGTAGACCTCGCCCAGCGACCCGCCGAACACCGTGAAGTCCTGCGAGAACACGCACACCGGCCGGCCGTCGACGGTGCCGTAGCCGGTGACCACGCCGTCCCCGTACGGGCGGTTCCGCTCGATTCCGAAGTCGTGGGCGCGGTGCCTGGCCAGCTCGTCGAACTCCGTGAACGAGCCTTCGTCGAGGAACAGCCCGATCCGCTCGCGCGCGGTCAGCTTGCCCTTGGCGTGCTGCTTCTCCACGGCGGCCTGCGATCCGGCGTGCACGGCCTCGTGGCGGCGGCGCTCGAGACCGGCGATCTTCCCGGCCGTGGTGTGCGGGTCGGGCTGCGCGTCGGGGGCGGACTCGGCGGCGGTCATAGTGAAAGGTTAGTAGTGCGGACGATTGGGACGGGTGCCGGCTGGTTACCTTTGTTGTCGTGAACATGGTGCATGTAGACAGGGAACGAGATTCGGCCGAGCTGCCGGACCAGATGCGGCGGGACGTCCGGCTGCTCGGCGACATGCTGGGCGAGGTGATCAGCGACGCCGACGGCGCCGGCCTGCTCGCCGACGTCGAGCGGCTGCGGCGCGCCGTCATCGCCGCCCGGCAGACCGGAGGCGGCGGCGACGAGATCTTCGCGCTGGTGTCCTCCTGGTCCCATGAGCGAGCCGAGCAGGTGGCCCGGGCCTTCACGGTCTACTTCCACCTGGTCAATCTCGCCGAAGAGCAGCAGCGCGTCCGCACCCTGCGCACGCGCGACTCCGGCGACCGGCCGCCGCGGGACTCGCTGGCCGCCGCGGTCGCGCGGATCACGGACGAGCAGGGCCACGACATCGTCGCCGAACTGCTGCACGGGCTGCGCGTGCACCCCGTGTTCACCGCGCACCCCACCGAGGCGCGCCGTCGCGCCGTCGTCGCCTCGCTGCGCCGGGTCAACGGACTGCTCGGCACGCTCGATGATGACCGGCTCGGCGCCGCCCGGCAGACCGAGGACCGGCGCGCGCTCAAGGAAGAGATCGACCTGCTGTGGCGGACCGCCCAGCTCCGGGTCAAGCCGATGACGCCGGCGGACGAAGTCCGCACGGTCATGACGGCGTTCGACGAGACACTGTTCCGGCTGGTGCCCGCCGTGTACCGGGAACTCGACCACGTGCTGCTCGGCCCGGGCAGCGGCGCCGCGCCGTCGCCCGCGCCCGCCTTCCTGCGGTTCGGCAGCTGGGTCGGCGCGGACCGGGACGGCAACCCGAACGTGACATCCGCGGTCACCCGCGAGGCCGCCGTCATCCAGTCCGAGCACGCGCTGCGCGCGCTGGAGGCCGCCTGCACCCGCATCGGCCGCGCGCTCACGGTCAGCGAGGACAGCGCGCCGCCGTCGCCCCGGCTTCGGCGCGCGCTCGCCGCGGCCGCGGCCGCGCACCCCGAAACGCTGGGGGAGATCGCCGCCCGCGCGCCGCGTGAGCCCTACCGGTGCTACCTCCTTTATTGCACTGAACGCATCATCGCGACTCGGACCAGGAATGCCGACCTCGCCTACCCCGGCGTCGCCGACTTCCTCGCGGACCTGCGCCTCGTCCAGTCCTCGCTGGCCGCGGCGGGAGCGGTGCGCCAGTCGTACGGGGAGCTGCAGCACCTGATCTGGCAGGCGGAGACGTTCGGCTTCCACCTGGCCAGCCTGGAGGTGCGGCAGCACTCGCGGGTACACGCCCGCGCGCTCGAAGAGCTTCGCGCGGGGAAGGAACCGTCCGCGCAGACCACCGAGGTGCTCGACACGATCCGGGTGATCGGCTGGATCCAGCGCCGGTATGGCGTCGAGGCCTGCCACCGGTACGTGATCTCGTTCACGACGTCGGCGGACGACGTCGCCGCGGTGCATGAGCTGGCGGGCTACGCGTTCCCCGACGGCAACGGGCCGGTGCTCGACGTCGTGCCGCTGTTCGAGAGCGGCGCCGACCTCGCCGCCGCGCCGTCGGTGCTGGCCGGGATGCTGTCGATCCCGGCGGTCGTGGAGCGGCTCAAGGCGAACAGCCGGCACCTCGAGGTGATGCTCGGCTACTCCGACTCCGCGAAGGAACTCGGCCCCGCGTCGGCGACCCTGCGGCTGTTCGACGCCCAGGCCGAGCTGGTGGCGTGGGCGGCCGCGAGTGACGTGAAGCTGACGATGTTCCACGGCCGCGGCGGCGCGATCGGCCGCGGCGGCGGGCCGGCGGGCCGGGCGGTGCTCGCGCAGGCGCCCGGCTCGGTGGACGGCCGGCTGAAGGTCACCGAGCAGGGCGAGGTCATCTTCGCCCGCTACGGCCAGCCCGCGATCGGGCTGCGGCACATGGAGCAGGTCACGTCCGCGGTCCTGCTGGCGTCGTCACCGTCGGCCGGGTCGCGCAACGGCGCCGCCGCGACGACGTTCCGGTCGCTGGCCGCGCCGATCGATGACGCCGCGAAGGCGGCGTTCCGGTCGCTGGTGGAGGCCGACGGCTTCGCCGGATGGTTCGCCCGGGTCAGCCCGCTCGACGAGATCGGCGGCTTGCGGATCGGCTCCCGCCCGGCCCGCCGCGGCCACGGCGGCGGTCCCCTCGGACTGGAGGACCTGCGCGCGATCCCGTGGGTGTTCGCGTGGTCGCAGACCAGGCTGAACCTGCCCGGCTGGTACGGGCTGGGCAGCGGGCTGGCCGCGGCGGAATCCACGCACGGGCTGCCCGAGCTGCGGCGCGCGTACGCGGAGTGGCCGCTGCTCGCGACGTTGCTTGACAACGCCGAGATGAGCCTGGCGAAGACCGACCGCGTGATCGCCGAGCGGTACCTGGCCCTGGGCGACCGCGCGGACCTGGCCGCCACCGTGCTCGCCGAGTACGACCTGACGCGCCGCCTGGTGCTCGCGGTCACCGGCCACGAGCGCCTGCTGGCCGACCGGCCGGTCCTGTCGCGGGCGGTCGTCCTCCGCGATCCCTACGTCGACGCCCTGTCCTACCTGCAGCTGCGCGCCCTCACGGCGCTGCGGGGGCAGGACGTCGCCGACCGCGAATCACTCGAACGCCTGCTGCACCTCACGGTCAGCGGCGTGGCCGCCGGCCTGCAGAACACCGGCTGAGGCGGCTCTCAGACAGCCGCCACGGCGCGTTCCGGATGATGGGTTGGCCAGCAGGGGCAGCGGGAGTCGGCCGCTTCCCCCGCGGCCAGCCTCTCCATCGTCGCGCGGCTGGCCGGGTCCGCCGGCGTGTACACGGTCATCCGGGCGCGGCGCGCTCATCGGGCTCCGCTGCGGTGTACGTGTTCGGGGCGGTGACCGGGGCCGGGATGGCGGCGGCGTTCGGGCCGCTGATGACGCGGGTGCTGTCCCGGGTGCCGGTGGCGATCGCGGCGGACGCGAGCGGGGTGATCGTGACCCTGAACCAGCTCGGGATCGTGGAGGGAATCGCGACGTTCGGCACGCTGGTCCGCGCACGCCTACCTGTACACGTCGTCGGGGCTGGCCGGGCTGGCGCTGGTCGGCGTCGTGCTCGCCGGGGTGCATCCGCGGGCGTCGTCGCGGCCGGCGGCTCCGCAGTAGGCTGCCGGGCATGAGCAGGACGCATCGGCTTGAACTTGACGACCAGACGCTGCGCGAGTGGGACGCCACCGTGCTGGCGAGCGGGCCGGACGGGATCGTACTCGACCGGTCCGCCTTCTACCCGGGCGGCGGCGGCCAGCCGCCGGACCACGGCGTGCTGCTCTGGGGCGGCGTGCAGACGCGGATCGTGGGCGCGCGCAAGGGTGACGACCTGTACCTTCTCCCGGCGGAGGGCGACCCGCTGCCCGGCGTCGGCGCTTCGGTGCGGGGCGCGGTCGAGGACGCCCGGCGGACGGCGCTGATGCGGACGCACTCCGGCCTGCACGTGCTGTGCGGGGTGGTGTTCCGCGACTTCGGCGCGCTGGTGACCGGCGGCAACATGGACCAGCTGACCGCGCGGATGGACTTCAACCTGGACGCGGTGCCGCCGGGGTTCAAGGAAGCGGTCGAGGACGCGTGCAACGCCGAACTGCGGGCCGACCGGCAGATTCTCGTGCGCGAACTGCCGCGGGAGGCGGCCTTCAAGCTCCCGGACATCATCCGCACCGCGACGAACCTGGTGCCGGAGGACGTCAAGGAGGTCCGGATCGTCGACATCGTGGGCCTGGACCAGCAGGCCGACGGCGGGACGCACGTGGCGTCCACGGCCGCGGTCGGGCGGATCTCCGTCGTCAAGGTGGAGAGCAAGGGCAAGGGCTTCCGCCGCCTGCGGATCGCGATCGGTGAGTGAGCTGAGCCTGGACGGGGTCGCGCTGCGGGCGGCGGCCGGCGGCGGCCTGTGGACCTCGGTGACCGTCGTGCCCTCGACCGGGTCGACCAACGCGGACTTGCTGGTGGCCGGCGGCCCCGAGGGCCAGGTGCTCGTCGCCGAGGAGCAGACCGCCGGGCGCGGCCGGATGGGCCGCGGCTGGGTGAGCGAGCCCGGCGCGGCGCTGACGTTCTCGGTGCTGCTCCGCCCGGAAGCGGCGCTCGGCCCGCGCCGCGGCTGGCTGCCGTTGCTGGCCGGCGTGGCCGTCGCCACCGCCGTCCGCACGGTCTCCGGGCTGACGGCCACGCTCAAGTGGCCCAACGATGTGCTGATCGGGGACCGCAAGGTCTGCGGCATCCTCGCCGAGCAGTCGGCGGACGCGGTCGTGATCGGCACCGGCATCAACGTGGCCACGCCGGCCGGGGCACTGCCGGGTGCGCCGTCCGGGCCGGGCGGGCTGCGGGCGACGTCGCTGGCCGTGGAGGGCGCCGGCGTCCCCCGCGATGTCCTGCTAGTCGAGGTGCTCCGGCAGATAGAGCGTCGCTACACCGGCTTCCGGGCGAACCCCGACCCGGCGGCGAACGGCCTGCTCGCCGACTACGAGGCGCTCTGCGCCACCCTGGGGCGGACCGTCCGGGTGGAACTCCCCGCCGGCCGCACGCTGACCGGCGAGGCGGCCGGCATCGACGCCGACGGCCGCCTCCTCGTCACCGCCGCCGGCCGCACGACCGCCGTCTCGGCCGGCGACGTCATCCACGTCCGCTAGATGGCCGCCGCAATCGTTTTTCTGCGATCGTGCATTTGGCAGAACGCCGAGACAGCGCGAGTATGTGCGCGTGGCGAATGATGAAGCGCTCACGGTGGGCGAGGAGTCCGTCGTGGTCTTGCACCCGCACTGGAAGGTGCTGGTGCGGCCGGTAGCGGTGGCGTTCCTCGTGGTGGCGGCGTTGCTGGTGCTGGAAGTGATCATTCCGTCGAGCAGTGCGGCGGACATCGAACGACTGGCACTGCTCGCGGTCGCCATCGTCTTGCTGATGTGGTGGCTCACGATCCCGCTGCTCCGCTGGCGAACGACGACCTATGAGCTGACGACCCGGCGGATGCGGATCAGGGACGGCATCCTCGTCCGCAACGGCCGGGACTTCCCGCTGTCCCGCATCGTGAACATCTCCTACCGCACCACCCTGCTCGACCGGATGCTCGGCTCCGGCACGGTGGTCCTCGAGACGGCGGGCGAGCACGGCGACCTCACGCTGGATGAGATCCCGCGCGCGCAGCACGTGCAGTCGATGCTGTTCCAGCTTGTCGAGGACGAGCGCCTGCGCGCCGGCGAGGAGCGTCAGGCCCAGTAACTTACGCAGCGACACGCCGCTCGCCAGCGCCACCGCGAACAGCGCGAGGACGAACACGACCGTCGACGGCCAGCCGCCGCGCGCGTAGAACACGCCGCCGGCCGACCCGGCCACGCTGCTGCCGATGTAGTACAGGCACAGGTAAAGCGCCGACGCCTGCGCGGGTGCGACGGGCGCGCGGCCGCCCACCCAGCCGCTCGCCACGGAGTGCGCCGCGAAGAACCCCGCGGTCAGCACGACCAGGCCCGCCACGATGCACGGCAGTGACGCGGGCAGCGTCAGCACGACGCCAGCGGCGGCCACCACCACGCCGATCACGAGCACGATGCGCCGCCCGAGGCGGTCGGCGAGGCGGCCCGCCATCGTCGACGAGTACGTCCCCGCCAGGTATACGGTGAACAGCGCCCCGATGACCGACGTCGACAGGCCGAACGGCGCCCCGCTCAGCCGGAACGTCAGGTAGTTGTACACGGTGACGAACGCGCCCATCAGGGCGAAGCCGATCAGGTAGAGCCGCAGCAGCCCGGTGTCGGCGAGGTTCCGCCGCAGCGAGGCGCCGAGGACCTCCAGCCGCGGCGGCACCGGCGTGAAGAACGCGGACCGCGGCAGCGCGACCGCGAACGCCACCGCGCAGACGAGCGCCAGTCCGCTGACCCCGGCCACCGCGACGCGCCACCCGCCGTGCTCCGCCAGCACACCGGCGGCGATCCGGCCGCTGAGCCCGCCGATCGCGTTGCCCGCGATGTACAGGCCCATCGCCCGGCCGAGCGAGCCGGCCTCGACCTCTTCGGCCAGATAGGCCATCGCCGTCGCGGGCACGCCGGCGAGCGCGAACCCCTGGAGGACCCGGATGAGCACCAGAGCGGTCAGCGACGGCGCCAGCGGCGCGACCAGGCCGAGAACCGCCGCGGCGAGCACTGAGATCACCATCACGCGCCGCCGCCCGTAGACCTCGGACAGCGAACTGACCGGAATGATCGCGAGCGCGAGCGCGCCCGTGCCCGCCGACATCGCGAGGCTCGCCGCCGCCGGGCTCGCGGAGAACGCCCGCGACAGCAGCGGCAGCAGCGGCTGCGGCGTGTAGAGGAGCGCGAACGTCGCGAGCCCGGCCGCGAACAGCCCGAGCCGGACCCGCCGCATCCCGGGATCGCCGTAGCGCAGCCGTTGCGGCGTTTCCAGCACGAGGGACATGCCAGCGACGCTATGGCGGCGGGCATCGATACGTCCAATACATGGAACTGCTGGTAGTAATGCATATATGTATGAAGACGAGGATGCGACGGTGGCCGCCGCCCTGGACGCGCTCGTGCCGCGGCTCCGCCAGTTCCTGGTCGTCGCGCGGGAGGAGCACCTCACCCGGGCCGCGGCGATCCTCGGCGTCCCGCAGCCGACGCTCTCCCGCTCGATCGCACGCCTCGAGGCGGAACTGGGCGTCCCGCTGTTCACACGTCCCGGCCGCTCGATACGGCTGACCCGCCACGGCCGGTTCCTCTTCGATTCCGCCCAGCGGGCGCTTCCGCCGCTCAGCGCCGCCGTCGCGCTCCTGGCCGGGGAGGCCGACCCCTCCCAGGGCCGGGTCGCGCTGGGCTTCCTGCACACGCTGGGCACGGACGCGGTGCCACGGCTGCTGCGGGACTTTCGCGCGGAGCACCCGCTGGTGCGGTTCGCGCTCGTCCAGGGCGGCGCGGACGCGCTGCTCACGAGGCTGCGGGCGGGGGAGATCGACGTGTGCCTGACCGCTCCGCTGCCGGCCGGGCTGGACGTGGCGGCGCGCGAACTGGCGGCGCAGCGGATCGACCTGTTCGTCCCGCCCGGCCACCGGCTCGCCCGCCGCCGGGCCGTCCGGCTGGCGGAGGCCGCCGGAGAGGACTTCATCTGCATGGAGCCCGGCTACGGGCTGCGCGCGATCACCGACGACCTGTGCCGGGCGGCGGGCTTCGCGCCGCGGATCGCGTTCGAGGGCGAGGAGGCGGACACGGCGCGGGGCCTGGTGGGCGCGGGCCTGGGCGTGTCACTGCTGCCGGCGACCGCGTCGTCGCTGTCGGACCCGGCCGTGACCGCGATCCGCGTAACGTCGCCGAAAGCGGCGCGGGCGGTCGGCATCGCGTGGATGACCGACCGCCCGCTGACCGCTCCGGTAGTCGCGTTCCGCGACTTCGCGGTGGGCTACGCCGGACGGCTGCGCATGTGAGGCCGTGCGCGTCCGGTGCGCCTAGCTGCCTGGTTAGCAGCTGCTCTTGTAGATGAACTTCTTGATGCTCGGCTGGTTCATGTTCTGAGGGGTGATGGCGACGAGCGGGGTACCGATGTTGGCGGTCACGGGCTTGCCGGTCAGGGCGTTCACCGCCTGCTCGACACCGTCCTGGCCCTCGACGTAGGGGCTCTGGGCGACGGCGAGCTGGATGGTGTTGTTCGCCAGGTCAGTCATCTGCTGCGGGTCGGCGTCGAACGTCGCGACCTTGACCTTGCCGGACTTGCCGGCGTGCTTGACGCCCGTCGCCGCGCCCTCCGCGCTGAGCACGTTGGTCGCGAACACGCCGGCCAGGTTCGGGTGCGCGGAGATGTCGCTGGACACCTGGCTGGCCGCGGTGGCCGAGCTGTCGTTGTCGTACTGGGTCGACAGCACCTTGACGCCCGGGTACTTCGCCGTCATCTCCTTGTCGAAGCCCTGGATGCGCTGCTCCGTCGTGCTGATGCCCGGGTTCACGTCGATCACCGCGACCGTGCCCTTGCCGCCGATCACCTTGGCGAGGTTGTCCGCGGCGACCTTACCGCCGCCGATGTTGTCCGACGTGATGTGCGACACGGCGATGGACGGGTCCGACGTCGTGGTGTCCACGAACACGATCTTCGTGCCGGCGCCCGAGATCCGCGACAGCTCCGGGTTGAGCGCCGACGTGTCCGTCGGGGCGACGATCAGCGCGTCCGGCTTGCTGACCGCGATCGCGTTCAGGATCGGCGCCTGCTCGCTCGCCGAGAAGTCGGCCGGGCCGTTGACGGTCAGGTTGACGCCGAGCGCCTTGGCCTCCGCCTCCGCGCCGCACTCCATCGTGACGTAGAAGTCGTCACTCTTGGTGCCCACTACCAGATCGAGCTTCTTGCCGGCGGCGCTGCTGTTGCCGGAGCCGCCCGAGCCGCTGCCCGCGGTGCTGCTGCTGCTGCTGCTGCTGCTGCTGCTGTTGCTGCTACAAGCGGCTACGCCCATGGTCAGGGCCGCGACCGCGACCGCACCGGTGACCAGCGCGGGATATCTGTGTGACATTAACTCCTCCTTGAGGTGGGCCGATGCCCGTTATCAGTGGCTACGCGCGCTCGCGCAGCCGCCGCCGAATCTGATCGGAGTAGACGGCGGCCCCGAGCACGAGCCCCGTCAGGATGTACTGCCAGTACTGGTTGACGCCGACGATGATCAGGCCGGTCGCCAGCAGTTCGGGGATGAAGACGCCGATGAACGTGCCGAGCATGGAACCGCGGCCGCCGAAGAGGCTGGCGCCGCCGATCACGACCGCCGTGATGACGACCAGGTTGTCCAGCGGGTGCCCGGAGATCGTGGTCGTGCTGTAGTAGGCGAGGTTCATGATACCGGCGATGCCGGCCATCAGCCCGCTCAGCGCGTAGACCTTGATCAGGTGCCAGTCCACGTTGATGCCGACCCGCTCGGCGGCCTCGGGGTTGGACCCGATCGCGAACGTGTACCGGCCGAACCGCGTGTACGCGAGGACCAGGCCGGCGACCAGCGTGACGAGGAACGAGATGATGATCAGCCACTGGATCCCGGCGAAGCTGCCCTGGCCGATCGAGCTCGCCAGCTTGTTCGGCACCGACCGCAGGTCGGAGCCGCCCGTGATCAGGTAGGACAGGCCCTCGGCGACGCCGAGACCCATCAGCGTCGCGATCAGTGACGGCATCTTCAGCTTGGCGACCGCGAATCCCTGCAGGGCCCCGAACGCGGCCCCCGTCGCGAGCCCGATGACCGCCCCGATCCAGATCGTCCCGGTGCCGGCGTTGGGGCCGCCGTTGTGCAGGTAGTACTCCCCGGCCACGACACCGGAAAGGACGAGCACGAAGCCGACGGACAGGTCGATGCCCGCCGTGATGATGACGAACGTCTCGCCAATCGCCATCACCAGGAACGGCGCGGTCGTCTGGGCGGTCAGGCTGAGGTTGTCGGTCGTGAGGAACTTGCCCGGCGCGAGCCCGGTGAAGATCGCCATCAAGATGATGAGCGCGCCGAACACCCAGGTCTCGCCGGCCGAGAGCGTCCGCCCGAACAGTCGGCGATTCCTGCTGATCTCGCCCGCGCCGGCCGGCTGCTGCGTCGTCTTGCCTAGCACACTCATGCCGACTCCCCTACATCCTCGGTGGTGAGCGCACCGGTCATGGCGCCGACGAGTTGCTCGACGGTGGCCTCGGACGACTTGAGCCGGGCAACCCGGCGGCCCAGGCGCAGCACCTCGACCCGGTCGGAGACCGCGAGCACCTCGGGCATGTTGTGACTGATGAGCACGACCGTGATCCCACGATCGCGGACGCGCCTGATGTTGTCGAGCACGCGCTCCCGCTGGACGACGCCCAGCGCGGCGGTCGGCTCGTCCATGAAGATGATCTCGCTGGCGTAGGCGACGGCCCGGGCGACCGCCACGGACTGCCGCTGGCCGCCGGACAGCGTGATCACGGGGGCGCTGACGTCCTTGAGCTGCACGCCCAGGTCCATGAACGCCTCGACGGCGCGCTTGCGCATCGCCGGCTTGTTCAGGATGTGCAGCGGCTTGAACCAGTAGATCTCCCGGCCCAGATGCAGGTTGGCCGCGGCGTCGAGATCGGGTGCCAGCGCGAGGTCCTGGTACACGGTCTCGATGCCATGCCGCCGAGCATCCAGCGGGCTGTTCATGGTGACTTGCTTCCCTGAGACCAGGATCTGCCCGCTGTCGGCGTGAATCGCGCCGGAGAGGGCTTTCACCAGGGTGCTCTTCCCCGCCCCGTTGTCGCCGATCAGCGCGACCACTTCTCCCGGGTAAGCAGTGAAACTGGCTCCGTCGAGTGCCTGCACGGTCCCGTAACGCTTGACCAGATTGCGGGCCTCGAGGATGGGTACGGATGCCTCTGGCACGGGTCCGCCCTTTCCGAACGATCTTCGGTGATCTTGATCGTCTGCAACCGTCTTATCATGTTCTTTTGTGACGCTGACTCAAGAGTTTCCTGCTAAAAGCAAGAGGCACTCTAGACTGTCGGTGTATGAAGCCCCCCGCCGGCCTGCCGCCGGGGCGCCGTTCGTGTCGCCTGGTTACGTAGTCGTTTCCGAGGAATATGCCGGAAACACCAGGGTCATGTCAACGTTGTCTTGCCGCTAACGCGAACATATGCCATAAAAATGGACATAACGCCCCGGGGGCGGGGCGGTGGCGAGTGGTGGCCGGGGTAGTGGCGAGGCGACGCCGGGCGGCACCGGAGTGTGTCGTTACCTGTGGGACCGGTGCGCCGACGTGCACATGTTTTACCGTGGCTTTACTATTTAGAGATGACCCGAGTCCTGCTCGCCGAAGACGACACGTCTATATCCGAGCCGCTGTCCCGCGCGCTGCGTCGTGAGGGGTATCAGGTGGAGGTCACCGAGGACGGCCTGGCCACGCTCGACCGCGCGCTGTCCGACGGGGTCGACCTCATCCTGCTCGACATCGGGCTGCCCGAGCTCGACGGGCTCGAGGTGTGCCGGCGCGTCCGGGCCGAAGGCCACGCGGTGCCCGTGCTGATCCTCACCGCCCGGGCCGACGAGGTCGACACGGTGGTCGGGCTGGACGCGGGCGCTGACGACTACGTCACGAAGCCGTTCCGGCTCGCTGAGCTGCTCGCCCGCGTCCGGGCCCTGCTGCGCCGCGGCACGGTCGAGACGCCGGGCGCGGTCCGCGGGGTGCGGGTCGACAACGACGCCCGCCGCGCCTGGCATGGCGACACCGAGCTGGACCTGACCACCAAGGAGTTCGACCTCCTGTGGATCCTGCTGCGCGACGCCGGGAAGGTCGTGACCCGCGAGCAGATCATGCGCGAGGTCTGGGACGCCAAGTGGTGGACGTCGACGAAGACCCTGGACATGCACATCTCGTGGCTGCGCCGCAAGCTCGGCGACGACGCGCACCACCCCCGCTTCATCACGACCGTGCGCGGGGTAGGGTTCCGGTTTGAACGCGGCGACTGACGGGATCTAAGCAGACGTAAGCGAAGGGGCCAACGCTGATGCGACGCCGGCTGTGGCTCGCGGCGACGGGGGTCGCGCTCGCCGCGGCCGCCATCGTCGGCGTGCCGCTGCTCGTGGTCGCCGGCGTCAGGGACCAGGGAACGCTCGCGGTCGGCGTCCCGCTGCTCATCGTCGCGGTGGTGCTCGCGGCGCTTCTCGGGGGGGCGGTGGCGAGGCGCACCGCCCGGCCGGTCGAGGAACTCGCCGAAGCGGCCGGCCGGCTCGGCACCGGCGACCCGCGGCCCGTCGGCAAGCGCTACGGCGTCACCGAGCTCGACCAGGTCGCCGACGGTCTCGACAGCGCGGCGCGGCGCGTCACCCACCTGCTGACCGCCGACCGCGAGCTCGCCATCGACGCGTCCCATCAGCTGCGGACGCCGCTGACCGCGCTGTCGATGCGGCTGGAAGAGATGATCGCGTCCGCCGGCGACCCGGAGGTGGTCCGCGAAGAGGGCACCGCCGCGCTCGTGCAGGCCGAGCGCCTCGCCGACGTCGTCAGCCAGCTGCTGTCCCCGGCCCGCCGGGTCGGCGCCGGCTCGGCCAACCTGATCTCGGTGGACAAGATCGTGCTGCAGCAGATGACCGAGTGGGAACCGGCGTTCCGGCGGGCCAGCCGCAAGATGGTGCTGATCGGCGAGTCCCGGCTGCAGGCGTACGTGACCCAAGGCGGCCTCGCGCAGGTGATCGCGACCCTGCTCGACAACGCGCTCATGCACGGCAAGGGGACGGTGACGATACGCCGCTCGCAGTCGGAGCGCTCGGTGGTGATCGAGGTGGCCGACGAAGGCGAGGGCATTCCCGCCGAGCTGGTCTCGCGGATCTTCGACCGCGGCGTCAGCGACCGGCCCGAAGGCACTGGCCTCGGCCTTTCGCTGGCCCGCACGATGGCGGCGGCCGACGGCGGCCGTATCGTGCTCGCCCGCCGCAAGCCGCCTGTGTTCGCGGTGTTCCTGCCGCGCAACCCGCCGGGCGACCGCGCCCGGAACTCCCAGGCGGGCCCGGCCTGAGTCATTATTTTTCTGAACGCTCCCTGGTGTCTGCCCCCGGCTCCGGTGCTGGGGTAAGGACAGGCGCCATGGGTTCGTTAGGGATCGCGGGTTTCAGGAAGACCCAGCGCTTGTAGGCGAAGTAGCGGAAGATCGTCCCGAGCCCGGTGCCGATCACGCTCGCCACGTTGTACGCGAGCTGGTCGTGGTAGCCGAGCCCGTAGGTCGTGACCGCGATCACGACCTCGGCGATCAGCAGGCCGACCAGGTTGAGCGCGACGAAGAGCGCCGCGCCGCGCAGCAGCGACTGGTTCTCCCGGTCCTTGAACGTCCAGAACCGGCTGCCGGTGTATGTGACCGCGGTGGCGGCACCCACGGCGATGGCCTTGGACGTCAGCGGGCCGAGGCCGCCGGGGCCGTGCAGCGCGGCGGTGCCGCCGAGATCCACGACCGAGCCGAGGCCGCCGACCACGCAGAACTTGACGATTTCGGGTACCAGGTGCCGGTAGCGTGCGTAAACCCCGTCTACGAGCATGGGCGCCGCGTCCCTTCGCTAGCGGTTGGTGCCAGGTTATGCGTTTCCAGGACAGGTAGATGGCGGCGGTGAGCACGAAGCCCGCCTCGAACGTGAGGTCGCCCACCGCGGGGACATGCCTGGGCACGAGCCCGGTGTATTCGGTCTGGTTGGAAAACAGCCAGACCGACACCCCGGCGCCGACCGCCATCGCCACCGGGCCCGCCCAGTTGGCGTGCTTCTTGTCGAACAGGAGCCGCTCGGCGTGTCCGGGCTCCTCGCGGCGGCGCAGTAGCTGGTCGCAGAACATGACCGCGAGCCACGGCGCGATCCAGTAGGCGATGATCAGCAGGAAGTTGTTGTAGGTAGTGCCGGCGTTACCGAGCTGTGACCACGCGAGGAAGAAGCCGATCGTGCCGAAGCCGAGCGCGACGATCGCGCGCCTGATGTGCAGCGGCAGCCGGAAGCCGAGCGCGTTGAACGAGATCGCGCCCGAGTAGATGTTCAGCGCGTTGGCCGCCACGGCGCCGATCGCGATCGCCGCCAGCGTGAACTTGGCCAGCACGCTGGGCAGCTCGCCGGTGAACGCGCCGGTCGGGTCGGCGCCGAGGAACGCGCCGGCGTCCGTGACCGCGGTCGCCGCGGCGGCGCCGACGGTCTCCAGCAGTGCGCAGGACAGGAACAGCCCGATGCCGGCCCACCAGCCGATGGCCCGCCGGTTGGCGTCCGGCCGGTAGTACCTGGTGTAGTCCGCGGCGTAGGGGTTCCAGCCCACCGCGTAGCCGAACGTCGCGCCCAGTTCGATCAGGAAGGCGCCCGGGACGGAACTATGGCTCGCGCTAGGGTGCGTCTTAGACAGGATCACGCCGCTCGCGACCAGGAAGATGATCGCCAGGACGGGGAACGCGAAGCGCTCGAAGACGTGGATGAGGTTGTGGCCGGCGAACGCGAGCACGATCTGCACCACGACGACGATCAGCAGGCAGACCACTAGCGGCCAGCCGGTCAGCGTGTGCAGCGCGAGCGCGCCGGAGATGCTGTTCACCGCGAACCAGCCGATCCCGGCGACCACGGCGTTGATCCCGGCGGGCAGGATGTTGCCCCAGTGCCCGAAGCCGAGGCGGCTCAGCACCATCTGCGGCACGCCGTGGACCGGCCCGCGCGCGGACAGCAGCCCCTGAGTGAGGCCGCCGAGCGCGCTGCCGAGCAGGATGGCCGCGAACGCCTCCCAGAAGCCGAGGTGGAACGCCGCGATCGCCAGTACGCCGACGAAGATCGTGGCGAACTCCATATTCGGCGAGGTCCAGGTCCAGAACAGCTGGACCGGGCGGCCGTGGCGCTCGTTCAGCGGAATGAACTCGGCGCCGCCGGGCTCGACGGCGATGACTCTGTCGCCGTACCGCCCTTCTCTGACTTCGACGTCCTGCCGCTCGTCTGTTGCCATGGGCATTGTTGTACCCAGGAATGAACGCTTCCGCGTAGGCTACAGCGCGTGTTTCCCGCCACTTCCTCACCTGAGCCGGCTGAGTCGGCTGAGCCGGCGTCGGCCGGGCCGATCCCGCGGCTGACCGGCCACGGCATGCCAATCGTCGGCATGGTGGGCGGCGGCCAGCTCGCCCGGATGACGGCCCAGGCCGCGATCGCGCTGGGCGCGACGTTCCGGGTGCTGGCGGAGTCGGACACCGACAGCGCGGCGCTGGTGACGCACGACGTGGCCGTGGGATCGCACCTGTCGCGGCCGGACGTCTCGGAGTTCGCCGCCGGGTGCGATGTGGTGACGTTCGACCACGAGCACGTGCCCGCGGAGGTGCTGACCTCGGTCGAGTCGGCGGGCGTGCTCGTCCGCCCGGGCTCGGCCGCGCTGCGGCACACACAGGACAAGCTCGCGATGCGCGACGAGCTGACGGCCCTCGGCGTGCCGTGCCCGCGCTACGCCCCGGTGGCGTCCGCCGCCGACGTGGTCTCGTTCACCGGGGGCGGGTGGCCGGTCGTGCTCAAGGCGGTGAGCGGCGGATACGACGGCAAGGGCGTCTGGGTGTGCGGGTCCGCGGACGAGGCGGCGGCGGTGGTCGCCACCGCGGCCGAACGCGGCGTCAGGCTGCTGGCCGAGGAGCACGTGCCGTTCCGCCGCGAGCTGGCGGCGCTCGTCGCGCGCTCGCCGTCCGGGCAGGGCGCGTCCTACCCGGTCGTGGAGACGGTCCAGGTGGACGGCATCTGCCGTGAGGTGATCGCCCCGGCCCCGGGGCTGCACCCGGTGGTGGCCGAGGAGGCGCAGCAGTTCGCATTGCGGATCGCCGCGGCGCTTGACGTCGTGGGGCTGCTGGCGGTGGAGCTGTTCGAGACGCGGTCCGGCGCGCTGCTCGTCAACGAGCTCGCGATGCGGCCGCACAACAGCGGGCACTGGACGATGGACGGCGCGCGGACATCGCAGTTCGAGCAGCACCTGCGGGCGGTGCTCGACCTGCCGCTCGGTTCGCCGTCGCTGCTGTCCGCGACGGGCTTCACGGTCATGGCGAACCTGCTCGGCGGCACGGACGCGGACATCTACGACCGGTACATCCACGTCATGGCCGCCGACCCGGCGGTGAAGGTGCACTTCTACGGGAAGGAAGTGCGGCCCGGCCGGAAGATCGGCCACGTGAACATCACCGGCGGACCGGAGGACTCCGTGGCGTCCCTGCGGGACCGCGCACGGCGCGCGGTCAGCTACTTGCGCTGGGGCACCGAGGACGGCGACTGACGGCGGCGGCCGGCGCGCGCCGCATATTTCCCGCCGATTCGGGTATTTCGCCGACTTGGCCAAGGGCCATACCCTATGGAGTAGCGAGAAAAGCTGAGGAAGGTGTGAGCCGGTGACCGTCGGCGAAACGCTGGCCGAGGCTCGCACCAAGGCGGGTCTTTCCATTGACGAGATCAGCGCGCGTACGCGAATCAGGCAAGCGGTCATCCGGGACATCGAGAAGGATGACTTCACTGCGTGCGGCGGCGATGTCTTCGTGCGCGGTTACGTTCGCGTGCTCGCCGGCGCCGTCGGCCTGGACGCCCAGCCGCTGATCGACGAGTACGAGCAGTCGCATGCCGGCGGATCGCCGCGGTCCGGCGTGTCCGCGCCGGCCGTCCCCCCGGCCGCCGCTCCGGTCCCGGAGACCAGCCACGACCTGCCCGCCGCGGACATCGCGGACACCAGGCACGACCTGCCCGTGGTCCGGCTGGACGACACGGTCGCCGACCTGCGGCCAGTGCCGGCCACGGACCCGGCGCGGACAGCCCAGACGCGCGCGCTGCCCTCCCTGGCCGGCGGCGGCCGCCGCCGCACGTTGGGCCTGGCGGCGCTCGCGGTCGTGATCCTGGCCGTTGTCGCGGTCGCGGGCACGGTGCTCGTCGCGAACGTGAGTAAGGGACCCGGGAACGCCCCGCCGGCCGGCCGGCAGGCGCTCGCGGCGGACAATCCGCCCGGCGGCAAGCACACCGGCGCGGGCGGGAAGACGACGTCCAACGGCGCCACCAAGAGCGGCACGGGCACCAAGAGCGGCAAGCCGGTGACGCAGTCCGCGCCGGCGCCCACCGCCACCGCCGCCCCGCACAAGAAGCGGCCGGCCGTCCACCACCACCACGCGGTGCCGGTGAAGGCGCTCCGCGTGTCGTCCGCGGCGGCGTTCGGCCCCGGCGGCATCGGGGACGGCGACAACTCGGGCAGCGCGATGTACGCGGTCAGCTCTGGTTCGTCGCATCCCTGGCAGACAGACTGGTACACGACCGCCGATTTCGGCCGGCTGAAGCAGGGCACGGGACTGCTGCTCGACATGGGGTCCGCGGTCACGGCGACGACCGTGCGCGTCGGCCTCGGCCCGTATTCGGGCGCGGACCTTCAGTTGCGCGCGGGCAACGAGCCGTCGCTGGACAGCATGCACGTCAAGGCGAGCAAGAACGGCGCGGGCGGCACTGTCTACCTGCATCTGAGCTCGCCGGCGAAGGACCGCTACCTGCTCGTCTGGTTCACGCTGCTCCCGCCGAACGGCAGCGGCCAGTACCAGGGGAGCGTCTACAGCGTCGCCGTGACCGGCCGTTCCTGACCGGTAGGGACGCCGTCGACGGGGTACCACGATGAGGTGGACGTCGCAGGCGCACGCCGGAAGGCCTACCTGGCCGTGGCGACAGGGGTCGTGGTCCTGGCCGTCATCGGATTCGCGGTGTTCGAGCTGACGGGGCATGTGACGAACGCGGCCACGTCGCCCGGGCGGGCACCCGGTGCCCCGGCGCCCGCCTCCGCGCCAGCGCCGGCCGCGCCCACCAGCACCTCCATCGCCCCGGTGGTGCCGACCACGAGCACGAGCCATCCGGTGGCGAGCCCCGCCGCCAGCGCGACCACGTCACCCCCGCTGGCGGGACTGCGGGCAGTCGCCGCGGTCGCGTTCGGGCCAACGGGAACCGGGGACGGCGACAACCCGCAGCTGGCCGGCAACGTGCTTACCGACCCGGGGGCGGGGTGGATGTCGGACTGGTACACGACGGACCTGTTCGGGGAGCTCAAGCGCGGGACCGGCCTGCTGCTCGACATGGGGCGGGCGGTGTCGCTCGGCAAGGTGTCGGTGGACCTGGGCACGGCCAGCGGCACGAGCCTGCAGCTGCGGGCCGGTGCCCAGCCCGCCCCCGGCGCGCTGCCGGTGCTGGCCAGCGCGGCGGACGCGGGCGCGCGGGTCAGCTTCCCGCTGGCGAAGCCGGTCACGGCGCGGTACGTGCTGCTCTGGTTCACCAAGCTTCCGCCCGACGGAAGCGGCACCTACCAGGCGGCCGTGCACGGCGTCACGATCGCGGGCCGCCCCTGACCGCTACGCTTGTCCCGTGCAAACGCAGCAACCGCGGGTAGGCGTCGTGATGGGCTCTGACTCGGACTGGCCGGTGATGAGCGCGGCGGCCGAGGCGCTGACGGAGTTCGCGGTCCCGTACGAAGCGGATGTGGTGTCGGCCCACCGGATGCCGAAGGACATGATCGCTTACGGCGAGTCCGCCGCCGGCCGGGGCTTGCGGGTGATCATCGCCGGCGCCGGCGGCGCGGCGCACCTGCCGGGCATGCTGGCGGCCGTTACGCCACTCCCGGTAATCGGCGTACCGGTGCCGCTTAAGTACCTCGACGGCATGGACTCGCTGCTGTCGATCGTTCAGATGCCGGCGGGCATCCCGGTCGCCGCGGTGGCGGTCGGCGGCGCGCGCAACGCGGGCTTGCTCGCGGTCCGTATTCTTGCCGCGGCCGACCCGCGGCTACGTGAAAAGATGACGGACTTCCAGGTCAGGCTCTCTGAACAGGCCCGTGCCAAGGGCGCGGCGCTACGCGCCAGGCGTTAGCCGGTTACCGCCCGTTTTCACGCTCCGTGGGCAATCCGCTGCTATCGGACAGTAATCAATCGGTATCGGTTTGAGCACGATGCCTAATGAGGGTGTTTTGCCGAGGGCTTCTCCGGGCAAGCTGGTGTCAGTGCGGGCGATCGGAACGGGACCGGTCGCATGTGACGAGATGGGGGAGATTGGTCACACTGCGCTAACGGGGTCATTTGGGGGGTGTTGATTATGGCGTTTTCTGTCATCAAGAGCCGTCCGCTTCGCGGTCTGGGTCTGTACCGCGGAAGTGGCAAGCACGCGGCGCCGCGCGGTGTCATGCCGGAGCCGCGGCGGACGTCTGAGCAGGAGCCTGCGAAACCCTACAAGGCCATGCACGCGGCATCGGCGCCGCGCCTGTCCGCCGAGGGTGATAGTGCCGAGGGTGATGGTGCCCCGGGTGATGGTGCCGCGGGTGATCGTAAGGCCGCATAACGCTTGTGGCCTGCTGATTTTTTGGTAGGGGCTGGTCCGTCCACGGGCCAGCCCCTGCGGGTTACTATCGGGTAATGAGCACGTTCGCCCTTTCCGAAGAACACGACGCCCTCCGCCAGGCCGTCCGCGAGCTCGCCGAGGACAAGATCGCGCCACGGGCGGCGGACATCGACAGGACCGCCGAGTTCCCCTGGGACGTGTACGAGGCGCTTGTGAAGGCGGACTTCCATGCGCTCCACATCCCGGAGGCGTATGGCGGCGCGGGCGGCGACGCGCTCGCGAGCGTGCTGGTGATCGAGGAGGTCGCGCGGGCCTGCGCTTCGTCGGCGTTGATCCCAGCGGTCAACAAGCTCGGCACGATGCCGCTGCTGCTGGCCGG
>DASZKN010000031.1:0-14463 GCA_035552855.1 Trebonia sp. | reverse complement strand
CGCAGGGGCGCCGTCGCCTAAAGCCCGGCAGTCTGGCTACCAAGCGTGCACCCTTCTCTGTCAGACAGGGCCGGTCCGTCTGGCGCCTCTCGCCTCTGCGGCGGCTGCCTCGACGGCACGGGAACCTGACTTGACACGCCTCCCGCGGCTGGTCGCGCGTGGGTACCTGGCTGCCGTACCCGGACGTTCCATGAGTCCGTAGCACCTTTTCTACGACGAAAGGAAGCCCAGGAACAGCCCCAGTGCGTGATCAATTCGTGATCTCGATCAGTCGCGCTAGTTACATGCCGTAACACGCTGCATGCGGCCCGGGACATGGGTTGCCTGTCCGGCCTATACGTGGTTCCGGGATGTGGGCCGAGCGCGCATCTTCCGCATGCCCGACGATCGCCGTGCAGACGCCACAGCCCGGCAGACAATCCGCTCGAAAGGCCTGTTCACGCCCAATCTCTATATGTTGTAATTCGATCGCACGGGTTCTTGTTGATCCGGTGGCGGCGCGACGCCGCGAATACGGATAAGCTTTCCCGTGGGACGGAGTCGGCCTACCCCCCCAAGGCCGAACCGTGCGCGGCCCCCGCTCTCCCCCCAGCGGGGGCCGCACCATTTCCAGGACAAGGTCACTTTCCAGGTCAACGCCCATTTCGGCGTCCGCTAGGCCGGCTGCGGGCAGCCGCGGAAAGCGTTGGCGCCTATCGCGGCGCCCCCGCCAGGAGCAGGCCGAGCAACGCGATCGCTCCGTCCTTGGACAACGGCGCGTTACCGCTTCCGCAGCGCGGAGACTGCACGCACGCCGGACAACCGGCCTCGCACGGGCACGACGCGATCATGTCGCGTGTGGCGGCCAGCCAGTCCGCGGCCGCGGCGAAGCCGCGCTCGGCGAAGCCCGCGCCGCCCTCGTGCCCGTCGTATACGAAGACGCTGAGCTGGCCGGTCGCGGGGTGGCATTCGGCGGACAGGCCACCTACGTCCCACCGGTCACACGTGGCGAACAGCGGAAGCATCCCGATGGACGCATGTTCGGCGGCATGGGCGGCCCCGGCAATTTCGGATGACGAAAGGAGACACAAGGGCTCGTTAGGGATAATCCACCATACGGCGCGAGTGGCGAGGGTTCGCGGCGGTAGGCTAAGCTCCCCGCTGCCCGTTTTCACTCCAGAACGAACCGTGGTATAACCGGTCACTTGCCGCGTTACCCGTACATCGCCCCACGCCACAACGGGATCACCCCAGAAAACGCGGCCCCGCTCATTTATCACGTCAATTTCCGTAATGTCGTGAGCCTGCGTCGTATATCCCGGATCGCGGCATTCGACCAGGGCCACCCGGTCATCGAGTTCGAGCTTGCGGACCACGTAAGTCTCGCCTTGATGCAGGTAGACCGCGCCGTCGTGCACGTGATGGTGTGCGGACGGCTCGTCCATCGTTCCCACCAGCCGGCCGGTGCCCTCTTCCACGACCCGGACGGGCAGGCCGATGTTGCCGCGCAGGCTGATCCGGCCGGCCCCGCGGCGGTGGCGCGCGGGATACCAGCCGGAATCACGGCGGCGGAGTTCGCCGTCGGCGGCTAGCCGGGACGCGAGGTCCGCCGCCGTCGGGCCGAAGAGGCCGACGTCCACGTCGGTCAGCGGCGCCTCGGCCGCGGCGGCGGCCAGGTGCGGGCCGAGTACATAAGGGTTATCCGGGTCGAGGACGGCCGGCTCGACCGGGTTGCGCAGGAGCGTGTCGGGGTGGTGGACCAGATAGCTGTCCAGCGGGTCGTCGCCCGCGATGAACACCGCGACCGCCGGGCGCCCGGCTCGTCCGGCCCGGCCCGCCTGCTGCCACAGCGATGCCCACGTGCCGGGCCATCCGGCGATCAGCACGGCGTCCAGGCCGGGGATGTTCACGCCGAGCTCGAGCGCGGTCGTGCTGGCCATGCCGGTGATGCGCCCGTCCCGCAGCCCGGCCTCGAGGTCCCGGCGGTCATCCGCGAGGTACCCGGACCTATAAGCCGTAATTCCCCCGGGGGACGACCCCCCGGTGACCCCCCGAATGGGGGGCTGCTCGCCCCCCATCCCCCCTCCGGAGGGGCCTTCCGCCCCTCCGGCCCCTGTCCCTCGGGAGCGGCCTTCCGTCCCTCCGGTCCTTTCCGTCCCTCCGGTCCCTCTTGCGGCTCGGGCAAGGAGGGCGACCGATTCGGCGCCGCGCCGGGAGCGGGTGAACGCGAGGGACGGCACGCCGGCCGCGACGAGTTCCGCGAGCAAGTCAGCGGCCTCGGACGTGACGGCGCGGCGGGCTCGCTCACCAGGCCTGGTGTAGAGCAGCGGCGGCTCCCACAGCGCGAAGGTAAGCGGCCCGCGCGGCGAGCCGTCCCCGGTCACCGCCACGGCGTCGAGGCCGGTCAGCAGGCGGGCGCACGCGGCCGGGTCGGCGATGGTCGCCGACGCCAGGACGAACACCGGCCCGGCGGCGGGCATGGCGCCCGGCTCGCCGGCCGGCTCGGCACGGGGCGCGGCGTGGTGCGCGGCGATCCGGCGCAGCCTGCGCAGCACCTGGGCAACGTGTGACCCGAAGACTCCGCGGTACCCGTGACACTCGTCGATGATGACGACGCGCAGCCGCTTGAAGAAGCCGCGCCAGCGGTTGTGGTAGGGCAGCAGGCCGCTGCTGAGCATGTCGGGATTGGTCAGGAGGTAGTTGGCATGAGCCTGGGCCCAGGTGCGCTCGACGGCGGTGGAGTCGCCGTCGTAGGCGGCCGGGCGCACGCCTGGCAAGGCGAGCTGCCGCAGGGATCGCAACTGGTCGGCCGCCAGTGCCTTCGTCGGCGCGATGTACAGGGCCGTGCCGCCGTCGAGGATCGCCGAGAGCGCGGCGGCCAGGTAGCCGGCCGACTTGCCGGACGCCGCCCGGGTGGCGATGATCACGTTCTGGCCGGCGAGTGCCAGGGCGGCCGCTTGTGCCTGGTGCGTCCAGGGCGCCGAGATGCCGCCGGCGGCCAGTGCCGCCGAGACTTCGGGCCGGACAGATTCGGGCCAGGATGTGGTTTGCCCGCGCCGGCCGGGTATGTGCTCTAGATGCACCAGTTCTCCGGCACGCTGGGCTGCCCGCAGGACCTCAAGCGCCAGCAGGTCCTCGCGGGTTACCAGGACGGGGTTCTCAGTGACTGTGGACACTAGGTTTCTAAGTGTGTCATTCGCTAGGCGGATGTCTGACACCATAATTTCGTATAGACATGACACCGGAGCGTGGTTGAATGCCGATCAAGGCGTGTCCGCCGCGCTCCCGTACACGTCAGCCCGCGCGTCGGGCGGGGCGGGACGAATAGTGGACGCGCAACGCGCGCTGGAGGATTCGTGGATCTGAAGCTGGGGCACTACAACAAGGACGGCATCGAGGTCGTCGACGTCGAGGGTGAGATCGACGTCTACACCGCGCCGCGCCTTCGCGAGCTGCTCATCGACCTCGTGAACAAGAAGAACTACCAGCTGGTAGTGAACATGGAGAAGGTCGAGTTCCTCGACTCGACGGGCCTTGGGGTCCTCGTCGGCGGCCTCAAGCGAGTGCGGGCCCACGACGGTTCGCTGGACCTCGTCTGCACGCAGGAGCGAATCCTCAAGATCTTCCGGATCACCGGGCTGACCAAGGTGTTCGGTATTCACGACTCGGTCGACCAAGCGATTACCGCCCGGAAGGCCGAGAAGTAGCCTGGCGCTCACCCATGGCCACCGTCGAAGTCACCTTCACGCCGCTGCCCGCGCACGTGCGGACCGCGAGGCTCGTCGCCACCGCGGTCGCTCGTCGTAGCGGCGTGGACGAATCGCTGCTTGACGAAGTGCGTCTCGCGGTCGGCGAGGCGTGCTCGCGCGCCGTGGAGGCGCACCGGAAGCACTGCCCGCGGATGCCGATCCGGGTAGCGCTCACCGACGACGCCGAACGGTTCGAGGTCGTGGTGACCGACGCGGCACCGGCGGACGCGCTGCCGGCGGAACTGGCGCACTCCTCCGCCACACAAGCGGTCGACGGCGTGATCCATCAGCTGCCGCCGGGTGTAGGGCTCGCCGTGATAACCGGGCTCGCCGACGACGTGCGGATCTCGCCCGCCGGTGCGGGCACCAGCATCGCGATGAGCTGGAAGCGGCACGTCGACGCGGCCTGAGCCGCGGCCAGGCTGACGCCGCGATCGCGGTCTCCGGGACAGATAGCCGCGGAGACCGCGATCAGGCCTGTCCGGCCGGCCGCCAGCGCCGCCGCCGGCCGGCCGATATCACCACGGCGCTGGCGGCGACGAGCGCCGCCAGCCCGAACGCCCCCGCCGTTACCCGCACCGCCACGGCGGTCTGGCTCCGGTTCGGCGACGCCGCGTTGACCGGCACGTGCTCCTGCCGTGTTGCCTGGCGCGCCGTACCCAAGCTGGCGGGCAGCACGGCGGTGACCGCCTGTACCGGGTTCACCAGGCCATTGCCGGTGCCCTGGCCAGCGGCGCCGTCGGCGGTCTCCTCGATCCGCGCTGCGACCTGCGCCGCGGTGTAGTCCGGAAAGCGTGCCCACACAAGCGCGGCCACTCCCGCGACGAAGGGCGTGGCGAAGCTGGTGCCCTGGATGCCGGCCGCGTAGGAATCGGGGAACTCACCCGGGTAAGTGGCGGTGATGTCGACACCGGGTGCGGTCACGCTGACCGGGGTGTGGGTATCCGAGAAACTGGCCAGGTCGCCGCCAGCGTCCACCGCTCCGACGGAGAGGACCCCTGGATAGGCAGCCGGGTAGACGGGACCCGTCCCGGGAGTGCTCCCGTCGTTGCCGGCCGCGGCGACCACGATGATGTTGTGCTGCTCGGCGCGGTTCACCGCGGCGCGGAGCTGGGAAGTGTTCGGCGCCGCGAGCGAGAGGTTGATGATCTGCACGTGATCGTTGACGGCGTTGGTGATGGCATCCGCGACGGCGCCGGACGCGAAGTTCTGCTCGACGTTGGTGACCTTGAAGGAGAGGATCCGCGCCCGCGGCGCCACGCCCGCGAACGCGACCCCTGATCTGGGCGCGGCGGCGATGATCCCCGCTACCGACGTGCCATGGCCGACGCAGTCCCCGGCGGGCGGGCCGGCCTGGGCGGCGGCGAAGGTCCTGCCCACGGTGACGCGGTGGCCAAACTGCGGGTTGTCGTCCACGCCGCTGTCGATCACGGCCACCGTGATACCGCGGCCCTGGGAGAACTGCCACACGCTCTGATAGTCCAGGGCCCGCTGCGCCCACGGCGTGGCGCGCGGCGCTCGATCGCCGTGCGTGCCCAGGCAGCCTGCCACTGGCTCGGGCAGCGCACCGCTCACGGCGGCGGCCGCGGGCAGGGCGAGCGCCGACCACGCAAGGCATGCTGCGATCGCCACCCCCGCGGTGGCCGTTACGCGGGACACAGTCGACCTCCTCCACGCGCCGGGTCTCCCCGCCTATGATTACGGACCGCGGCCCGGGTCCGCTCACTGATCCGCTCAGTCGGCTAGCTCAGTCGGCTAGCTCAGTCGGCCTGGTCACGCCAGGGCGCGAGGTCGACCTCGTTGCCCTCGGAGTCGGCGAGCGTCCACCACTGCGGCGCGAAACTGTCGTTGACCACGCGCCCGCCGGCCGCGAGCCCGGCGGCGATCCGCGCCTCGACCTGGTCAGCCGGCAGCGACACGTCGACGTGGATACGACCCCGCCCCGGCCGGGGCGCGTGCAGCTGCTGGAACCAGATGTTGGGCGTTCGCCCGAACGGGTCCACGGCGTCCTCGTCGCCCTGCTGGTCGTAACCGAGCACCGCCTTCCAGAACGGCAGCACTTCCGGGATCACGAGCGCGTCGATCGCGATCTGCACGGTCTGCACCCTGGACGGGTCGGCCGTGACGCCGAGGTCGCGTGCCGCCTGCGAGATCTGGGCCGCCAGCGAGGCGTCCCGCTCGCTGATGTCGCCGCCGAGATCGTGCGTGTTGAGCGTGACCGCCACGCCGCCGTACCGCAAATCGACGTTGGGATGATGGTTGGCGGCGTCCGCGAGTTCTCCGATCCGCCGCACGAGCTCCACGCCTTTCGTGAACGACCCGGTCGCGTAGTACGTGCGCGCGCCCTCGAAGACCACGCGCCAGTCTTCGACGCCGGGTGTCTGGTGGAACTGCCGGGGGGATATCCGCTGGGTCATGGCTGCCTCCGGATGCCAACCGCATGGTTATGTCCTGTCCGACGCTAGCGACCCGCCTTCCGGCAGGCCAGTATCGCGCTGATGGCAGGCCAGTATCGCGCTGGTGTCGGCCTGTCCGGTAACGTGCCGATCATGCGGATCGGCCTGTTCGTGACCTGTCTGACCGACACTCTCTATCCGGAGACCGGCAAGGCCGTGGTCGCCCTGCTGGAGCGGCTGGGGCATCACGTCGACTTCCCGTCGGCGCAGTCTTGCTGCGGGCAGATGCACTTCAACACCGGCTACCGCCGCGAGGCGGTCCCGATGGCGCGCGGGTTCGTCGGCGCCTTCCGCGACTACGAGGCGATCGTCACGCCGTCCGCGTCCTGCGCCGCCATGGTCCACGAGTATTACCCCGCGCTGGCGGAGGCGGACGGGGATCCCGGCTTCGCCCGCGGCGTGGAAGAGATCACGCCCAGGGTCCGTGACCTGGCCACGTTCCTGACGGACGTGCTCGGCGTGACGGATGTCGGCGCGTACTTTCCGCACCGGGTGACCTATCACCCCACATGTCATTCGCTCCGCATGATGCACGTGGGCGACGCGCCGTACCGGCTGCTCAAGGAGGTCCGCGGTCTCGAGCTGGCGGACCTGCCGGACGCGACGACCTGCTGCGGGTTCGGCGGCACGTTCGCGCTGAAGAACCCGGACGTATCGGCCGCGATGTGCGCCGACAAGGTCGCGGCGATCCGCCAGACGGGGGCCGAGGTCGTCGTCGCCGGGGACAACTCCTGCCTCATGCAGATCGGCGGCACGCTCAGCAGGCTCCGCGCCGGGGTCCGCGCCATGCACCTGGCCGAGATCCTCGCCAGCACGGGCGGTGCCGCATGACCGAGCCGGGCACCATGCCCACCTACATCGGCATGCCGTCGTTCCCGGGCGCCGCCCGCACGGCGGTCGCGGACTCCCAGCTTCGCCGGAACCTGACCCACGCCACGACCGCCATCCGCGTCAAGCGCCAGCGCGTCGTCAGCGAGCTCGACGACTGGGAAGAACTGCGGCAGGCCGGGAAGGCGATCAAGGACCATACGCTGGCCAACCTCGAGACCTACCTGCTCCGTCTGGAGGAGTCGGTCACCAGGGCCGGCGGCCACGTGCACTGGGCGCGGGACGCCGCCGAGGCGAACGCGATCGTCACGGCGATCGCGGCGAGCAAGCACGCCGACAAGGTGGTCAAGGTCAAATCGATGGCCACCCAGGAGACCGGCCTCAACGAAGCCCTGGCCGAAAACGGCATCTCGGCCATCGAGACCGACCTCGCCGAGCTCATCGTCCAGCTCGGGGACGATCGCCCCAGTCACATCCTCGTCCCGGCGATCCACAAGAACCGGGCGGAGATCGGGGAGCTGTTCCGTCGCACGATGGCGGACGCGCCCGCGGACCTCAGCGATGATCCGGCCCAGCTGGCCGCCGCCGCCCGCGCCCACCTGCGCCAGGAGTTCCTCAACGCGAAAGTGGGTATCTCGGGCGCCAACTTCGCAGTGGCGGATAGCGGGTCGCTCGTGGTCGTCGAGTCCGAAGGCAACGGCCGCATGTGCCTTACGCTCCCCGAGACTTTGATCTCCGTGGTCGGGGTCGAGAAGGTGCTGCCCAAGTGGCGGGACCTCGAGGTCTTCCTCGCCCTGCTGCCCCGTAGCTCCACCGCCGAGCGGATGAACCCGTACACGACGATCTGGAGCGGGGTCACCCCCGGTGACGGCCCCCGTGAATTCCACCTGGTGCTGCTCGACAACGGCCGGACCGCCACGCTCGCCGACGACACCGGCCGCCAGGCGCTGCGCTGCATCCGCTGCTCGGCCTGCCTGAACGTGTGCCCGGTCTACGAGCGGACAGGCGGTCACGCCTACGGGTCGCCTTATCCGGGCCCGATCGGCGCCATCCTGTCGCCGCAGTTGCGCGGCATCACTTCGCCGATCGACGCTTCCCTCCCGTACGCGTCCTCGCTGTGCGGCGCCTGTTACGAAGTGTGCCCGGTCGCGATCAACATCCCCGAGGCCCTCGTCCACCTGCGGGCCAAGGCGGTGGAAACCCAGAAGCATTACGCCGAACGCTCCATCCTGACTCTTTCCGCCTACGTCCTTCGCTCGCCGCGCCGCCTGGCCGCCGCGCAGCGCGCCGCGTCGTGGGGGCGGCTCGTGGTCGGCCGGGGCGGCCGGATCAGGCGGCTGCCGCCGCCGCTGTCGGCCTGGACCGATACCCGGGACGCGCCGGCCCCGCCCGCCGAGTCTTTCCGTGCCTGGTGGAAGCGGACGCATAAATCGACGCCGGCCGGCGCCTCCGGCGGCACCGATGACACCGGCGGGGCGGCCCGGTGACTTCCGCCCGCGACGAGATCCTGAGCCGCATCCGCGTCGCGTCCGGCCCCGCGGCCCCCGCGGCGGACGTGGACACCGCCTACGCCGCGATCGCGCGCGACTACCGGCGTGCCCACCACGACCCGGCGGCCACCGACATCGTGGCGCTGTTCGCCGAGCGCGCCGCGGACTACCGCGCGGTCGTCGAGCAGGTCGCCGAGGCCGGACTGGCGGCCGCGATCGCCCGTGCCGTCGCCGCGGCGCCCGGGCACGGGGCGGCGAGCACGCGATCGCTGGTCGTCCCCGACGGCGTGCCGGACGAATGGCTAGCCGGGCTGCCCGCCGCGGACACGATCGTCCGCGACGACCCGGTCCTGTCCGCGCGTGACCTCGACAAGGTCTTCGGCGTGGTCACGGGGTGCGCGACCGCGGTCGCGGAGACCGGGACGATCATCATGGACCACGGCGCCGGCCAGGGCCGCCGCGCGCTGACGCTGGTGCCCGACTTCCACCTGGTCGTGGTGCGCGCGGACCAGGTCGAGCCCGACATCTCCGGCGCGCTCACCCGTCTTGACCCGGCCCGTCCGCACACGCTGATCTCCGGCCCGTCCGCGACGAGCGACATCGAGCTCATCCGCGTCGAGGGCGTCCACGGCCCCCGCAACCTGCACATCCTCATCGCTCGCTAACGCGACCCCCGCTCGGCTTCTGCCACCGGAATTCCTCCGGCCGGGCAGGTTGTTGACGCCGGTAACGGGCCCATGCGCGCGTGCGCCCGGCTTGATCGCTCACGGCGGACAGCCAGGCCAGCCCCGAAGGAAATATAAACGCGCTCCAGAATCTTGAGTGTTGTTGACTCAACCTTAGGAGGGGCTGATGAGCGAAGTGCTCACGCTGCCGGTGCTGCCGCTCGACGATGACGTGGTGCTGCCGGGCATGGTGGTCCCCATCGAACTTTCGGACACCGAGGTCCGCGGCGCCATCGAGGCCGCGAGGAACAAGGGTTTCGGGCGGGGACCCGGGATCCGTTCAGAAGAGAAGTCAAGGGTCCTGATCGTCCCGCGCCTCGGTGACCGTGGCCTGGCGGGGACCGGGACGCTCGCGTATATCGAGCAGGTCGGCCGCATGCCGGACGGTGAGCCGGGCGCGGTGGTCCGCGGCGCGGCGCGCGTTCGCATCGGGAGCGGCACCACGGGGCCGGGCGCGGCGCTGTGGGTCGAGGGCACGGTCGTCGAGGAGACGAACGTCGGCCCGAAGGCCGACGAGCTCGCCAAGGAGTACAAGGCCCTGGTGATCGGCGTGCTCCAGAAGCGCGGCGCGTGGCAGGTCATCGACAGCGTCCAGCAGATCGACGACCCGTCGATGATGGCCGACCGGTCCGGGTACGCCAGCTACCTGACCGCCGAGCAGAAGCTGCGGCTGCTTGAGACCTCCGACCTGGAGAAGCGGCTGGAGACGGCCATCAAGTGGACCCGCGAGCACCTCGCGGAGCTTGACGTCGCCGAGTCCATCCGCAAGGACGTCACCGAGGGCATGGAGAAGCAGCAGAAGGAATTCCTGCTGCGCCAGCAGCTCGCGGCGATCCGCAAGGAGCTGAAGGAGCTGTCCGGCGACGGCGACGGCACCGAGACCGACGACTACCGGACCAGGGTCGAGAACGCCGACCTGCCCGAGAAGGTCAAGGAGGCCGCGCTCAAGGAGGTCGACAAGCTCGAGCGGACCTCGGACGCCTCACCCGAGACCGGCTGGATCAGGACCTGGCTCGACACGATCCTCGACATCCCGTGGAACGAGCGGACCGAGGACGCGTACGACATCACGGGCGCCCGCCGGATCCTCGACGAGGACCACACCGGCCTCGACGACGTTAAGGACCGGATCATCGAGTACCTGGCCGTCCGCAAGCGCCGCAACGACCGCGGCCTTGGCGTGATCGGCGGCCGCCGCTCCGGCGCGGTGCTGGCGCTCGTCGGCCCGCCCGGCGTGGGCAAGACTTCGCTCGGCGAGTCGGTGGCACGGGCGATGGGCCGCCAGTTCGTGCGCGTCGCGCTCGGCGGCGTCAGGGACGAGGCGGAGATCCGCGGTCACCGGCGCACGTACGTCGGTGCCATGGCGGGCCGCATCGTCCGCGCGATCCGCGAGGCCGGCACGATGAACCCGGTGGTGCTGCTCGACGAGGTGGACAAGATCGGCTCGGACTTCCGGGGTGACCCGGCGGCCGCGCTGCTCGAGGTCCTTGACCCGGCGCAGAACCACACGTTCAGGGACCACTACCTGGAGGTCGACCTGGACCTGTCCGACGTGGTGTTCCTGGCCACGGCCAACGTGCTCGACAGCATCCCGGGCCCGCTGCTCGACCGCATGGAGCTGGTGACGCTCGACGGCTACACCGAGGACGAGAAGGTCGCGATCGCCCGCGACCACCTGCTCCCCAGGCAGCTCGACAAGTCCGGCATGCAGGCGGACGAGGTCACGATCGCCGAGGACGCGCTGCGCCTGATCGCGGCCGAGTACACCCGCGAAGCGGGCGTGCGGTCGATGGAGCGCGCGCTCGCGCGCGTGCTGCGCAAGGTCGCCGCGAAGGAGGCCCTCGAGGCCGGCACGATCCCCGTCACGGTCGGCACTGACGGCCTGAAGGAGTACCTGGGCCGGCCGCGGTTCACCCCGGAGACCAGCCTCACGCACGACAGCCGCCGCACCGCGGTCCCTGGCGTCGCCACGGGCCTGGCGGTCACCGGCGCGGGCGGCGACGTCCTCTTCATCGAGGCGTCCCTGGCCGACGCGGAGACCGGCGGGACCGGCGTCACGCTCACCGGCCAGCTCGGCGACGTGATGAAGGAGTCGGCGCAGATCGCCCTCTCCTACCTGCGGAGCCGGGGGGCAGAGCTCGAGCTCCCGGTCACCGACCTCAAGGACCGCGGCGTCCACGTCCACGTGCCCGCCGGCGCGGTCCCGAAGGACGGCCCGTCGGCCGGCGTCACGATGACGACGGCGCTGGCGTCGCTCCTGTCCGGGCGGCCGGTCCGGCCGGACGTGGCGATGACCGGCGAGGTCTCGCTGACCGGCCGCGTTCTGCCGATCGGCGGCGTGAAGCAGAAGCTGCTCGCCGCCCACCGGGCCGGGATCACCACCGTGCTGATCCCGCAGCGCAACGAGCCCGACCTCGACGACGTTCCGGCCGAGGTCCTCGCCAAGCTGGACGTGCACCCGGTGAGCGACGTGCGCGACGTCCTGTCGCTGGCCCTCGAGCCGGCGACCGCGGCCGCCACCGCCGCCGCGGCTTGATCACCGGTGGCGACCGGGCGGATCCACGCGGGTCCGCCCGGCCGCCGCGGTGCCTATGCGGAGTGGTCCGGGCAGAGGCCGAACAGCTCCACCGTGTGGTCGACCGACGTGAAGCC
Organism: Trebonia sp.; assembly: GCA_035552855.1. GTDB lineage: Bacteria > Actinomycetota > Actinomycetes > Streptosporangiales > Streptosporangiaceae > Trebonia. Next base: position 2,584 of record DASZKN010000031.1, on the reverse strand, counting down.
GGCCTCGGCGGCCACCTTCTCCGCCCACTGCTCGACGCTGCGGCCCTCCACCTCGACGCTGCGGCCGCACACCCGGCAGGTCAGGTGATGGTGGTGGACGGTGGAACCGCACTGCCGGTAGAGCGTCTCGCCGGACGGGTCCCTGATCGTGTCCACCGCGCCCCCCTCGCTGAGCACCTGCAGGTGCCGGTAGACGGTCGTGAGGCCGACATGCTCACCACGACGGCGCAGCTCAGCGTGGATTTCCTGCGCGCTGCAGAAACCAGGGAGGCTGGCCAGCGCGGCGCCCAGCGCCTCCGCCTGCTTCGTCCCGCGCACCCTCGTTCCGCGCGGCTGCTCCACTGTCACACTTTGCAAGGTAGCCGGCGCCCCCCTTCTCTTCCACGATTCGTTTGCTTACTGATAATAGAAACGATTATCATTATGGGCGAACGGGAGAGACTGTCCCAGCGAAGCCGGAGGAACCGCCCAGTGGGGATTGCCGTACGCCCGCAGCGGCGATCGCGGCCAGTAGCGATCATGCTGCTGGCCATCGCGGCCGCGCTCGTGGCGACGGCGGTGCTCGCGGTCGGCAGCGGGGGCGGGCCGGCGGGCGCCGCCGGCCCTGTAAACGAGGCGAGCACCGCGGCGGCCAAGAGCGGAGTCATCGACGCGATCGGCGCGGAGAACCAGTACGCCAACGTGATCGCACAGGTTGGCGGTCGCTACGTGCATGTCGGCGCGCTGCTGAGCAACCCCAGCACCGATCCGCACACGTTCGAGGCGTCCGTCACGGTCGCGAAGCAGGTCGGCCAGGCGCGGCTCGTCGTGCAGAACGGGCTTGGCTACGACTCGTTCATGAACAGCATCGAGGCGGCCGCCCCGAGCGCCGATCGCAAGGTGATCGACGTGCAGCGACTGCTCGGGCTCCCGGATAGCACGCCGAACCCGCACCTCTGGTATGACCCGGGCACGATGCCGAAAGTCGCCACGGCGGTGGCCAGGGACCTGACCAGCATCGAGCCCGCGTACGCCGGCTACTTCCAGGCGAACGCCCGGAAGTTCGCCGCCTCCCTCGGCGCGTGGCGCGCGTCCCTCGAGCAGTTCGCGCGCACGAACCGGAACGTAAAGTTCGCCAGCACCGAGCCGGTCGCCGACTACCTGCTCCAGGCGGCCGGCGCGGAGAACCTGACGCCCTGGTCGTTCCAGACCGCCGTCATGAACGGAACCGATCCGTCCCCGCAGGACGTCGCGACGGAGAAGGGCCTGCTCAGCGAGCGCAAGGTGAGCGCCCTCATTTACAACGAGCAGGTGACGGATCCGCTCACGGAATCGCTGATCGCCTTGGCCGGCCAGGAGCACATCCCGGTCGTCGGCGTTTACGAGACGATGCCCGAGCCTGGCTACGACTACCAGTCCTGGATGCTCGCCGAGACATCCGCCCTGCGGCGTGCCGTCGCGGACCACACTTCAGCGGAGCACTTGTAATGACGATGACCCAGACCGCCCTGCTCGAACTTTCCGGCGTCGGCGTCCGGCTTGGCGGCCGGCAGGTACTCCGCGACGTCAGCTTCGGCATCCGCGACGGCGAGTTCGCCGGCATCATCGGGCCCAACGGCGCGGGCAAGACCACGCTGCTGCGTGTCATCCTCGGCCTGCAGCCGACGGTCAGCGGCCAGGTGCTGATCGACGGGGAAGCGCGCCACCGGGGGGGAAAGCACCCAAGGGCCAGCGTCGGTTACGTGCCGCAGAAGCTGAACATCGACCAGGACGTGCCGCTGCGCGCCAGGGACGTGGTGTCGCTGGGCCTTGACGGCAACCGGCTGGGCTTCGCGTTCCCGAGCAGGCAGCGCCGCGAGGTTGTCGACCAGGCCCTCGCCGACGTCGGGGCCGCGGGCTACGCTACCGCCCGGGTGGGCGAGCTGTCCGGCGGCGAGCAGCAGCGCGTGATGATCGCGCACGCGCTGGTCAGCCGTCCCCGGCTGCTGCTGCTCGACGAGCCGCTGGCGAACCTCGACCTGCGCAGCGAGCAGGAGATCGTCACGCTGCTCGGCAAGCTCGCTCGCGAGCAGGACATCGCGGTGCTGTTGTCCGCACACGACATGAACCCGCTCATGGGCGTCATGGACCGGATCATCTACGTCGCGAACGGCAAGGTCGCCACCGGCGCCACCGGCGAGGTCGTCACCTCGGAGGGTCTCAGCGAACTCTACGGGCACCATGTGGACGTGCTCCAGGTGCGGGGCCGCGTCGTCGTGGTCGCCGGGTAGCGGTACGCGGCACGATGCACTACCTCATCGAACCCGGCTTCTTCGCCAGCGACCCGGTCAGGACCGCCCTGCTGATCGGGACGGTGGTCGCGATCACTTCCGGGGTCATCGGCGTGTTCACGGTCATCCGCGGTCAGTCGTTCGCCGGGCACTCACTGTCCGACGTCGCCACCACCGGGGGCGCAGGCGCGTTCCTGGCCGGGATCAACCAGTTCTGGGGGTTCCTGGTCGTGGGCGCCGCGGCCGCGCTGTTCATGGAGGGCATCGGCGTGCAGCGCAGACGGGGCCGGGATGTCGCCACCGGCGTCGTTCTCGGCGGCGCGCTCGGCCTGGCC
>DASZKN010000030.1:0-9755 GCA_035552855.1 Trebonia sp. | reverse complement strand
GTCGGCGGTGTCGTGCACACGCACTCCACCTACGCCTGCGCGTGGGCGGCCCGCGGCGAGGCGATACCGTGCACGATCACGGGCATGGGGGACGAGTTCGGCGGTGAGATCCCCGTGGGGCCGTTCGCCATCATCGGCGACGACTCGATCGGCCGCGGCATCGTCGAGACCCTGACCGGGCACCGGTCGCGCGCCGTGCTGATGCGCAACCACGGCCCGTTCACGATCGGCAAGAACGCGCGGGACGCCGTCAAGGCCGCGGTCATGTGCGAGGACGTCGCCCGCACGACGCACATCGCCCGGCAGGGCGGCGAGCTTGTCGCGATTCCTCCCGAGATCATCGACCGGCTCTTCGACCGCTACCAGAACGTCTACGGACAGAATGCCTCCCGAGAAAGCGCAGGTAACTGATGCCCGCACCCGCCGCGCACGACGACCTCGAGATCTGGTTCCTCACCGGCAGCCAGACGCTCTACGGGGAAGAGACACTGCGGCAGGTCGCTGAGCAGTCACAGGGAATCGCGGGCGCGCTGGAGTCAGCAGGGCGCGTTCATGCGAAGGTTGTCTGGAAACCCGTGCTGACGGAGCCGGACTCCATCCGCAGGACGATTCTCGACGCCAACTCCGACGAGAAGGTGATCGGGCTGATCGCCTGGATGCACACGTTCAGCCCGGCCAAGATGTGGATCTCGGGGCTGAACGCCCTCGACAAGCCGCTGCTGCACCTGCATACGCAGGCCAACGTGGCGCTGCCGTGGTCGACGATCGACTTCGACTTCATGAACCTGAACCAGGCGGCGCACGGGGACAGGGAGTTCGGCTACATCCTGACCAGGCTCGGCGTGCGGCGCAAGACCGTCGCCGGCCACGTGTCGGACCCGCGGGTCATCGACGAGATCGCGACGTGGTCGCGGGCAGCGGCCGGCTGGGCGGCGACGCGACGGCTGAAGCTGGCCCGCTTCGGTGACAACATGCGCTACGTCGCCGTCACCGAAGGGGACAAGACAGAGGCGGAATCGGTGTTCGGCGTCCAGGTCAACACGTGGGGCGTGAACGACCTGGTCGCCGCGGTGGACGCCGCCTCCGGCACGGAGATCTCGGACCTGGTGGCCGAGTACGCGGACTCTTACGACATCGCGCCCGAATTGCTGCCGGGCGGGGAGCGCCATGAGTCGCTGCGGTACGGGGCCGCGGTCGAGGTGGGACTCCGGTCGTTCCTGGCCGGCGGCGGGTTCACCGCGTTCACGACCAACTTCGAAGACCTCGGCGGCCTGCGGCAGCTTCCCGGGCTCGCCGTGCAGCGGCTCATGGCCGACGGTTACGGGTTCGGCGCGGAAGGCGACTGGAAGACGGCGGTCCTCGTCCGGGCGGCGATGGTCATGGGGGCCGGGCTGCCCGGCGGCGCCTCACTGATGGAGGACTACACGTACGACCTGACGCCCGGCGCCGAGGTCATCCTCGGCGCGCACATGCTGGAAGTGTGCCCCACGCTTACCAAATCGCGGCCGCGCGTCGAGATCCACCCGCTCGCGATCGGCGGCCGCGAGGACCCGGTGCGGCTGGTGTTCACCGCGGACCCCGGGCCCGGCGTGGTGGTCGCGCTGGCCGACATGCGGGACCGGTTCCGGATGGTGGCGAACGCGGTCGAGGTCGTGCCGCCGTCGGAGCCGCTGCCCCGGCTGCCCGTGGGCCGCGCGGTGTGGAAGCCACTGCCGGACTTCCCGACGTCGACCGGTTCGTGGCTCGCGGCGGGCGCGGCGCACCACACGGTGATGTCGACCGCGGTCGGCGTGCCGGCGTTCGCGGACTTCGCCCGCATGGCGGGCGTGGAACTGCTGGTCATCGACGAGTCGACGACGGTGCCTGGCTTCGACAAGGAGATCCGCGCGAACGCGGCCTACTACCGCCTCGCGCGCGGCATCTGACCCGGACGGGACGTCGCCCGGCGCCGCCCCAGGACCACAGGTAAGACCCGGCCGCCCGCGGACGCTAACGGTACGGCGCCACGGAAGTGGCCGCCGCGGGCCTGATCAGGCCAGCCCGTCAGCACACACGGAAAACACACCGGAAAGGGCGAATTCAATGTCCATTTCACTAGGAATTCTCGTGCAGCTCGAGGCCGCGCCGGGCAAGGCCGGGAAACTGGCCGATTTCCTGCGGGCCGGGCGTGAGCTCGCCGTGGCGGAGCGGGGCACGGTGACTTGGTACGCGTTCAAGATCAGCGAAACCCGGTACGGCATCTTCGACACCTTCGAGACCGATGAGGCCCGGCAGGCCCACCTGAACGGGGAGATCCCCCGGGCACTCGGCCAGGTCGCCCCTGACCTGCTCGCCGGCGAACCAGAGATCAGCACGGTCGACGTCATCGCGGTCAAGTAGGCGCAACCGCGGAGTCACCAGGGGCGTTCAGGAGAGTTCGAGACCCAGCCAGCCGGCGAGCGCGGCGATCTCCGCGGCGACCGCGGCGGTGATCTCCGGAGCGAAGGGCTCGTCCTCGTGCACGGCGTTGACGATGAGCACGCCCGCCTGCCGGTCCGCCTTCGCGTCGAGCTTGCCGGCCAGCCGGTCGCCGGACAGGACCGGCAGCGCGAAGTAGCCCCACCGCCGCTGCTGCGCGGGCTTGTACATCTCCAGCTGGTACTCGAACCCGAACAGCTGCAGGGCGCGGTCGCGGTCGTGCGCGAGCCGGTCGAACGGCGACAGCAGCGCGGTCCGGCCGGTGAACGGCGCCCCGTCCAGGTACGACGGGTCGACCCGCCACTCGCCGGGGACGCCCTCGACGACCGCGGGCTCGCCGACCTCGCCGACGTCGGCGGGCTCGACCGGCGAGATCGGCGCGCGGGCGCGGGCGATGCCGAGCGCGCGCAGCCGTCGGCGGTTGATCTCGAGCGCGGCCTCCGCGGCCGCCGGATACGGGCCGTCCGGGTAGACGCGCTCGGCGAGGTCCCAGAGGCGGTCCCGCCCCTTGCGGCCGGCGACCGCGACCTCGCCGCGCTGGGACATGATCTCCAGCAGCCGGGTGACGTTCTTGTTGTTGGTCCAGCCGCTCGAACTCCAGGGCTTCTCGCACGTGTCGGGCAGGTCGCGGGAGGACAGCGGGCCGTCCGCGCGGAGCCGGGCGAGGATGTCCCGGCGGCAGCGGTCGTTGGCCCGCACCCAGTCGCGGTAGTGGACCTGCCAGTCCTTGAGCTTCCCGGTGCCCGGCCAGGCGGCCATCCGGGACCGGTAGAGCGCGATGTCCTCGGCGGGACGCACGATCGCCAGGTACTCGACCAAATGGCGCTGGTCGAGAGCGGCGCGCAGGTCGGCGGGGGAGTAGGCCGCGCCGAGCCGGCTCCAGGCGACGAGGTCGGCGCTCGGCGCGATCGCGCTGGTGGGGTCGAGCTGCAGCAGCGTGAGCCGCCGCACCATCGCCAGCAGGTCCGCCGGCCGCTCCCCGTCGAGCAACTGCGCGCGGACGGCCACCCGCCGGGCGTCCTGGCGGCTGAGCCGGTGCACGGTTCCCATGTAGCCGAGTATAAGTTCGAATCACCGGCCGCGCGGCGGCGCGGAGAGGCAGACGTTTCGCCGCGGTAACGCGGCCGACGGCGCCGGGTAACCCGGGCCGCGCAGGCTGGGGCAGATGCCAGCTCTCCCGGTGCTCACCCACTGCCCGTACTGCTCGCTGCAGTGCGGCATGTCGCTGCGCGCCGCGGACGGCGCCTCGGACGGCGCCGGGGAGGCCGGCGGCGCCGGGCATGCCGGCGAGGCGGGCGGCGGGCTGCGCGTCGGGACCCGCGACTTTCCGACTAACCGCGGCGGCCTGTGCCAGAAGGGCTGGACGGCGGCCCACCTGCTGGCGCCGGGCGAGCGGCTGACCACGCCGCTGCTGCGGGCGCGCCGGGATGAGCCGCTGCGGCCGGTCAGCTGGGAGGTGGCGCTCGACCGGGTGGCCGCGGAATTCCGCCGGGCACAGGCGGCCCACGGCCGGGACAGCGCGGGGCTCTTCGGCGGCGGCGGGCTCACGAACGAGAAGGCTTACTGGCTCGGCAAGTTCGCCCGCGTCGCGCTGCGCACCGCCAGCATCGACTACAACGGCCGGTTCTGCATGTCGTCGGCCGCGGCGGCGGCCACGCGAGCGTTCGGGATCGACAGGGGACTGCCGTTCCCGCTGCCCGATCTCGCCCGCGCGGACACGATCCTGCTGGCCGGCAGCAACGCGGCCGAGACGATGCCGCCGTTCGCGCGCTGGCTGGGGGACCAGCGGGCGGCCGGGGGCGCGCTGATCGTCATCGACCCGCGGCGGACGCCGACCGCCCGCCGCGCGACCCTGCATCTGCCGGTGACGCCGGGCACGGACCTCGCGCTTGCCAACGGGCTGCTGCACATCGCGATCGCCGAGGGGCTGACCGACGCCGCGTACATCGCGGCCCGGACGACCGGCTTCGGCGCCGTGCGCCGGCTGGCCGCCGCGTACTGGCCGGAACGGGTCGAGCGGATCACCGGAGTGACGGTGGCGGAGCAGCGTGCCGCGGTCCGGCTGCTGGCCGGGGCCGGCCGGGCGGCCGTGCTGACCGCGCGCGGCGCCGAGCAGCACAGCAAGGGCACCGACACGGTGACGGCGTTCATCAACCTCGCGCTCGCGCTCGGGCTGCCAGGCACGGAGGGCAGCGGCTACGGGTGCCTCACCGGCCAGGGCAACGGGCAGGGCGGCCGTGAGCACGGCCAGAAGGCCGACCAGCTGCCCGGCTACCGGCGCATCGACGACCCGGCCGCCCGCGCGCACGTGGCGCGGGTCTGGGGCGTGGACCCGGCGGACATCTCTGGTCCGGGCCGGTCGGCGTTCGAGATGCTCGACGCGCTCGGCACCCCGGGCGGCGTCCGGGCACTGCTCGTGGTGGGCTCGAACGTCGCGGTCTCGTCGCCGGCGGCGGGCCGGATAGCGGGACGGCTGGCAGCACTCGACTTCCTCGCGGTCTGCGATCCGCTGCTGTCCGAGACGGCGGCCCGCGCCGACGTGGTGCTGCCCGTCACCCAGTGGGCGGAGGAGACCGGCACGATGACCAACCTCGAGGGCCGGGTGCTGCTGCGCCGCCGGGCCGCCGCACCGCCGCCGGGCGTGCGGACCGACCTGGAAGTGCTCGCCGCGCTCGCGCGGCGGCTGGCCGCGCCCGGCGACTGGGACCCGGACCCGGAGCGGGTGTTCGCCGAGCTGCGCCGGGCCAGCGCGGGCGGCCCGGCCGACTACGCCGGGATCAGCTACGAGCGGATAGCGGCGGAAGACGGAGTGTTCTGGCCGTGCCCGGACACGGCCCACCCTGGCACGCCCCGGATGTTCCGCACGAACTTCGCCACTCCTAACGGACGTGCCCGCTTCGTCCCGGTCGAGCACCGCCCCGTGGCGGAGGACGCCGATGCCCAGTACCCGGTGTACCTGACGACGGGCCGGGTCCTGCAGCACTACCAGTCGGGTACGCAGACCCGGCGGGTGCCCGCGCTCCGGGCCGCCCAGCCCGAGGCGTTCGTCGAAGTGCACCCCGACCTGGCGGCCGCCTGCGCGCTGGCCGAGGGCGACATGGTCCGCGTCGTCAGCCGCCGCGGCGCCGCGCGGGGGCGGGTGCGGATCACCGACACGGTGCGCGCGGACACGGTGTTCATGCCGTTCCACTGGGGCGGCGCGGGGTCGGCCAACCTGGTGACCAACCCCGCGCTCGACCCGATATCGAAGATGCCCGAGTTCAAGGTGTGCGCGGTGCGGCTGGAGGCGGAGCGGTGAAAGACCACAGCCGGGTCGTCGTCGTGGGCAACGGGATGGCCGCGTTCCGGTTCGTACAGGACCTGGCCGGGCTGGCGCCCGGGCTCGACATCGTCGTGGTCGGCGAGGAGCCCGGCGGCGCCTACAACCGGGCGCGGCTGCCGCTCGTGCTGGCCGGCGCCGCCGCCGCCGACAGCATCGAGCTGGCGGACCCGGCCTGGTACGCGGCCCGCGGCGCCCGGCTGACGGCGGGAACGGCGCACCGGGTCGACCGGGCCGGGCGCGTGCTGGCGCTGGCGGACGGCCGGGCTCTGCCGTACGACGTGCTGGTGCTCGCGACCGGGGGCGCGTCGGTGCTGCCGCCGGTGCCCGGGCTGGCCGGCGGCCCGGCGGGGGCCAGCGGCGGGCTGCCGCCGGGGGTCGTGGCGTTCCGCACGCTGGCGGACTGCCGGCGGATACAGTCGCTCGCCGGCACGGCCAGGAACGCCGTCGTGCTCGGCGGCGGCGTGCTCGGCCTGGAGACGGCGCGCGCGCTCGCCGTCCGCGGGCTCCCGGTGACGCTCGTGCAGCGCGGTGCCCGGCTGATGGAACGGCAACTGGACGCGCCCGCGGGCCGGGTGCTGGCCCGCACGGCCCGGTCGCTCGGGGTCGCGGTGCGCACCGGGGCCGGCGTCGCGGCGGTGCGGACGGCGCGGGGCCGGCTCACCGGCGTCGTGCTCGACGACGGCACGGCGCTCGGCACGGACCTGCTGGTCGTGTGCTGCGGCACCCGCCCGCGCACTGACCTCGCCCGGGCGGCGGGCCTCAAGGTCGGTGCCGGTGTCGTCGTCGACGACCAGCTGCGCAGCGTCTCCGACCCCGGCGTGTTCGCGATCGGCGACTGCGCCGAGCATGGCGGCCGGACGCACGGCCTGGTCGCGGCGGCCTGGGCGCAGGCCCAGACGGCCGCGCGGGCGGTGGCCGGCCTTAGTACGGCGGACGCAGGCCCGCGGCCGGGGCTGGCCGCGCCCGCCGTGCTCCGGCTGAAGGCCGCGGGCATCGAACTGGCCGTTCTCGGCGCCCCCAGCGGGGGCGGCGGCGCCGAGGTCATCCGGTTCACCGATCCCGTCCGGGGCGTCTACCAGAAGCTCGTGGTGCGGGACGGGCGGCTCGCGGGCGCGATCCTGCTCGGCGACACCCGGACCGCCGGCACGCTCACCCAGCTGCTCGACCGGGGCGCCGCGCTGCCCGCGGACAGGTCGTCGCTGCTGACCGCACGGACCGCGGCGGCGGGCGCGGACGGCTCGCCGGTCACGCTGCCCGGCCACGCCACGATCTGCCAGTGCAACGGCGTCACCAAGGCCGCGATCTGCGCCGCGTGGCAGGAGGGGGCCAGGGATGCCGGACAGGTCTCCGCCCGGACCCGCGCCGCCACTGGCTGCGGCACCTGCCGGGACGCGGTTGAGGGAATCGTCGCCTGGCTAGCCGCCGCCGAGCCAGGCCTGGTGCCCGCGTAGCCCAGGCCGGTAAGTCAGGACTCGCCGCCGGGTGGCGAGCCGGGGGCGAGGATGCCAATGCCGTTCGCGGCCTTACCGGCTGCGCGGCCGGTTGTCCCGTTTCCTGCGCCTCCGCCGCCGCGCACACCGCGCGTTTCGGCGCGGTGCGGCAGGTGTTGCGCGGCTGTAACGCGCCCGACCGCTGCCCCTAACGCGGGCCGGACAGGCTGGGAGAATGTCCGATCACCTTGTTATCGCCGGGAACGGGATGGTGGGGCAGCGCCTGGCCGAGGCGCTGCGCGACCGGGACCGGGAGCGCCGCTGGCGGGTCACGGTCCTGTCCGAGGAGCCGCGCCGGGCCTACGACCGGGTGAACCTGTCGTCGTACTTCGACGGTGCCGGCCCGGCCGACCTGGACCTGGTGCCGGACGGCTGCTACGGCGCCGACGGCTATGAGCTGCGCCTGGACGAGCGCGTGACGGGCATCGGCCGGGCCGCGCGCAGGGTGGCCACGAGCCGCGGCCGGGCCGTGGACTATGACGCCCTGGTGCTGGCGACGGGCTCACAGGCGTTCGTCCCGCCGGTGCCCGGCGCGGACCTGCCCGGCTGCTTCGTCTACCGGACGCTCGCCGACCTGGACGCCATCAGCGCCCACGCCCGGCAAGCGGCCGCCGTCACCCGGGGCCGGCGGGCCGCGCTGGTGGTCGGCGGCGGGCTGCTCGGCCTGGAAGCCGCTCGCGCGCTGCGGCTGCTCGGCATGTCCCCGCACGTGGTGGAGCTGGCCCCGCGGCTGATGCCGCTGCAGGTCGACGAGGGCGGCGGGGCGCTGCTGCGCGCGATGATCGCGGAGCTCGGCGTGACCGTGCGGCTCGGCACGTCGGTCCGCGAGATCGTGCCGGACGGCACTCGGCTGCTCGCTACCCTGGCCGACGGCACCGGACTGGACCTGGACGTCGTCGTGTTCGCCGCGGGCGTCCGCCCGCGCGACGAGCTCGCCCGGGCCGCGGGGCTGGAAATGGGACCGCGCGGCGGGGTCGTGGTCGACGACGGCTGCCGGACGAGCGACCCGGCCATCTACGCGATCGGCGAGTGCGCCTGCGCCGGCGGCCGCGTCTACGGGCTGGTCGCCCCCGGCTACGCGATGGCCGAGGTGACCGCCGACCGGCTGACCGGCGGCGCCGCGAGCTTCACCGGCGCCGACACCTCGACGAAGCTGAAGCTGCTCGGCGTGGACGTCGCCTCGTTCGGTGACGCGCTGGCCGTGACCGACGGCGCGCTCGAGGTGACGGTCAACGACCCGGTGGCCCGCAGTTACGCCAAGCTCGTGGTGTCCGGCGACGCGACGACACTGCTCGGCGGGGTGCTGGTCGGCGACGCGACTAGGTACGGCGCGCTCCGGCCGCTGGTCGGCCGGCCGCTGCCCGGCGATCCGGTGACGATGATCGCTCCGGCTGGCCCCGGGGTCGCCGCGGGCGGGCTGCCCGGCGACGCGCAGGTCTGCTCGTGCCAGGGCGTCACCAAGGACACGATCTGCACGGCGGTCAGGGACTGCCCGCTGACCGATGTCGCCGGGATCAAGGCCGCGACCGGGGCGGGCACCGTGTGCGGATCATGCGTGCCCACGCTCAAGACGCTGCTCGCGGAGAGCGGTGTCGCCGTCAGCCCGGCGCTGTGCGAGCACTTCGGCGTCAGCCGGGCCCAGCTGTTCGAGATCGTCAGGGCCGAGGGCATCGTGACCTTCACCGGGCTGATCGAGCGGCACGGCCGCGGCCGCGGCTGCGACATCTGCAAGCCCGCGGTGGCCTCGATTCTCGCGGGCCTCGGCCGGGGGCGGCATATCCTGGACGGCGAGCAGGCCGCCCTCCAGGACACCAACGACCAGTTCCTGGCGAACATCCAGCGCAACGGCACGTACTCGGTCGTGCCGCGCGTGCCCGGCGGGGAGATCACCCCGGCGAAGCTGATCGTGCTCGGCGAGGTGGCACGGGATTTCGGGCTGTACACGAAGATCACCGGCGGCCAGCGGATCGACCTGCTGGGGGCACGCGTGGAGCAGTTGCCGGCGATCTGGCGGCGGCTGGTGGACGCGGGCTTCGAGTCGGGCCACGCCTACGGCAAGGCGCTGCGGACCGTGAAATCCTGCATCGGCTCGACCTGGTGCCGCTACGGTGTGCAGGACTCCGTCTCGCTGGCGGTCGAGCTGGAGCTGCGGTACCGGGGCATCCGGTCGCCGCACAAGATCAAGGCCGGGGTGTCCGGCTGCGCGCGGGAGTGCGCGGAGGCCCAGAGCAAGGACATCGGCGTGATCGCCGCCGAGGACGGGTGGAACCTGTTCGTCGGCGGCAACGGGGGATTCCGGCCGCGGCACGCTGACCTGCTGCTGTCCGGCGTGGACACGCCGGCGCTGATCCGCGCCATCGACCGGTTCATCATGTTCTACATCCGCACCGCCGACCGGTTGCAGCGCACCGCCAGCTGGCTGGAGTCGCTTGACGGCGGCCTGGACTACCTGCGTGCTGTCATCGTCGATGACAGCCTGGGCATCG
>DASZKN010000029.1:0-26390 GCA_035552855.1 Trebonia sp. | reverse complement strand
ATCTTGGACGGGCTGACGTCAGGGAACTCGTCACGCAGCTCAGCTAGCACCTGGCCGATGCCAACATAAGCCCGGCGGGCGCTCGTCATGCGTAATCCTGCGCCCCGGGTCCCCGCCGCCTGCCGGCCTCCGGGCTGCGTGTCATGAAGAGCAGCCGGAACTTGCCGATCTGCACCTCGTCGCCCCCGAACAACTCGGTCTCCTCGATCCGCTCCCGGTTCACGTAGGTGCCGTTCAGGCTACCCACGTCACGCACGGTGAACCGGTCGCCCTGCCGGTAGAACTCCGCGTGCCGCCGCGAAACCGTCACGTCGTCGAGGAAGATGTCGCTGTCGGGGTGCCGCCCGGTGCTCGTGAAGTCGTCGTCGAGCAGGAAGCGGCTGCCCGCGTTGGGCCCGCGGAGCACGACAAGCAGCCCGGTGCCCGGCGGCAGCGAGTCGACCGCCGCGAAATCCGGGTACGGCTCATCGGCGTAGTCGGGGCCGTACTCACCCTCGCCAGCCGTCGGCAAGATCATCGACGTGGTCTCGCTGACCGCGCTGAACCCGCCGGTCGGCGGGCCAGCGACCCCACCGCCCGGGGTACCCGGACTCGCCGCGGCCCGCATCAGCGGGGCGCCGCAATTCGAACAGTACCTGGCCCCTGCCGGATTCGGCCGACTGCACGCAGAACAGTACACACCTGGCATCGCTCCGGTCGGCCTCCCCTCGTCTGGTGCGGGTCCTTCCCGCAGTGCCGCCTCAGGCGACGTTGCCAAAGGTACCCGCGCGGCCGGGCGCCGGTCCACGCGCCACGCGAACAGCCTAGCCAGCCCCCTGCGCTCGCCGCCTTCTCCGCGACGTTTCCGCCACACAGCCGTTTCACCTCCGGATCACGCGCGGCGCAATCATGCGATGCGCGTGGCCACTCCCTGTGCATCGCGAATTCCGCACGACTGCGTAATTAACACAGATTACCCGAGCATGGGGCGCCAATCCGCCGACTCCGGCGGGATTGCCCCTACGTGCCCGCGCGCTCGACCACGGCGGCCCACTCGTCGAGCAGCAACTGCGCCGAGTCGGCGTCGTTGCCCTCCGCCCACAGGTGGGTCACCGCGTCCGCGGGATCGGGCAGGACGAGCGCCCAGCCCCGGTCCGGGTCGATGATCCGCACGCCGTCGGTGGTGTCGACGGGCCGGTCGCCGGCCGCCTCGACGACGGTCCGCATCACGCTGCCCTTCGCCGCCCACGGCGTGGGCATCGAGCGCCGCAGCAGGTACGCCCTGGGGATCCGCGCGTCGATCTGGCTCAGCGTCAGCCGGGTCCGCGCGACCAGCCCAAGCAGCCGGGTGAACGCCGCGATCCCGTCCACGGTGCGCCCGAACTCCGGCACCACGAACCCGCCGCGGCCATCGGCGGCGAAGATCACGTCGTCTTTGGCGGCGGCGTCGGTGAGCGCGTCCATAGACGTCGGCGTCCAGTCGACCTGCACGCCGTGGAAGCGGCACACCTGTTCGGCGACCCGGGTAGTGGTGACCGGCAGCGCCACGCGGCCGTGGTTGCGCTCGGCGGCCACGAGGTCGAGCACCACGAGCAGCGCCCGCTCGTCGCTGACCAGCGCGCCCTTCTCGTCGACGAGGTGGATGCGCTCGCCGACCGGGTCGAACCGGATGCCGAACGCGGCGCGGCTCGAGGAGACCACCTCGGCGAGCCGCTGCAGGCCGGCCCGCTCCTGCGCGACCGTGTGGGTCGGCGTCACCTCGTCGAGCCGGTTGTTCAGCGTGTGAGCGTCGACGTCGACCCGGCCGAGCAGCGCGGGCAGCAGCACGGAGACCGTGCCGCCCGCGCAGTCCGCGACGACCTTGAGGCCGGCGCCGCGGACGCCGCCGAGATTCACCGTGCGCAGCAATTCGTGCGTGTACCGCTCGACGACGCGGGGCGGGTAGCTGAGCTCGGCGATCTCGCCTGGGAACGCGCGCCGGTACTCCTGGCGCGAGAACACCCGCTCGAGCTTGCGCTGCGCCGACTGGGACAGCTCGGTGCCGCGCTCGTCAAGGAAGAGGATGTCGATCGACTGCGAGTCCCCCGGCGTGGTGCGCAGCGCGATGCCGCCGCTGTAGTCCCCGTGCGCGCTCTCGAACCGGGCGACCGGCAGCGGCAGCGCCTCCAGGTCGACGACGTTGATCGCGCTCGCGTTCAGCGCGCCCTGGACGGCGCGCTTCAGCGTGCGTGCCGCCCGCGACACGTCGCGGGATGTCGTGACCGTCGAGCCCTTCTTCAGCGTGGTCGCGTATGCGCTGGCGAGCCGGACGCAGAGCTCGGGCGTGACCTCCACGTTGATCAGGCCGGACACGCCGCGCTGGCCGAACAGCGTGCGCTGCCCGCGCGACTCCCAGACGACGGACGTGTTCACGACCGCGCCCGCCTCGATGGTCTTGAACGGGTACACCTTCACGCCGGCCGAGATGTAGGCCTCGGGCTCGATCACGCATTCGTCGCCGATGACCGCGGTCTCCTCGATGCGTGCCAGCCGCATGACGTCGGTGTTCTTCCCCACCACGCAGCCGCGCAGCGTGGCGCCCTGGCCGACGAACACGTTGTTGTGCACCACGGCCCGGTGGACGAACGCGCCCTCCTTGACCACCACGTTCGCGCCGATCACGCTGTACTCGCGGATGTGCGCGCCGGCCTCGATCTTAGCGTACTCACCCACGACCATCGGGCCGGTGAGCACCGCCTCGGGGTCGACGTTCGCGCCCTCGGCGACCCAGACGCCGGGCGACACCTCGAAGCCGGCGATGTCGGTCTCGACCCGGCGGGCGAGGACGTCGGCCTGCGCCTTCAGGTAGCTCTCGTGCGTGCCGACGTCTTCCCAGTACCGGTCGGAGATGTAGCCGTAGATGGGCGCGCCGCGCTGCAAGAGCTTCGGGAACACGTCATGCGACCAGTCGACGGATTCCTTGGCGCTCACCTCGGCGAGCACTTCCGGCTCCATGATGTAGACGCCCGTGTTCACTGTGTCGGAGAAGACCTGGCCCCACGTGGGCTTTTCGAGGAACCGCTGGATCTTCCCGTCCTCGCCGGCGATCACGATGCCGAACTCGAGCGGGTCGGGCACGCGAGTCAGGCCCACGGTCACCAGCGCGCCGCTGTCCTTGTGGAAGCGCATCATCTCGGACAGGTCCATGTCGGTGAGCGCGTCACCGGAGATGACGAGGAACGCGTCGTCTTTCAGAGCGTCCTCGGCGTTCTTCACGCTGCCGGCCGTGCCAAGCGG
Source organism: Trebonia sp. (assembly GCA_035552855.1). Taxonomy (GTDB): domain Bacteria; phylum Actinomycetota; class Actinomycetes; order Streptosporangiales; family Streptosporangiaceae; genus Trebonia. The sequence goes on along the minus strand of DASZKN010000029.1, from coordinate 23,135 downwards.
CATCTCCTCGGTCGCGTACTGCAGCGACATCCCGACATCTTCGCCGTCGCCGAAGTAGTTCCTGACCATGGCCGCGAGGAACTGCACGGTGACGACGGTCTCCTCGAAACCGTGCTTCTTGAGCAGCCGGAGGACATGCTCCATGATCGGTCGGTTCGCTACCGGCAGCAGCGGCTTCGGCTGGTTCGCGGTCATCGGGCGAAGTCGGGTGCCCTCCCCGCCTGCCATCACGACGGCCTTCAAGACGTAGCAGCTCCTTTCACGAGCTCTCTCACCTGCGTGAGATACAACAGCGCGGCCCACCAGTACAGTGCGGTACCCCAGACCGCGAAGGCCCATCCGAACACGCGAACGACCTCCGCCGCGATCCCGCCGTGCGCGCCGAGGAACAGCAGCGGGAACGCGTACATGAGGCACCAGGTCGCCGTCTTACCGACGAAACTCACCTCAAGCGCCCGGTAGGCCGTGCGCCGCCTGAGGACGATCAGCGCGAGCGCCACGGACAGTTCCCGGGCGGCCAGCGCGCCGAACAGCCACCACGGGATGATGCCGCGCACGGCCAGGGCCACGACTGTCGCGGCGATGTACAGCCGGTCGGCCGCGGGATCGAGCAGCTGTCCTAGCCTGCTCGTCTGGTTGAGCATTCTGGCCAGCTTCCCGTCAAGCCAGTCGCTTATGCCCGCGGCCACGAGAATCCCGACCGCGATCCCGTCGGTCGCGGGAGTGCGCGGCCCGAGCACAAGCCACAGGAATACGGGAACGCCTGCTAGACGCGCTGTACTCAGCGCGTTCGGCCAGGTAACGATCCGGTCACCCACAATGTGATCCTAGTGGAGACAGATCCGGGCACCGATCGGGCATAGTGGTTATCGCCCTATTGTCGTACAAACCTCCCGCGAGGTCACGCTTCGGTGTCGCCTTAACCGCTAGCGATCGCGGAAACTTGCCCGGGACAGTCGTCGCCGGCCTGGCGATCACCGGAAACCGGGCTCTGATCGCGGAAAGGGGCGCTATAACCCCATTCCTCGATCAAAGACGGCCAGGCCGCGTCGCGCCTGGCCATCTCTCCGGGCCGGTCCTCCCCCTCCAAGGGCCGGCCCGGTCCCCGACCCGTCTATCTTGAGACACTGAGTCTAATGTCTCGTGTGACGTCGCGACATAGAAAACGCTGTCTCATTTGTCGATTTCAGCACGCTGCCAGTAGCAGATGTCCGATTACTCAGTGCAGCCCAACGGAAAGGGAGCCCATGGCGGTCCGGGCGGAACGCGTCCCGGCGGAAGAGGTCCGACAGCGAATGCTCGACGCCGGCCGCGAGCTGGCACTGGAAGCGGGCGCCGCGCTGACCATCGAGCACCTGCGCCTTGAGGAAGTCATCCAGCGGGCGCGGGTGCCGCGGAGCTCGGCGTACCGGCTCTGGAAGTACAAAGAGAACTACATCGACGACCTGATGTCCTACCTGGCGGGGCCGGGCAGCTGGTTCAGCGGCAGCCGGGCCTTCGATCCCGAGACGTTCACGATCGTCGAGAAGACCATCGACGCCAACCGGCACCTGCTCGCCACCCCCGAGGGTCGCCGCGCGCTCCTGCGCGAGGCGACGCGGCTGGGCGCCGCACGTAACTACCAGGCGTTCAGCGAGAGCGTCACCTGGCGCCTGCACATGGCGCTGATGGCCACGCTCGGCTCCACCCGCACCGGGGAGGCCCGCCGGAAGATCGCCATCGCGCTCGAGGACGGCCAGACCAAGTCCCGCAAGTCGCTCGTGGCGCTGTATGAGTACCTCAAGGGCGTGCTGGGGCTGCGGGAACGCGACCCGGCCCGGACGCTCGAGCACATGGTGCTGGCCGGCGGCGTCCTGGTCCAGAGCATGGCGCTGCGCAACATCCAGGCCCAGGCGGCGGCCGGCGCGCCGGACGCGGACTTCGTGAACGAACTGCTCAACACGCCGATCCTGGGGCCGGGGCTCGACGGGAAGCCCGCCGACTGGACGCTGGCCGCGTACTCCTACCTCGCCCTGCTCGACGCGTTCATAGAGTTCGACCCGGACTTCGAGCCGCGGTCAGGCTGACCACATGCCGCGGGCCAGTTCGAGGACGCGGTCGCTGAGCACCGCGACGCCGGGGGTCGGCTCGGCCTCGAAGTAGCCCGGCTTGCGCTTGCGGAGCAGCGCCTCGCCGTGGTGCGCCCACGTGAAGCCGCGGTTGCCGAGCACCTTCCGGTACACCTCGTCCACGTTCGCCGCGGGGAACGCCGCCGCCAGCCGGCGCAGCGGCAGCGGCGGGATCGCTGCTTCCCGCAGGTAAGCCCGCAGCACGTTCGCGTGCTCGCGGTCCGCGGCGAGCGCCGGGTCGGCGAACAGCGCCCGCAGCATGCCGTACTCGGGCACGACCGCGAACCCCTCGATGTCGTCGTAGATGACCCCGACGGTGGCGAACTCGAAGAAGCCGGACGGCATGACGAACGTGGTCTCGCCGCTGTCGGAGACCTGCCGGTGCCGGCCCCGCGCCGCGAGCAGGGCCGCCCGCCGCCGCTTGTAGTAAGCGTTCAGCCGTCCGCCGGCCTCGGCGGTCGGAAGGACGAGCTCGTCGCTCTCGAAGAACGCGAGGAACTCCTCCCGGTCGCGCCGCATGTGCTCCCAGCCCTGCTTGAGCTTGTCGGGGTTGCGGAAGACGAGTTCGGGGTCCCTGGTCGCCGCGTCGATCGCCAGCCGGGCGACCCGCCGCGCGTCGGCCTCGGGATACACGGTCTCGTTCCCCGCCGCGAGCCAGGCCGTGTCGTCGCCGGTGAGCGGCAGCAGCGTGCCGGACGTGAACATGCCGCGCCCGATCCGCCAGCGAAACCCGTAGACGCGGTACTCCAGGTCGTCGACCAGGCTGAGCACGGTGATCCCGGCCTGGTCGGCCGCGCGGACCTCGAACACGCCAATCGCGACGTCGTCCCGCCACCACGACAGCAGCTCCCGGTCACCGCGGGACAGGTCACGCCGCGCGGCGAGCACCCGGTCGATCGCCGGGAGCCCGCCGGCCCGCGCCAGCGCCGCCCGCAGCGCCAGGCCGTGCCTGACCAGGCCGCCGAGTCCCGCCCCGGCCGTCTGTGCCGCGGGTGTAGTGCGTTCCGTGCCTTCCGTGCCCACGCCATGCACGATAACGGAAAGCGGGCTGGCCACCGGGCCAGCCCGCTCTCCCCGGGGATCGCTTACGGCACGGCGGAGTTCACCGACGTGCCCCAGTTGGCCATCTCGTCCCGGGTGCCGCCGCACGTGGCGAGCGTGTTCGTGAACGCCGCGCCCGTGCAGTTCGGGTACTGGATGTAGTTGGCGGCGAAGTAGATCTTCCCGGTGCCCGGGTCGTAGACGCCGGCACTGTAGTCACCCCAGCGCGGGCTGGTCGGCTTCGGGTAATTCTGGTACTCGGTGAAGCCGTCCTGCGGCGACCGGCCAAGGTCCGCGACGTGCACCGTCGACCCGAGCACGCCGCCGGACGAGGCGGTCAGCCGGCCGAACGCGGTGCTCGGGTAGAAGCCGCCGCGGTCGGCGCCGGACGGGCCGCCGTCTCCGGAGAGCGTGAAGAAGATCGCCGCCGGCCCGTAGTCGGGCGCCGCGATGACCGGGAACTCCAGCTCTTCGCGGGCGGCCGTCACGTAGCCCTGGCTGGTCAGCCTGAAGTCACCGCCCCGGTCGAAGCCGCGGGTGCCGATCACCCAGTAGGCGGCGCCCATGTGGTCTTCGGTCCCGGACCGGAACGTCTGGCCGAGCTGCGTGCTGATCGCGCCCCACAGTTGCCCCTGAGCCTGCGACGCCTGCGTGAAGTTGTCGCCGTTGGTCGCGATCTGGCCCTCGGGACAGCTCGCGGGCGGCGGCGTGCCGGTGCTGAGGCCGGCGGCGCCGCACTCGTCGCCGAGCGGGATCGGGCCGGCCTTCTGCGGCGCCGTGAGCCCGGGGTCGTAGTAGAACTCGGTCCCGGACAGCAGCTGGCCGCCGAACCTGACCGCGCGGCAGAAGACGCAGCCCGGGCTGTCGAGCGCGCTCAGGGCCGTCCAGTCGAAGACCGCGACCCGGTTGTCGCCGGCGCCGGTGAAGTCGAGCGTGTCGAGCATGAACGCCGACCCGCCGTGGCTGTTGTCGTACTGGCGCGGATCCGGCGGCAGGGCCGGGATCACCGAGAACCAGCAGGTGACGCCCGCCGCGCCGGTCGCGTTGTCGGCGGCACAGGTGCCGTCGGGCGTCGGCAGCGTTCCCATGTTCTCGATCGCCACGTTGAAGAACGGGTTCGGCCGCCCGCCCGCCAGCGTGACCGGCGCACCTCGCTCCAGCGCGTTCTTGTCGAACGCGAACTCCTGGGCGCCGTTGAAGCCGTCGCCGCCTACCCCCGGTGTGACCAGCGGGAACTCGTCGTAGAAGAGCAGGAATGCGTCACGCGACACCGCGATCTTGGTGAAGTCGTTCAGCAGGTACGGGGCGCCCGGCTCGGCTGAGTTGTAGTTCGCGTTGAGGTAGTACACGTTGTACGGACCGAACGGGTTGCTGCCCCTCGTCACCGCGATCGCCTCGTAGCAGCTGTTGGCCACGTTGCCGAAGCAGCCGGAGAACGCGCCGCCGCTCGCCTCGGTGCTGGCCGACGCGAACTCGGTGAAGAACCAGTGCCCGCCGTTGCTGTAGTCGTAGACACAGGAGATGTCGCCGCCGCTGCTCCAGCCCTTGGCGGTAAGGCCCATCACGGTGTCCAGCGGGATGACCGACGACACCCGGCCAAGCCTGTCGTTGAAGATCAGCATCTCGCCGATGTTGTTGTTCTCGACCACGTACCCGTTGCCCGCGCAGAGTCCCTGGTCGGCCGGCTCGATGTCCGTGCCGAGCGGGTTGCCCGCCTGCGTCGCGCTGTCGACCGCGTTCAGGCCCTTGACGCCGCGGGCGTCGCCGCGGGACAGGCTGATGCGGTCGCACGACGGCCCGGTCCGCTGACAGCTGACCGCGGCGGGGGCCGGGTCGGGCGCCTTCTTCGGCGGCATCGGGTCCGGCAGCACCTTCGGCCGTCCCGTGCCCTGGGTGCTCGCGGAACCGGCGGTGCCGCTGGCGGCGGGCTTAGCAGTGACGGCGGGGGCGGACTTCGCGGACTTCGCGGACAGCGCGTACGACGCGGTGGACGGCACCCGCGTGGGACCGGTGAGCAGCGAGCAGCCCGCCCGGCACCCGGTGGCCGCCGGGCCGGTAAACGTCGGCTTGTACTGGCCGAGGCTCGACGACGTGACACCGCTCCGGCCGGTCGCGGCCGCCGCGCCATGGCTCGCCGTGCCGCTGACCGCCGTGCCGCTGACCGCGGCGCCGCTGGGAGTGGCGAGCAGCCCGACGGGCAGCGCGAGCAAGAACAGCAGAATAGCTATCCGGCGGAAGGATTTCCCTTTGATCGATTGCACGATGACGCTCCATCGCTGAGATCCCAGCCCCCCGTGACCCGGCGCGGATCGCGCTTGATTCCATCGTCCGGGGGCGCAGCGCTGGAATCTCACGGTGCAAGCGGGAATGCAATCGCGTGCCTACTTCGGCACCCACCCCATCGTGCGGCGCGCACCTGTCGCCGTCAACCATTATCAATACGGTAATCGTTCATTTCCCTGGGTTAATTCGCGGCCGGCGGGAGCGGTGCGGGCGGCGCGGCCCGTGTCGCGCCGCGAAGCGGGCCATGCGCCACACTTGGAGCATGGCGGCTGCTGAAATCACCCGCGCGGAGACCGCGCGCCGGGCGCGCCTCGTGCGCGTCCGCTCCTACGAGGTCGCGCTGGACTTCACGACGGGCGCGCAGAAGTTCGGGTCCGTCGCCACGATCCGGTTCGACTGCGCGGAGCCGGGCGCGGCCACGTACGTGGACCTCGTCGCCGCCACCGTGCGGGAAGTCGTGCTCAACGGCACCGCGCTCGATCCGGCGGCCGTCTGCGCCGACGGCCGCGTCACCCTGCCGGACCTGGCGGCCAGCAACGAGCTCGTGATCCGGGCCGACTGCGCGTACACCCACTCCGGCACCGGCATGCACCGGTCGGCCGACTCCGCCGACGGCCGGGTCTACGTGTACGGCAAGTTCACCCCGGCCCACGCCCGGTACGCCTACGCGTGCTTCGAGCAGCCGGACATGAAGGCGCCCTTCACGTTCACCGTCACGGTGCCGGCCGGGTGGGCGGTGCTGTCCAATCAAAATCCGGCCACCGAACGATCCGCTGGTGACTCCAAGACCGTCCGCTTTCCCCCGACGCCGCCGTTGCCCACGTTCTGCACGACCGTCGTCGCGGGCGACTACCACGTGGTCACGTCGTCGCACACCACACGGGACGGCCGGGAGATCCCGCTGGTGCTCGCCTGCCGGGCCAGCCTGGCGGCGTACCTGGACGCCGCCGCGATCTTCGGCCTGACCGGCCAGGGGCTGGACTTCTATGAGGAGCTGCTCGGCTGCCCGTACCCGTACGCGAAGTACGGCCACGCGTTCGTGCCCGAGTTCAGCGCCGGCGCCACCGAAGACCCTGGCTGCGTCCTCGTCTCCGAGATGTTCCTGTCCCGCGGCAAGGTGACCGCCGCCCTCGCCGAGCTGCGCACGATGGTCATCCTGCACGAGATGGCGCACATGTGGTTCGGCGACCTGGTGACCGCGCGGTGGTGGGACGACCTGTGGCTGAGCGAGTCGTTCGCCGAGTTCTGCGGGCACGACGCCTGCGTCCGCCTCGGCCTGTACCCGGAGGCGTGGTCAACGTTCTCGGTCAGCCGCAAGGCGTGGGGGTTCGCGCAGGACCGGCTGCCGTCCACGCACCCGGTCGCCGCCGACGCCGCGACGCTGTCGGCGGCGATGGCGAACTTCGACGGGATCAGCTATGCCAAGGGCGCGTCCGTCCTGCGGCAGCTCACCGGCTACGTCGGCGAGGAGAACTTCTTCGCCGGCATCCGCGACTACATCGCCGCCCACGCCTACGGCAGCGCCCGGCTCCCCGACCTGCTGAGCGCCATCGGCGCGCACACCGGCAAGGACCTCGCGGCGTGGTCCAAGGCCTGGCTGGAGACGGCGGGCGTCAACACGCTGCGCTGCGAGTTCGGGACTGGCGCGGCCGGGGAGCTGACGTCGTTCGCGATCACGCAGGAGGCGCCGCCCGGACATCCCGTGCTGCGCCCGCACCGTGTCTCGATCGGACTGTATGAACGGGATGAGCGGGGAGTCAGCAGGGTGCGTTCAGCTGAGGCGGAAGTCGCGGGGGCACGGACCCGCGTGCCCGCGCTGGACGGCACGCCACAGCCTGACCTGATCCTCGTGAACGACGACGACCGGGAGTACGTGCTGGCCCGGTTCGACCCGCGGTCGCTGCGGACCGTGACGGCGGCGGTCGGCGAGCTGGCCGACCCGCTGGCGCGGGCCGCGTGCTGGAACGCGCTGCTCGACATGGTGTCGCAGGCCGAGCTGGCCGTGCCCGACTTCGCGGCGGCGCTGGCGGCGGGCGTCCGGCTCGAGCCGTCGGTGGCGCGGGCGCAGGCGCTGCTCGCCCAGGCGCGACCGGTCATCGAGCAGCTCGCCGGGCCGGCCGACGCGGTGGCGGCGAAGGAGCGGCTGGCCTGCGTCGCGGCCACGATGCTCGGTGCGGCCGAGCCCGGCGGGGACCACCAGCTGGCGTGGGCGCAGCTGCTGAGCTGGACCGCTGTGTCCGGTGCCCAGCTCGACCTGGTCGCCGGGCTGCTCGACGGCGGCGTGGACGTGCCCGGGCTGCCGGTCGACACCGAGCTGCGCTGGTCGCTGCTGCGGCGGCTGGCCGCCATGGAACGGGCCGGCGACGCCGCGATCGACGCCGAGCTGACGCGGGACCAGACCGAGGCGGGCCGGCGGCACGCGACGGCGTGCCGGGCGGCCATCCCGTCGGCCGCGCACAAGGAGGCGGGGTGGTCGCTGCTGGCGAGCGGGACGCTCGGCCCGGAGAGCGTGCGGCTGACCGCGCGGGCGTTCATGCTGCCGGAGCACGCGGCGCTGCTGGCCCCGTACGCCGCCGCGTACCTGCCGACGCTGGCGGCGGTCTGGGACCGGCACGGGGAACACTTGCGGGCGCTGCTCGGCGAGCTGCTCTTTCCTTACCCGGTGGTGTCCGCCGGCTTGCTCGCCGCGCTGGACGAGTTCGCTGCCGCGCGGCCGGCCGACCCGGGGCTGGCGCGGCTGCTCGCCGAGTTGCGCGACACCGGTTCGCGTGCGTTGCGCTCGCGGGAATTGCGGTTAGGCGGGTTGGCCGAGCCAGGTGCGGGCCGCGACCGTCAGGGCCTGGACGCCGGTGGTGAGCGTCGGCTCGATGACCGGGGCGAATTCGGGCGAGTGGTTGGACGGCAGTTCGTCGAAGCGGCCCTCGCCGAACGCCGTGATCACCGTGTCGGCGTCGAGGCCGCCCCAGAACCAGTAGACCGTCGGCACTCCCGCCGCCGTCCCGAACACCCCCACGTCCTCGCTGGCCGTGATCGGCGGCAGCGGCAGCAGCCGGTCCGCGCCGAAGTGGGCGGTGAACGCGGCCACGGTCGCCGTCGTCGCCTCCGGATCGCTGACCAGCAACGGGGTGTCGCCGCCCCAGGTCACCGCGGGCGGGCGGGGCGCGCCGGACACGGCGGACTCGCCGCGCACGACCCGCTCGACAGCATCCATGATCAGCGACCGGGTGTGCGGCGAGTAAGTCCGCACGCTAATGCCCAGCTCCGCCGTGTCGGGAATGACGTTCGCCTGCGTGCCCGCGTGCAGCCGGCCGACGGTGACCACGGCGGTCTCGGACGCCGGGACCTCCCGGGCGACGATCCCCTGCAGCCGGGTCACGACGTGCGCGGCCATCAGCACCGGGTCGACGGTGGCCTCCGGGCGCGAGCCGTGGCCGCCGCGGCCGTAGAGCGTGATCTCCGCGGCGTCGGAGGCGGCCATGACCGGCCCGCCGCGGTGCCCGATCCAGCCGGCGGGCATCGGCCCGACGTGCTGGCCGAGCACGATCTCCGGCGCGGGGAAGCGCTCGAAAAGCCCGTCGTCGACCATTTCCCTGGCGCCGCGGCCTTTCTCCTCGGCGGGCTGGAACACGGCGAGCAGCGTTCCCGACCAGGTCGCCGCCTGGCGCGCGAGGACCGTCGCCGCGCCGACCAGGCACGTGACGTGCATGTCGTGCCCGCACGAGTGAGCCACCGGCACGTCCCGTCCGCTGGCGTCCCGCCCGCGGACGGCGCTCGCGTACGGCAGGCCGGTCTTCTCCTCGACGGGCAGCGCGTCCATGTCGGCGCGCAGCATCACCGCCGGCCCGGCGCCGTTGCGGAGCACGCCGACGACGCCGGTGCCCCCGACGTTCTCGGTGACCTCGAAACCGAGCGGCCGCAAGGCCGCCGCCACGAGTCCGGCGGTCCGCCGCTCCTGCCGCGAGAGTTCCGGGTGCGCGTGCAGGTCCTGGTAGAAGCCGGCGAGCCGCGAGCAGAGCTCGTCGAGCCCGGCCCAGAAAGTGTCGGTCACGAGATCCACTTATACGCTCTTGCAGCAAAGAGTTCCTGCTACGGCGTGATACGGAGGTCGCGATGGCGCGGCGGGTGAACAGCGAGTTGCTGCTGGTGGGCAGCCTTCCGGCGAAGTCGACCGAGGGGGCGCTGCGGGCCGCGGCCGGGTTCTTCGGCGACCTGGTGTTCGCGCTGCCCGACGGCGAGACCGGCCCGCGGGCCGGCTGGGTGAGTTACGAGCGGGAAAAACTCGTCCGCCCGAACGAAGCCATCGTGACTCTCCAGGAGACCGGGTCTCCGACTGGCATACCGCGGCACGCCTACGAGACGCCCGTGTTCGGGGTCAAGCCCGGCGTCACCGAGATGCGCTGGGATTCCTGGCCGCGGATCGACGACGCCATCGCGTCGCATAAGGTCTTCCGCGAACTGCGCGCGGCCGGGGTGATCCCGGCCGGCCTGCGGTTCCAGGTCGGACTGCCGTTCCCGGCGAGCGCGCTCAACGCGTTCAAGGCCGACTACGCGCACGACTACCCGATCGCGGAGCGCGCGTTCGAGGACCTGCTCGCCCGTGAGATCACGCGGCTGACCGCCGCCATTCCGCCCGGCGAGCTCGCCATTCAGTGGGACATGGCGTACGAGACCCAGGATCTCGAGGGTGTCCTGGCGTGGACGCCGGAAGGCGCGTGGGAACGGTACGCCGGGCCGGTGGCGCGGCTTTCCCGGCTGGTTCCCGACGAGGTGCTGCTCGGCTATCACTTGTGCTACGGCACGTTCCCGGAATGGCCGATGTACGAGGCGCGCGATATGGCGCTGCTGGTGCGGATGGCGAATTTCGCGGTGGCGAACTCCGGCCGGCCGGTGGACTGGCTGCACCTGGCCGGGCCCCGGTACCTGCGCAGCGAGGACCGCTCCTTCTTCCGGCCGCTGGCCGACCTCGAGCCCGGCGACGCGCGGGTGTTCCTGGGGATCGTGCTGCCGATCGACGGCGACGCGGGGCTGCGCCGCCGGGCCGCCACGGCGGCCCGCTACATTTCCGACTTCGGCGTGGCGATGTACTGCGGGTTCGGCCGGCAGCCGGGCAGCGACGGCACCGAGACGATGCGCGAGCACGCCCGCGTCGTCCGCGCAGTGCGCGGCTGACGGCGGTTTTCGCCGCCTCCTGCCGCAGACCCGAATGATCGCGGCGGTGGCGGACCGCATAGTACAGCGGGTTGACGTGGCCGAGCACGCGCAGCCACGTGGGTCCCAGCGAGAGCGGCAGCAGGATGCCCGCCAGCAGCGTGAGCGGCAACTGGAACTCGACGCCTGCATGATGAGCGACCGTCATCGGCCGACAGGCCTCGGCGGGGCCAGAGGCTGACTCATGGTTAGCGGGTGCCGCACTAAGCCTTAGTATCTGCATATGGATGCAGGTGCTCAGTGTCGGCGGTTGGTGCCCGAGGAGCAGCTCGACGTGGCCGTGGACGTGTTCCGGATGCTGGCCGACGGGACCCGGGTGCAGTTGTTGTGGGTCTTGCTGGGTCGCGAGCTGTCGGTCAACGAGTTGGCCGATCACGTGGGTAAGCCGGCGCCCTCGGTCTCGCAGCACTTGGCGAAGCTGCGGGGGGCCCGGCTGGTGCGCACCCGTCGGGAGGGGACCCGCGTGTTCTATCGGGTCGGCAGCGACCATGTCGCGCAGCTGGTCACCGACGCCATCTTCCATGCCGAGCACGCCGCCGGCGGCATACCGGGTCACCATATCGATGAGGCGTTCCTGGCTGACCTGCACCGGTCGCTGCTCGACGGGCCAGCGCCGGGACTGCTACCGAAGGGACGCCGACGCGATGAGTGACGGTCACCGGCCCGATCCGGTCGAACCGGCGACTCGTTCGGAGGACCAGCCGAATAGCCACGGTCACGGGCACCACCACGGGGCGGGCGTGGGTGCTCGGTTGTGGTCGCGGATCGCACATGCGGTCAGGCCGCACAGCCACGACACCGGCGACATCGTCGATCCCGTACTGGAGAGTAGCCGGGTCGGGATGCGGGCGCTGTGGATCTCCTTCGCGGGGTTGATGCTCACCGCCGTCGGCCAGGCAGTGGTCGTCGCTTTCAGCGGCTCGGTGGCGTTGCTGGGCGACACCGTGCACAACTTCGCTGACGCGCTGACCGCGGTCCCGCTGGCCATCGCCTTCGTGCTGGGTCGGCGCGCGGCCAGTCGCCGGTTCACCTATGGGCTGGGCCGCAGTGAGGACCTGGCTGGGCTGGTGATCCTGATGATCATGGCCGGCTCGGCGGTACTGGCCTGCTGGGAGGCGGTCGACCGGCTGGTCCAGCCACAGCTAATGAGGAACATCGGCTGGGTGGCCGCCGCGGCGGTCGTCGGGTTCGTCGGCAACGAATGGGCCGCCCGCTACCGCATCCGGGTCGGACGCCAGATCGGTTCGGCGGCGCTGATCGCCGACGGGCTGCATGCCCGCACCGACGGATTCACCTCACTGGCCGTGCTGCTGGCAGCCGGCGGAGCGTGGATCGGCTGGTCCTGGGTAGACGCCGCGGTCGGATTGGTCATCACGGCCGCCATCTTGTCGGTGCTTTACGGCGCGGCCAAGGAAGTCTTCGCTCGCGTCCTGGACGCCGTCGACCCCGCCCTCATGGACACCGCCGAGCACACGCTGGGCGACACCCGTGGTGTGCTGGCCATCGAGACGCTGCAGATGCGCTGGGTTGGTCACCAGCTGCACGCCGAGACCAACCTGGTCGTCGCTCCAGCCCTGTCCGTGGTCGCGGCCCACGCCATCGCCGTAGAGGCCGAGCACCGGCTGCGGCACGCCTTGCCCCGGCTGATCGCTGTCACAGTGCACACCGATCCCGCATGCTCTCCGGCAGAGACAGATCCGCACGCCGTATTGGCCCACCACTGATCACCGGCTGCCTGTGCGAGGTCGGCTGTCGTCAGTCATCGGGAAGGCGCACACGGCCTGTGCAGTCTGAGTCCACGCGCCAGGATTCCAGGCCTTCGCGTACCGACCAGGCGGCGATGAGCAGGCCGATGGCGGGGTCGGACCACCAGGCGGCGGGCCAGGCGGCGATGATCGCGAGACCGAGCAGCACGGCGGCAGCTTGGGCGGCGCACAGGTAGTTCTGGGTGCCCTCGCCTGCGGTGGCGTCGGAGTCGAGTCGGGCGCCCAGGCGGTGCTTGACGTGACCGAGGGCGGGCATGATCAGCAGGCTGGTGCTGACGGGGGTGAGCTTGTGGTCGGTGGCGATCCCAGTGCGATGCCCAGGTACCGCTTATCCGCGTCCGCGGACACACTGTGCTGGTGCCCACCGTGACCGCCGTCGTCATGGCCCTCCCGCCGGTCGTGGCCGCCGTGCGCGGCGGCTGCGTGCGGATGAGCCGGGCCCCGCTGGCCAGGCTGACCGTGCGGTCCGACGCCCGCCTGCGGGTCCGGTCGGTCCCGCAGGCCGCCGGTCGGGCTCGGCTCACCGGCGGGTAAGCACCAGGGCCGATGTTCACTCATCCCGGTCACAATCCAGGTGCTCGCCGGGTGGCTGCGGGTGCAGGACGCTGGTGTGGGCGGTGTGGGTGAGCGCCAGGTCGAGCAGCATCCGGATGTGGGAATCGGCCAGTTGGTAGTAGGCCATCCGCCCCGAACGGCGTACTTGAACCACCCGGTGGGCACGCAGCAGCCGCAGCGCGTGGGAGACCCCGGACTCGCTCTGCCCGGCGGCGGCGGCGATGTCGCAGACACACATCTCGCCTTCCAACAGCGCGACCAGCAGCCGGAGCCGGCCGGGGTCGGCGAGCAGACCGAACACGTCGGCGAGCTCTACGACGCAGTCCTCGGGCGGCATCGCCGACCGCACCGCGGTCACCCGGTCGACGTCGACCATCCGCACCGCGCAGGCATCCAACCTGACGGGGGTACCTGACCCGACCGAAGTCAATGGCACGTCTGAATCTCTGCTCATACGAACAGGATAAACTCGTTGGATGCGCAGCGACAGCCGGCGACCACACCGCTTCTCCGGTCGACGAACGCGCTGGGGTCGGGCCTGTACCGGCGCGCCGGGAGTCGGCCGATGAGTGCCGGCATCGGGCTGTCGGTGGGTTATGCCGCGATCGGTGGTGTCGCGGTCACCGCCGGCGCAGCCTACGCAAGCGCCCGACGGCTCAGCCCGCGGGCGCGCAACCTGATCCAGCACGGCGCCGCCGGCACGGTGCTGGCCGGGCTGGTGATCGACATCTTCGCCAAACTCGAAGCCCGGCCCGACCAGCTGGTATTCACCGCGATCGGCATGGTGGTCGGGCTCGCCGGCATGCTGGCGATCCGCGGATTCCTCGGCGACGAGGGCGAGGGCGGCGTCGGCAGCCTGCTGGTCACGGTGGTCACCGACATCCTCGTCGACGGGGTGCTCATCGGCCTGTCCGCCGCCCTTGGGTCAGGCACCGGGCTGCTGTTCGCGATCGCGCTGGCCCCGGAGATGGGACTGCTCGGAGTCACCGCCGCCAGCGAGGTGAAGAACCGGTGGCCAGCCCGGCGCACCGTCACCGCCGCCGCGGGCATCGGCGCGGCTATCACCGGCGCCGGCGCGTTGGGCTGGACCATCGCCCAGACCAACCCTGCCCTGCAAACCCTGGTCTTCGGGATCGGGGCCAGCGTCATCATCTACCTGATCCTGGAAGAGCTCCTGCGCGAAGCACACGAAACCGACACCGGCCCACTGGAGGTCGCCATTCTCTTCGGAGCATTCCTGCCCTTCTTTCTCGCCGGCATCGCCACCGGCTGAACCGCACGCCCGGCTAGGTCGCGGCCGACCAGGCCCACCGCGACCACGCGATCGTCGAGCAGGTCATCGCCGAACTCAAGGACGGGCCGCTGGCGCATCTCAGGGAAGTGCACGGCCAACGCTGCCTGGCTCGCCCACGCAGCCATCGCCTTCAACATCGCCCGGGCCCTCGACGCAGCTCTGCGGCCGTGTGAAGAACCGTTCCATCGCCTTACGTGCCCGGTCCGGTCATCGCGCCCTCACGCTGCCGCTCGTCGATCGCGGCGGGCAGGTGGAACACGAGGCGCCCGCGTTGGCGCTGGCTGCACTACACTTCCCTGCTTGTGAGTGCTTCCAATGGAGTCCTGGTCACCGGCGGCGCCGGTTTCGTAGGCGCGACGCTCGTCCGCCGTCTGGTCGCGAGCGGCTACCGGGTCCGGGTCCTCGACAACCTGACCACCGGGGACGCCGCCCACCTGACCGGCGTGGACGCCGAGCTCGTCAAGGGCGACATCCGCGACCCGGCGGCCCTCGACGCGTCCCTGACCGGGATGGACTCGATCATCCATCTCGCTGCCGCGGGATCGGTGATCGGCTCCGTCCAGGACCCGGCGATGAACTTCGACGTCAACGTCAACGGCACGTTCCAGGTGCTGGACGCGGCCCGGCGGGCCGGCATCCGGCGGACCGTGCAGGCGTCGACCGGCGGCGCGCTTATCGGCGACGCCAACCCGCCGGTCAACGAGCAGTCACTGCCGAAGCCGCTGTCCCCCTACGGGGCGAGCAAGCTGGCCGGCGAGGGGTACGCGCACGCCTTCGCGAAGACGTACGGCATCCGGACCGCCGCGATTCGGTTCGGCAACGTCTACGGCCCCTGGTGCGACCGCAAGCGCGGCGTGCTGAACGTGTTCTTCGAGTCGCTGCACGACGGCAAGCCGCTCGTCATCTACGGCGACGGCACGTCGTCCCGGGACTACGTGCACGTCGACGACATCTCGAACGCCCTGCAGCTCGCGCTGGAAAAGGACGACCTGCCCGGCGGCACGGTGCTGCACGCCGCGTCCGGCGTCGAGACCTCGATCACCGAGCTGGCGGACCTATGCCGGAACGCCGCGGGCGACCCGGACCACCCGATCGAGTACCGGCCCGCGCGCGCCGGCGAGGTAGGCCGCAACTTCGCCTCCTATGACCTGGCGCGGGAGATGCTCGGCTTCGCGCCGACGGTCAAGCGCGAGGACGGCATCCCGCGGCTGTGGCAGTGGTTCCAGCAGGAGATCTTCCGGGGCTGAGTCACGGGAGCGCCAAGCCGAGCGCGTCCAACCGCGCCTGCTCGGCGATCACGTCGATGCCGGAGATCCGCTCCTCGCTGTAGGAGAAGACCAGCACCACGGTCAGCCGCCCGCGCGGCGCGTACACGATGCCCGGCATGCCGTTGACCAGCGCGATGCCCGAGTAGTAGCGGGACCGCGCCGCGGCGGAGCGCGCCGCCCGCGCGACTCGCCTGGCGCCCCGGATCGTGATCGCGACGCCGGACGGCAGCGCCGCCGAGTCGCCGCGCAGCACGACGTCCGGGTCCAGCACCGCGAGCAGCCCCCCGAGGTCCGCACCGCGCGAGGCGGCGAGGAACGCCTCGGCCAGCGCGCGCTGGCGGGCCAGCACCGTCGGGCCCGCCGCGCCGTCGGCACCCGCCGCGCCGTAGGTACCCGCGGCGCCGTGGATCCGCCGCCGCGCCCGGCTGGCCAGTTGCCGCGCCGCCGCGGGCGACCGCCCGGTGATGGCGGCGATCTCGGCGAACGGGAGGCCGAACATCTCATGCAGCACGAACGCCACCCGCTCGGCGGGCGCGAGCTTGTCGAGCACGACGAGCAGCGCGATGCCCACCGAGTCCGCGAGCATGACCTCCTGCTCCGGCCCGGCCGCCACGCCGCCGCCGGCGCCGTCCAAAGGGGCGCCGACGAAGGCGGCGGCGCTCACGTCGGCGGGTGCTTCACGGCGCGACTTGCGGTACCGCAGCATGTCGAGGCATACCCGCGCGACGATCGTCGTGAACCAGCCGTCCAGGTTGGCCACGCCCGTCGCGTCGCCGCCCGCGACGTGTATCCACGCCTCCTGGACGGCGTCGTCGGCGTCGTTCATCGAGCCGAGCATCCGGTAGGCCATGCTCCGCAACCGCGCGCGGCTGGCCTCGTAACGCCAGACCAGCCAGTCGTCGTCCATTCCGTCCCATCGCTTCGGTCGAGTGCTGACACCTCTCATGACGAATCACACCCGTACGACTGTGACATGAGCAAGGCCCTGGGGTGGCCCAAGTCAACTTTCACTGACGCCACCGCAGGCGTTAAGACGGTATTTAAGGGAAATGCAGAAGACGCTCACGGTCGTGACGACATCGGCGCGATCGCGAGTGACTACCGCGGCGCCCCCGAGGGAATGGGTCACTTATGAGCGGCATCGGGAAGAGGCTAACGGGCCTCGCCGCCACGGCGGCGCTGGCGCTCGCGGCATCGGCGTGCACAAGCGGGACCGCGCCCGGCAAGACGGCGGGGCACGGCTCCGGCCAGACCAGCGCGGCCTCGTCCGGTGCGAGCGCGCAGCCGGCCCCGTCGCCGTCGCCCGCCCCCCGCTACCTCACGATCACGCCGGCCAACCGCACGGCCAGCGCCGACCCGTCGGCGGGCATCACGGTCACCGCGGCGAGCGGCACGCTGACCAACGTCGCCGTGCACACGTCCGGTTCCCCGGTCACCGGCACCTACAACGGCGGCAAGACGTCCTGGCACAGCACCTGGACGCTCGGCGTGTCCCAGTCCTACACCGTGACCGCCAGCGCGCGGGTGAACGGCCGCGCGGTCACGCAGACAGCCGCGTTCAAGACGCTTACGCCCGCGAAGACGTTCACGACCGAGATTCTGGAGGGATACGGCCAGACGTACGGGGTCGGGATGCCGGTCATCTTGTACTTCAGCCAGCACATCACCAACAAGGCCGCGGTCGAGCGGGCACTCCAGATCAACTCGTCCAAGCCGGTAACCGGCGCCTGGTACTGGGACGACTCCTGCAACATGGCGGTGAGCTGCGCGTACTTCCGGCCGCGGGACTACTGGCCGGCGAACACCAGTGTGAGCTTCACCGGGCACCTCGACGGTGTCGAGGGCGCGCCAGGCGTCTACGGGCACCACACGCTGACGCAGACGTTCCGGATCGGGGCGTCGCTGATCGCCGTCGGCAGCCCGAAGACCCACCGCACGCGGATCTACTACAACGGCAAGCTGCGCTACGACTGGCCGATCAGCACCGGCAAGCCGGGCGACGACACCCCGGACGGCAGCTACCTGACGATCGAGAAGGCCAACCCGGTGCGGATGACCGGTCCTGGTTACAGCCTGCTGGTGCCCTGGTCGGTGCGGTTCACGTTCAGCGGCGACTACTTCCACGACGCCTACTGGTCGGTCGGCCAGCAGGGCTTCGAGAACGTCAGTCACGGCTGCGTGAACCTCTCCCCCGCCGACGCGAAGACCTACTACAAGCTGGCCGTGCCCGGTGACCCGATCACGATGGAGAACAGCCCGCGCGGCGGCGTCTGGGACAACGGCTGGACGCAGTGGTTCCTCACGTGGCGGCAGTACCTCAATGGCAGCGCGCTGCACGAGGCCGTCCAGGCGGGGCCGGACGGCAGCACGTTCGTGAACCCGGCCACGCTCCCCCCCGACACCGCGAAGGCGCCGCTGGAGACGTCCCCGGCGGACAACGCGGCGGCGGCCTAGCGGTCGGCGGTGAACTTGTACGGCAGCGCGTACAGTTCGGAGGCCGACTGGGCGCCGTACGGCGGGATCCCGCCGTCGAAGGCGTCCACGTACAGCGTCCCCTTCACGACGCTGCCCGACGGGTACTCCGACGGCTTGATCGTCACGATGATCGTGGCCGACTTGCCGGGCTTGATCGTGACCGGCGCGAACGTCGAGCCGGCGAACAGGTCGCCCGCGGTCGAGGTGACCCCGCCGTCGAACGCCTTGGTCGTGATGACCAGGGAGTCGGCCGCCGTGCCGGACGGCTCGCCGCCGACCGGGTAGGGACCGCACTCGCTCGGCTCGGTCTCGTAGATGCCGGCCGTGACCTCGCCGCCCGGCGGCGCGTACCCGACCGCCGCCGAGTCCGCGCGCACAGCGGCCCGCTGCCGGGCGCCTCGCTCGGCAGGTCCGGGTCGCCCGAGTACGACGTGATGTCGAACGCGGCCGACCGGGAAGAGGTCTGCGTCGCGACGAAGCTCGAGGTCTCGGTCGGGATGAGGAAGAACGGCTCGGGCGGCACCAAGGGAGCGGTGCGAACACCCATTTTGTTAGACACCCGAGCGCGCTCACTGGTTTACAGTCAACAGCATTTTCCCTAACGCACCTGGTGTCTCCCCTGGCATCCGCTTAGGCGGCGAACACTGACTTACCGGCCGACGCGCGGCTCGCGCGCCAGGCTGGCGAATTTCTGCCGCGTCTTCGTGTGCGTCAGTTTGATTCGCGAGCCGTCCCACGCGAACCACATCACGCTGCTTTGCGGCGAGCCATCCGGCCGCACCGTCGCCAGGTGGGCGAAAATCGGTCGCTCGAGCAGATCGGCATGCGAGGTGGGCGGTTCTGGTGAGTCGGCAGTCATGATCATGGCCCTAACCGACGCGTGTGAAAGTATTCGTATATGGATCTCGAACTCAAGGGAAAGCACGCGCTCGTGACGGGCGGGAACCGCGGGATCGGGCTCGCGATCGCCCGGGCGCTGGCGGCCGAGGGCGCCGATGTCGCGCTCGTGGCCCGCGACAAGGCCGCTCTCGACGCGGCCCGCGAGTCGATCGCGGCCGACGCGGGGGGCGCCGTGATCGCGGTCAGCGCCGACACCGGCAACGACCAGTCCGTCCGGGAGATGGTCGCGGCGGTCGTCGCGGAGCTTGGCGGAGTCGACATCCTGGTCAACGCGGCTGCCCGGCCGAACACCGGCGCGGTCATCGGCATCACCGACTTCACGGCCGACGATTTCAGCGAGCAGATCAACGTCAAGGTGCTCGGCTACCTCCGGTGCATCCGCGAGGTCGTGCCGCACATGCGGGCGGCCGGCTGGGGCCGGATCGTCAATGTCAGCGGGCTGGCGGCCAGGGCCACGGGCTCGGTCACCGGAACCGTCCGCAACGTGGCCGTCGCCGCGCTGACGAAGAACCTGGCCGACGAGCTCGGTCCCGACGGGATCAACGTCACCGTGGTGCATCCGGGCATGACCGTCACGGAGAAGACCCCGGAGATACTCGCCGGGCAAGCCGAACGGGCCGGCGTGTCCGTGGCCGAGGCGCGGCGCCGGGCCGCGGCGTCCGTGAGCATCGGCCGGCTCGTCACCGCCGAGGAGGTGGCGTCGGTCGTCGCTTTCCTCGCCAGCCCT
The DNA here is from genome assembly GCA_035552855.1 of Trebonia sp. Taxonomy (GTDB): domain Bacteria; phylum Actinomycetota; class Actinomycetes; order Streptosporangiales; family Streptosporangiaceae; genus Trebonia. The sequence continues at coordinate 3,510 of DASZKN010000029.1, read as the reverse complement.
AAGAGCGTGGCGGTCAACGGCGACGCGATCGCGGTCGGCGGTGGCGCCCCCGGTGCCATCCACTACTGATCTTCCCGGTGCTTGCCGGCGTTTCCGCTTGCACAGAAGCGATTGAGGAAGCTTCCAGGAGACTTACAGCTACAGACCATATGTTCGTAGCAGTAAGCAACTGGCAGGACATGGAGGCTGGAACCGTGCCGGACAAGGTGACCATCTCGCATCGAGGCGCGAGATACGAGATCGGGCGGGGAAAGCGGTACTACGGGATCTGGGTCGCGGACGCACCGCAGTCCGACCCGATCGATCGCTGGCCGGAGACCCGCGAGGGCTGGGCGCAGGCGTGGACCCGCTTCGTCTCAATCGAGACCCCGCAAACCATCGCCGCCGTCGAGCCGTCGAGCTCGGGCGTCAAGTTCCCCGGCATCCGTAGATGGCGTGCTGGGCGCGCTGACGGCGCGACCGCCGAGGACGCGACCGCCAAGAACCGCCGGCTGAGCGGGCCCGTCATCGCCGCCGCGCTGCTCGGCTTCGGTGTGCTCATCGGCATCGTCGGGCTGTTCCCGGATTACTTCACCGGGCAGAGCCTGGCCTCGCAGACCGCCGAGCTGGTGCCGCACCTGTTTTATCTCGCCGGGTGGGCGGTCAGCGCCTTCCTCATCCTGCGCGGCGCGCGCGCCGGCGGCCCGCACGGCGCTGAGCCCAGCGGACTGCTCCGCGTAGGGGCGCTGCTCGCCGCCGGCCTGAGCGCGGTGACCCTCGGCTTGTTCGTCTCCGACCTTGGCGAGGTGGTCGCCGGTCAGTCCGGCACCGAGACGGGCCTGATACTCACCCTCATCGGCTGGCTGTTCTGCGCGGCCGGATCGGTGGTCGCCCTCGTGACCCGTCATGCGCGCCGCGACGCGGAGGCGGAGACCGCTGGCGCGACGGACGCGGGGCTCGCCGCTGCCAGGCGCGGCGGGCCGGTGCGACCGCGGGCCGAGCACGTTGGCCCGATCGCCCTGCTCGTGCTCGGTGCGCTCGGCACGGTCGCCGCGTTCGCGCCCTCCTGGGACAGTTACACGCTCGCATCGTCGAGCGGTACGCAGACGATCACGGCGGGCAACGCCTTTTCGAGCCCAGGTGTGGTTATTACGGGGAACGTGCTCGTCATGGTCGCGGTGGTCGCGGTCGCGGTGGTCGCCGCGCTCTGGCGCCCGATGCGGCACGGCTCGGCCCTGCTGGCCGGCGCGATCGTGCCAATGGCAGCACAAGCGATATCCGCGCTTATTCAGGCCGGCGAGCCGACATCACCCACCCAGTTCGGCATCAGCCCGTCTGAGGCGGCCGCCGCCGGGCTCACGATCAGTTCGGGTGTCACGCCGATATTCTGGGTCTACTGTGTGTTCGTCATAGCCATGCTCATATCGTGCGCCTGGATGATTACCGAACCCGTCCATCCGGCCGCTCCGCCGTCGGCTCAGCCGTCCTGGCCCGGTCCTATCCCGCCGGTTACTGATACAAGTGACGAGATCGCGGACAGCGACGACAACCACGATCAGAAGAACGAAAGCGACGGTATCGCGGCGGACGGCGCCGGAGACGACGACGCCGCGGGCGACGAGGAAAGCACGTACGCCTGAGCGGATTTATCCGGCAGCAAAAACGCCCCCGGCGCGCACGCTGGGGGCGTTTTCTGTCGAATCCATACTTATTACTTGCCCGTGGCGGCCTGGTACTTGGCCACCAGGTCGGCAGGCACCCGGCCACGGTCCTTAATGTCATATCCCTGCTCGCGCGCCCAGTTGCGGATCTCAGTGGTGTTCAGCGCACTGCCGCCGCCGCGAGCGCCCCGACCTGCGACGCGGCCACCCCGACGCGAGGAACCGCCAACCTTGCGGGCGTGTGACACGTACTTCCCGAGCGCCGTGCGAAGCTCCTCGGAGTGCTCCGCGTTAAGGTCGATCTCGTATTCCGTGCCGTCCAGCGCAAAACGAACGGTGCCATCCGCCTCGCCACCGTCGATGTCGTCGATGAACAGGGTCTGTACCTTCTGGGCCACTGTATTCCGCCTTTCATTGATTCGACAGTCATCATAATCGATGACCGCGGCGTTAGCTGCTCCGACCCACCCCGTCCGCACGTCGTAAGGCAAATTCCGGGGCGACCGCCCACCGGTCAAGCCTTTGTACCGCGCTAAGCCGACGTGATCTTATACGACTCCCCTCTATGCTATCCGACATTCACGACAATCTGGGCCGTGGCTAGACCGGCCAGGATTCCTGGCGGTATCCCATGTCCCAGAACATCCACTCGTAACGGCTTGTGGCGTAGAAGTGATGACGGACACGTTCGCGCTCGGCCGCGGAAAGGAAAGGTCCGATCGCGTCCGCCTCGGCCAGCACATCCTCGACCACGACCCCGAACTCCTCGCCGCCATAGGTATCGATCCACCGCTGGTACCGGGGATCCGGCGAGCCGCGCCGGATGAGTTCCTTGCCCACCTCCCGGTAAATCCAGTAACACGGCAGGACCGCGCCCACGCCTTCGGCGTAGCTCCCGCCGCGAATAGCGGCGAGCAGGTAGCTGGTATAAGCGAGGTTGGCCGGCGCCGGCCGGGCGGCGGCGACGGCGTCATCGGTAATGCCGAGTTCGGGCAGCAGCGCGGTGTGCAGTTCAAGCTCGGTCGCGATCGCTTGCGCGGAATGTCGCGCGAACATGGCGGCCGCGGCCGGTTCCGGCGCCCGGCTCGCGACCGCGGCCAGGGCCGCCGCGTACTGCCGGAGATAAAGCGCGTCCTGCACGACGTAGAACGCGAAGGCCGCGGGCGGCAACGTCCCGTCGGTCAGCCCGGTGAGAAACGGATGCGCAAGGATCGAATCGTAAATATCGGTTATGCCGGACCATAGCTCGGCGGTAAACGAGTCGCTCATTGCCCCACCCTATGATCGCGCCCCCGCGCGCCCGGCTGGCGGCCCGCAGCGGCCCGCGGCGACGCGGCGAACAGCACCCGTCGGCCGGCGCTCCGCCAGCGGTCGGCGAAAAGCAGCGCGGCCGGGCGGGGCCGGTGGGGTGGCGGGGGCGGGGTTAGGTGTGGAGGGCGTGGACGGGGCCGTCGCCGGCGCCCAGGGACGGGAGGCCGTGGGCGACCGCGTCGGAGGCGACCGTGGCCGCCTGACGGGCCGCGGCGGGCAGCGACAGGCCGGCGGCCAGGCCCGCGGCCAGGGCCGCCGAGTGTGTGCAGCCGGCGCCGTGCGTCGCCGCGACCGCGTGCCGCGGCACGGGGATCGCCACGTGCGTCGTGCCGTCGTAGAGGTGGTCCGCCGGGTCAGGGCCGTGGCCGCCGGTGACGACGGCGGCCGCCGCGCCGAGCTTCACGAGGCGTTCCGCGAGCGGGGCGCGGTCGGTCGTGTCGAGGCCGGTCAGCGCCTGTGCCTCCATCAGGTTCGGCGTCACGACCGTCGCCAGCGGGAACAGCCGCCCCACGAGCGCGTCCACCGCCTCCGGCTGGAGCAGCCGCGCTCCCGAGCTCGC
>DASZKN010000028.1:0-3087 GCA_035552855.1 Trebonia sp. | reverse complement strand
GATCATCGGCGTGGTCGTCGCGGTGTGGAGCGCGTCTAGTGGCATGGCCGCGCTGGAAACCGGGCTCGACATCGCCTATGAGGTCCCGGTCGACCGCAAGTTCCTGGTCAAGCGCCTCTACGCGGTCCCGCTCATGCTGGCCACGGCGGTCATAGGCGGCGTCGCCTCGGCGCTGATCGTGTTCGGCCCCGCGATCGGAAAGGGGATCGAGGGCCACGTCGTCATCAGCGGGACCGCGTTTACCATCGTCTGGACGATCGTGCGCTGGGCCGCGACCCTCATTCTGATCACGCTGTTGTTCTCGGTCTACTACTTCTTCGGGCCGAACCGCGAGACACCGCGCTGGCAGTGGGTCAGCCCGGGCGGCCTGCTGGGCACAGTCATCTTCCTGGTCGCCTCGCTCGGGCTTCTCGTTCTACGTGAAGAGCTTCGGCTCGTACGGCAAGACCTACGGGGCGTTCGCCGGGGTGGTGATTCTCATCTTCTGGCTCTACCTGACCGGGCTGGCAATCCTGCTCGGCGCCGAGCTGAACGCCGAATCCGAACGGCAGGCTGCCGCGCTCGCCGGTCACCCTGGCGCGCAAGCCAGCGCCGGGGAACTCCAGGGCGGCGGGGCATCGGCTACGCGCTGACCTGCTGCGGCCGTTCGGTGCCCGGGGTGATGTCAGCGGTGCGCTCGGGACAGCGCCGAACTCATTGCCGTCCGGATCACGCATGACGACAAAGTCCGCGCCCGGCGGATAGGGCCACTCTGCTACCCGGGTGGCCCCGAGTTGTGCCAGCCGGCCGATGTGACGAGCCTGCTCGCGGCGTGATGCTGGCGTATAGCGGGCCAGAAGAACATCTCCTCGACCGCTTCGTGACGCGTTGCCTTGGCTGGGCCGCGTCACCGTCACCGCCGGCTACTGGAGCCCGCCGCGGACGGCGGTGATGCGCTGGGTGTTGAAGCCGAGCCAGTGCATCCGGCCCACGTAACGCGCGTGCTCGACCTTGAGGCAGCGGTCCATGATCACGGTCACGCCGCCGTCCTCGGCGATCCGCGCGCCCTCCTCGTTGATCACGCCGAACTGGCACCACAGGGCGCCGGCGCCGATCGCCACCGCGTCCCGCGCGATACCGGGCAGCGCATCCGGCGTGCGGAAGACGTTCACCACGTCCACCGGCTCGGGCATGTCCAGCAGGCTCGCGTAGCACTTCTGCCCGAGGATCTCCGTCTCGCGGGGATTCACGGGGATCACCCGGTAGCCGTGCCGCTTGAGGTAGTAGCCGACGAAGTAGCTGGCCCGCAGCTCGTTGTTCGACAGGCCCACGATCGCGATCGTGCTGGCGGTATGCAGCACGCGCTGGATCGTGAGCGGATCCTGGTACCGCGCCAGATCGATCATGGAGTCGCCGCCTTCCTGCCGGCGCCCGCCGTCGCAGCGACGAGCGCGAAACCCTGCCGCAGATCCCAGATCAGGTCCTCGACGGACTCGGTGCCGACCGACAATCGCACCGTCCCCGGCCCGACGCCGGCGGCCCGCAGCTCGTCGTCGCCCAGCTGGCGGTGCGTCGTGCTGGCCGGGTGGATGATCAGGCTCTTCGCGTCGCCGACGTTGGCCAGGTGAGACCAGAGGGTCACGCCCCGGATGAGGTCCTGCCCGCCGTCCCGGCCGCCGGCGCAGTCGAAAGAGAACACCGCGCCGGCCCCGCGCGGCAGGTACTTGTCCGCCAGCGGCTGGTACCTGCTCGACGGCAGTCCGGGGTAGGTCACGTTCGACGCCAGTTCGTGGGACTGCAGGAACTCCGCGACCGCCACCGCGTTAGTGACATGGCGTTCCATCCGCAGCGACAGCGTCTCGAGCCCCTGCAGGAACAGGAAGGCGTTGAACGGCGAGAGCGCCGCGCCCAGGTCGCGCAGGGTCTCGGCCCGGAGCTTCATCAGGTAGCCGTACGTCCCGAACGTCTCGTGGAACTGCAGGCCGTGATAGGCCGGCGACGGCTCCGCGACCACGGGAAACCGCCCGTTGGACCAGTTGAACGTGCCCGCCTCGACGACCACCCCGCCGATGCTCGTGCCGTGGCCGCCGATGAACTTTGTCGCCGAGTGAATCACGATGTCGGCGCCCCATTCGATCGGGCGGCACAGGTACGGCGTCGCGAACGTGTTGTCCACGATGAGCGGCAGCTCGCGGGAATGCGCGATGGCCGCCAGGGTCTCGATGTCCAGCACGTTCCCGGCCGGGTTGCCGATCGTCTCGCCGAAGAACGCCTTGGTGTTCGGGCGGACCGCCTTCTCCCATGCGGCAGGATCGTCGGGGTCGACCCACGTCAGCTCGACATTCATCTTGCGCAGCCAGTGCTTGAACTGGTTCACCGTCCCGCCGTACAGCGCCGAGGACGACACGACGTGGTCTCCCGGCTGCAGCAGCGTGAACAGCGCGCCGGCCTGCGCGGCGATCCCGCTGGCGAACGCCACCGCGCCGGCGCCGCCCTCGAGGTTCGCCACCCGCTCCTCGAACACCGCGACGGTCGGGTTCATGATCCGCGAGTACGTGTTCCCGTACTCCTGCAGGTTGAAGTACGCCGCCGCTGACTCCGGGTCCTCGAACACGTAGCTGGTCGTCTGGAAGATCGGCACCGCGCGCGCGCCCGTGTTCGGGTCGGGCCGCTGCCCGGCGTGCAACTGCCGCGTCTCGAATCCGAACGCCCGGCCCTCTTCGACAGGCAGGGCCTCGACCCGGGAGGACTTGTCGGTCACGAAGATCCCCTTCTTGACGTCATCCGTAAGACCCGCCGGCCCCGGCTCCGGCCAGGAAGCGACGGATGATGGGCGTCTGCCGCGCTTCCTCGAGCAGGAAGCAGTCGTGGCCGTACGGCGCCTCGATCACGTGGGATTCGACCCGCTTGCCGAGCGCGCGAAGCGCGTCGGCGACCTCCCTCGACGCGGACGGCGGGTACAGCCAGTCGGAACTGAACGCGAGCAGCAGGGTCCGCGCGCGAACGCTGTCCAGGGCCCGCTCGAGCGATCCGCCGCCGTACTGCCGCGCGAGATCGAAGTACGTCAGCGCGCGTGACATGCGCAGGTAGGTGTTGGCGTCGAAGCGC
>DASZKN010000027.1:0-1786 GCA_035552855.1 Trebonia sp. | reverse complement strand
GAAGACGGGGCGGCCGCCGAGCGGGCGCCGCACGTAGTCGCCCGGCTCACGCACCTCGGATTCGTGGCCGACGTAGAGCCAGGAGTGGTTGAAGATCCGCGCGATCTCCGCGGCGAAGATCGCCGGGGAGGTCATCGAGTCACGGTGCACGCGGAACTGGTGCCGGCCGGGGTCCTCCGCCACGATCGGGACCGAGGTGCGGGCGGGAGCGCTGCTAAGCAGAGTCATCGTCGTCTCCGGTTGGTGCTACTGGTGAGCGTTGCCGGGGCGGTCGCGGACCAGGCCGCCGGCGTCGGTCGTCTTGCCGGCTGTCTCGATGGTCATGGCGCTCACTAGCTGGCCCTTCCGTTGCCGTCGAAGATCGCGAAGCACTTGTTGGAGTTGAAGACGTCCGTCTCCGTGAAGGCCGACCAGGTCAGCGGCAGGCCGAGCTCGCGCATCGCGCCCGCGAGGCAGAACCAGTTGAGCATCTCGTGCTGGCCGGCGTCGACGATCTCCTTGCCGGTGACCGCCTCCCAGGTGGCGTAGCCGCCCTTGACGAACGCGTCGTAGAGCCGCAGGTCCGCGGCCGTGTCCGGGCGCAGGTGCCAGTCCTTGTCGTTGAGGAACGCATGCGACCAGCTCGACGAGGCGACCAGCGCGACCCGCTTGCCTGTCCTGCGCATCGCCCGGGCCACCGCCGCGCCGACCGCCATGCAGCGGGCGGGTGACGGCCCGGACGGGTCGAGGCGCTCGTCGTGGATGTCGGCGAAGCGCGCGAGGCCGCCCCGCCGCGCGATGGCGTGCTGGCCGTAGCAGTTGACCGTGATCGGCACGACCTTGTAGGGGAACTCGCGCCCGGCGTTGTCGTAGTCGAGGAAGAGCTGGGTGTTGGCGATGGCGTGGGGGAAGTGCGCCTTCTCTCGCTTGGCGTAGGAGTAGGCGATGTCGATCCCGTCGGCGAGCAGGTCGCCGGTGAGCTTCCTGGCCGCCTCGGCGTCGCCGTGCAAGGTGAAGGACATGTCGTCCGGCAGCCCCCACACGTTCGGCGCGCCGCGGTCGTTCATCACGCCGAACGGCTCGACCTCGGTCTCCCCGTAGGCCAGGACGCAGAACGGCGGGACGACTTCCTCGCGGAAGTTCTCGTACTGGTCATCGCCCCAGACGACGAGCACGTCCGGCTTGAACTCGTCGAGGGCGGCCCGGCACCGGGCCAGGTGCCGCCGCAGGTCCGCCCGGTGCACCGCGGCCGCGGCGGTGCCCCCGTCGCCGTCCCAGTCCGCGCGCATCTGCTCGGGCCAGTTCGCGGGGTCCTTCTCGGCCTCGGGGATGCCGGGGTCGGTCAGCGTCCAGCGGAGCAGGTCGGCCATGTGGCTATCCGGAACCGACAGCAGGGGATAGTGCGTGAGTCCTAGTCCGAGTACCTCGGCCATCACCGCGCTCCTTCGCGCTCGTCCTTCTGTGTCGTGCCTACGCGGGGGCGCTTTGCCGCAACAGAGCCTGCGCGTTTCCCGAGCGAACAGCGTCGGCCAGCGCCTGGTCGGCGAGCCCGCGGAGCACCGCGCCGGGCGGCGTCTCCGCGGCCGCGAAGGGATAGTCGGTGCCGAGCACCACGTGCCCGGCGCCGTACCGGCCCACCGCGAGCAGCAGGCTCTGCTCGTCGTAGGTCAGCGAGTCGCTGTACAGCGACCGAGCCAGCGCGCTGGGCAGCCGGCCCGCGGGCGTAGCCGGGTTCTTGATCAGCTCGCCCCGGTCCAGGCGGGGCAGCAGCCACGGCAGCGTGCCGCCGCCGTGCGCCAGGCACAGG